>CAYPBW010000079.1:0-13313 GCA_964409055.1 uncultured Chitinophaga sp. | reverse complement strand
GTCTTCCTTTTCAATACTTTCCTTAAATCTTGACAATTGTGCTATATGTTCTTTTAATACATCCAGCACATTCTCTTTATTCTGCATAAAGATCGGCACCCACATGGCCGGGTTGCTTTTGGCCAGTCGAACAGTGCTTTCAAAACCGGCACTGGCCAGTTCAAAAATGGCATTTTCTTCTTTTTCCTTTTCCAATACAGTATTGGCAAGCGCAAAAGAAGTGATATGCGATATGTGACTTACATAGGCGGCATGAAGGTCATGCGCCTTTGCTTCCATCTCTAATAGGTGCATGCCTATTTTATTATACATATATTTTACCCATTCCAGAGCGTCTGCATCACTTTCTTCAGCGTTGCAAATAATCACCGCTTTATTTTCAAATGCCTCTCTTACTGCCGCCTGCGGACCGCTATATTCTGTTCCCCACATCGGATGGGTGGCCACATATCTTCCTCTCTTAGGATGAGACCTCACAGCATCGGTCAACTGAGATTTTGTAGATCCGAGATCCAGTACAATCTGCCTTTCTATTTTATCAAGAATGAGGGGCAGCATTGCTACCATCGTATCCACAGGCATCGCCATCACAATTACATCTGATTCATTAATGGCATTATCCAGGGTTGATATTTCATCTATCAATTCCAATTCCAACGCTTGCCGGGCATGGTCTTCGTTTATTTCTACCCCGATCAGTTTTGAAGACAATTTCTTTTCATGCAGTTGAATGGCAAGAGAACCCCCGATAAGGCCAACCCCGACGACACATATTTTCTTTCTTTCCATTTTAAATTTTTGATTTTAGATTTTTTATTCTGCCAATTGCCTCTTCAAACTTTTCTTCTGTACTACATAAACTTACCCGGATGTATTTATCTCCTGCACTACCAAATATGCCGCCGGGTGTAATAAACACTCCGGCTTTGTGTAACACCTCATCACTTAGCTCAAAACCAGTTTTATATTCGCCGGGTATAGCTGCCCATACAAACATTCCCGCCTGCAATCGGGAAAATTTACAATTCAATAACTCCAGCAGTTCAAAAACTTTTTCCCTTCTCTTCCTGTATGCTTCGTTTACCATATCGTGCCACTCTTTCCCTAAAGACAATGCCCTGGCTGCAGCGAGCTGTACGGGTAAGAACATCCCGCTATCCATATTACTTTTAAATCTTAACACTTCTTCGATTCTTTCTTTGGATCCGCAAAGCATCCCTACCCGCCAGCCTGCCATATTATGGCTCTTGCTTAAGGAGTTTAACTCAATTACACAACCCTTTGCCCCTTTCATACTCAGTAAACTCATCGGATTATCGTTGAGAATAAAACTGTATGGATTATCATGAATAATTATAATCCCATGTTTCTTCGCAAACCTCACCAGTTTTTCAAACAACGCTTTTGTGGGCAATTGCCCGGTAGGCATCTGGGGATAATTTACAAACATGAGTTTTACCTTTTTCAACCCTTTTTTTTCCAGCTTGCCATAATCCGGTTCGTAATTATTTTTCAACAGCAGTTTATAATCCACACACTTTCCCCCTGCCAGTTTTACTGCGCTGGTATAAGTGGGATAACCCGGATTGGGTACCAGCACTTCATCTCCTTTGTTTAGATATGTCATGCATACATGCATGATGCCTTCTTTGCTGCCTATCAGGGGCAATATTTCAGTAGCAGCATCCAGTTCAACATGGTACCATTTCTTATACCAGTCACTCATGGCTTTTCGCAAGACCGGAGAGCCTTTATAGGACTGGTAAGCATGTGCATTCGGCTTTGCGGCCTCTTCCTGCAATGTCTTTATGACATCCGGATGCGGTGCCAGGTCAGGACTGCCGATTCCCAGATTGATAATATCCTTTCCTGCCTTATTCAATGCTTCAATCTCCCTCAGCTTTTGCGAGAAGTAGTACTCACCAATTCCCTTTAGCCGTTTACTTGTAGTTATTTCCATAATCCTCTTTTATATACGCCATAAATCTTTATTGATTCGGTAAGTTGTTTAATTATTTCAATCACATTTTCAAACCGGCCAATGGAATCAAACTCCATATCTGCATGAAAAGCATACTTAAAATCAGAACCCGGTATGGGGAAGCTCTGCAGTTTGCTAAGATTGATCCCCCCTTCCGCAATCTTCGTCAGTACTTTCGCCAGGCTGCCCTTTGAGTGATCAGTATGAAAAGTAACTGAGGCTTTATCCGCCCCTTCAACCGGCTGCGCCATATCATCCCGCTGCAACATCAGGAAGCGGGTATAGTTGTTCTTCATGGTATGAATGTTTGGCGCTAATACTTCCAGGTTATACAAGTCAGCCGCCAGTTTACTGGCAATTGCCGCAATATGTTTGCTTTTGTGCTGATGAATGTGTTTTGCGCTGAGTGCCGTATCATCAGTTTCCACCAGTTTCCATTTATACTTATCTAAAAACTCATAGCACTGCTGCAATGCCATTGTGTGTGAATGCACTTCTTTAATTTCTTCCAGCCTTACGCCCCTATTTACCAGGAGGTTTTGCCGGATCTGTAAGTAGATCTCACCCGTTATCCTGAGATTACTTTTCTGTAAAAGATTATAATTAGGTAAAATGCTACCAGCAATCGAATTTTCTATGGCCATTACGGCACCGTCACTTTCTTTCTTATTGGACCCCGTTTTTACAACATCCCTGAAAGTAGCACATGGGATGACTTGTACATTTTTCCCATGATACAACTGAGCGGCTACCTGGTGGAAGCTGCCCTCGTAGCCCTGTATTGTAACTTTTGTATTCATATACTAAAACAAAAATCCCGGCCTGTTCTGGCCGGGACTCTTTATGTTGTGTTTTTTAGTTGTTCACTTTATTTTCAACAAAAGCATGCCCGGCCTCTTTCCAAAAAAGAAGTAATAAAAATAAAAGCTCCGGTATGCTTTTGTGATGGTCATGAAACAAATGTAGTTTTTGATCAGCGTACTTCCAACTTGTTTTGAAAAATTATTTTTTTCTTCCCCCGCTTTCGGCATCATTCATCCGGATCTTTCTGCCCCTGTAATTCTTACCATCAATCGCCTTAATCATTTTTTTGGCAGCCGAAGCATCCACCTCCACCCAGCTATTCATCTCCTTCATGTCAATTCGTCCCAATACATCTTTTCTCAAATCACTCATATCAAGAATAAATTGTAAAAAACTGGCTTTATAAAAACCGTCCTTTGTACCCAGGTTGACAAACAAGCGTTGGTAATTACCTCCACCGGTAAAACTTCTTCCTTTTGTATCCCTGGCGGATCTTCCATCAGTTTTTTCCCCGCGGCGATCACCCCTTCTTTCATCCCTCATATTTAGATCTGCTGCGTTTTCGTAATATTTCAGGAAACGGTCAAACTCCAATGCTGCCACTTTCTGTAATATCTCTTCTTTCTCTACATGGGCAAACTTCTCTTTCAATACAGGCAGGTACGTTTCATATTCACCGTGGCTGATATCGGCCTGCAGCATCTTATCAATAAAATGGAAAAACTGCTTGCGGCAAACATCTTTTCCACTGGGTATATCCATTTTATGAAACTGTGTTTTTACCAATTTTTCTATCTGGCGGAGCCTGTATACTTCTTTTGGTGTAACAATAGAAACAGCAATACCACTGCGACCCGCCCTTCCGGTTCTTCCGCTGCGATGGGTATACACTTCTGTGTCATCAGGCAATTCATAATTGATAACATGAGTAATACCCTGCACATCAATCCCCCTTGCAGCCACATCCGTAGCTATTAACAATTGTATACTCTTTTCACGGAAACGGGCCATTACTTTGTCCCGCTGAGCTTGTGTAAGATCGCCGTGCAGGGCTTCAATATCGTAACCTTCCCTGATCAGCGATTCTGTTATTTCCTGGGCATCGGCTTTGGTACGGGTAAAAACAATTCCATATAAGCCGGGATTGAAGTCAATAATCCGTTTCAGCGTTTCATAACGGTTCACATGCTGGGTAAGATAATACTGGTGGTCAATATTGACATTACCAGAATTCACTTTTCCAATAGTAATTTCAAATGGCTGTTCCATGTACCTTTTGCTTACTTGCCGGATTTCCGGAGGCATGGTAGCGCTGAAAAGCCATGTACTCTCCCGGTTGGGTGTATTTTTCAGTACAAACTCAATATCATCCTTGAAGCCCATATTCAGCATTTCATCAGCTTCATCTAATATGATATAGCTTACCTGTTCCAGGTTAACTGCCTTTCTTTCTATCAGATCAATCAAACGGCCCGGTGTTGCTACTATAATATGGGTACCTTTTTTCAGGCTCCTTATCTGATCACCAATAGAAGCCCCGCCATAAACTGCCGTTACAGCGATACGGTCAGCTTTATTTTTGAATTTATCCATGTCATTCGTTATCTGCAAACAAAGTTCCCGGGTGGGACATATAACCAATGCCTGCGGAAAACGGTCTTCCTTATTGATGAGCTGAAGAAGCGGCAGACCGAAGGCAGCCGTTTTTCCAGTACCTGTTTGTGCAAGTCCTATAAAATCTTTTGTACCCTGCAACAAAACAGGGATTGCTTTTTCCTGGATAGGTGTGGGCTGGGTAAAACCCAATGCCTGGATAGAGTTTAATAAACCCTGCTCTATGCCCAGGGACTCAAATGTGTTCACTTAATAAATTTTAAATTGATAAAAACCGGCTTTAATTTAACCGGTTGGCCCAGCTGAGCCTTTCAGATGGATATTAACCGGGCCGCAAAGGTAGCCTTTACTAAGCGGACTGAGGAATGTATTTTGTACCAGGTATAAAATAGAAGAAGGCCCTTCTTGAGAGAAAGGCCTTCGACGATTGCTTGCCAGTGAAATTACTTTTTAGTAGTGTCAGCAGCAGGAGCAGCTGTAGTGTCCTGAACAGGAGCAGCTGTAGTATCCTGAGTTGGAGCAGGTGCCGGAGCAGCTGTAGTATCTTTTGTTTCTCCTTCTTTCTTGTCACCAGAATTGTTACAAGCTACCATTGTAGCAGCGATCAATGCAATTGCAAAAAACTTCTTCATTTTGTTGTGCTTTTTAAAGGGGTTTGTTGAAATATTTCGCTGTTAATACCCGGAATGAAGAAAGGTAACCCGGCTTTTTTAATTTTTTTTCTGCCATGTCAGGTACCCTGCACTTATTATTTAATATTTTGCAGCCAAACAGGGTTACAATTCGCAGAATCCTGTATTAAATAACGGATTGTGAAATCACTGATAGACGAAAAAGAGCTTCTGACAGGATTAGCCGCCAGCGACAAAAAAGCCGTTGAGACCATTTACCGGGAGAACTTTAATATGGTTCAAGCCCTGATAATCAACAACAACGGCTCAGCAGACGATGCCAAGGATATTTTTCAGGAAGCAATGGTAGTTCTTTATGAAAAGGTAAGATCGGGTTCTTTTGAGCTGAATTGCCAAATCAGAACATTTGTTTATTCAGTTTCCAGGAGACTATGGCTCAAACGATTACAACAACAAAACCGCTATTCCGACCCGGGTGACAGTATGGAGTCTATAGTAGCGGTAGAAGAAGATCTTGAAGCCCATGAGCAGAGAAACATTGAGTTTGACATGATGGAAAAAGCCATCAACAACCTGGGTGAACCCTGTAAAAGCCTGCTGGAAGCGTATTATCTGCAAAAACAAAATATGCAGGTCATTGCCTCCCGCTTCGGTTATACCAATGCTGATAATGCTAAAAACCAGAAATATAAATGCCTGGTTCGGTTAAAAAAGATATTTTTTACTCACTATAAAAACGGGAACAGTGATAGAGGACATTAAGATATTAGATACCGTTGAACGATATATCCGGGGAGAAATGAAACCGGATGAAAGGCTCCAGTTTGAGAACCTTCGTAAAACAAATGCGGAGATAGACCTGCTGGTGGTAGAACATACTCTTTTTCTGCAACAGCTAAATCATTTCGGCGAACGCAAATCTTTTCGCAGCGCATTGAATGATGTTCATACTGATCTAACCGAACAGGGCAAGATCGACTCGATGAAACTGAAAGGAAAGGCCAAGGTTGTTTACCTGTGGAAACGATACAGAAGAGTGGCTGCTATTGCAGCAGTTTTTGCCGGTGTCACCACTTTAACTATTACAGCGCTGGTGAATGCTGTTGTGCCAAAGGCAGAAAATGCAAAGGTAACTGAGCTTGTAAGTAAAGTTGACCGCCTTGATGAGAAAACAAAGCAACTCGATAACAAAATAGATCATGTAGATAAGAAAAATGCTAAACCCATCATTTCTACGCCTGTCAGGTACAATGGAACAGGGTTTATGATTGACCCAAGAGGGTATATTATTACGAATGCCCATGTTGTTAAAAACTCAAAGAATATTTATATCCAGAATAACAAAGGAGAACAGTATAACGTAAAACTGATAACCCTTGACTTAAAAAAAGATATAGCAATCCTGAAAATAGTCAGTCAAAACTTCAAACCGCTCACCGCCTTACCCTACAGCATCCGTAAGGCAACATCAGATATTGCTGAACCTGTTTATACCCTTGGCTTTCCAAGAAATGAAATCGTTTATGGCGAAGGTTATCTGAGTGCAAAAACAGGCTTAAATGGTGATACACTGAGTTGCCAGATTACGGTTGCGGCTAATCCCGGCAACAGCGGAGGGCCTGTATTCAATAAAGACGGGGAAGTAATCGGTATTCTCAGCACAAAAGAAACAGAGACAGAAGGTGCCGTTTTTGCCATCCAGTCAAGGTATATTTTCAATGCTGTTGACCAACTAAAAAAAGACTCTTCTTATCAATCAATAAAATTGCCATCCAAATCTTCAATAAGAGGAATGGATAAAAAAGACCAGGTGAAAAAAATACAGGATTATGTGTTCATGGTAAAAGGAGACTAATCAGCGCATTCCCTATAAAAGCAAAAGCGATCAACCGTCAGGCTGATCGCTTTTTTAATGAAACGATGTCCATGGCAATTCAGTTCCAGAGGCTTGTTGGATATTCTCCATTCTTTATTAATCCATCCAGGCTCTGCTTCACATAAGGCGCATCTTCTTTATAAGTAACACCAAACCAGGATGAACTTGTAGGTATGATTTCAATTTTCCCACCTTCCCTGATAAACCTGTCTGCTACAATAGGAATAAAAAATTCAGATTTTGACTCCTGGCCATGCTCCTTCAAAAATTCAGTGAAAAGTTGCTGTGTATAATTAAAGAAAGACGGATCAAAACACCAGAAGTTCATAGACACCCTTGTATTCAGCGGCAGTTCGGCTGGTTCTAAACCATCATCACAAACAATAACATCGCCTTTTTTGGCAATATTGATGCGTTCTCTTACCGAAGCCAGGTTGCCCAAATGGTCAAGGCTGCACACTCCCCTGTTTACCGTTCCATGTTCTGATAAGGTCTTTAAGAGATCATAACCGACAATAGCATAATTCTCCGGGCTGCAACCTATATTCAGGAAAGCTGCGGCATTATTAAAGGCATTATGTCCGTAAAAATCATCCGCATTAATCACAGCAAACGGTTCGTTAACGGCAGCCTTTGCACACAAAACAGCATGTGCGGTTCCCCACGGCTTGCTTCTTTCTTTTGGGAAATTATACCCATCCGTAAAAAAGGATAACTCCTGGAATACATATTCCGTTTGAATACGTCCTTTCAACTTAGGTTCAAATATTGCCTTGAAATTATCAGCAAATTCTTTTCGGATAATGAAAACTACCTTTCCAAAGCCGGCACGAATAGCATCAAAAATGGAGTAATCCATTATGGTTTCTCCCGAAGGCCCAAAACCTTCTACCTGCTTCATGCTGCCATAACGGGAGGCCATACCGGCTGCCAGGATAACTAAAGTCGGTTTCATTTTGTACGTTTAATTGCGCTGCGAAATTAGTCTAAATTCGCCAAGCCGGCTTATACTTACTTTATGCAAACCATTGACCTGGAAAAAATATCTACTGATAACCTTTCACTCCCTGCTTACAAGGAAAAGAATCTGGAAGTAGATGTGTTACGCATTGACAAAATACATCCGGTTGTTTCCGGCAACAAATGGTTCAAACTTCGTTACTACCTGGAGGAAGCTCAACAACAAAAAAAAACAACGATCGTAACCTTTGGGGGAGCATGGTCCAATCATATTGTAGCAACAGCAGCAGCCTGCCAGTTATATAACCTAAACAGCATTGGCATTATACGGGGTGAGGAACCTGATGCCCCTTCTGCAACTTTGCTGGAAGCCCGGCAACTGGGAATGCAATTGGTTTTCAGCAGCAGGGACACCTATAAATCAAAAGAATTACCTGCATCACTAACAAACAAGGATGATTGTTATATGATCAGGGAAGGTGGTTATGGAATAACAGGTGCAAAAGGAGCGGCTACCATACTTGACCATGCCTTAGAAAAAAACTACACTCACATTTGCTGTGCTGCAGGAACAGGAACAATGACCGCAGGTCTGTTGATTCATTCTTCCCAAGCTGAAATAATCAGCGTCAGTGTACTGAAGAATAATATTCAGCTTGATGATGATATTCGGCAACTGGTTAACATTAATAAGAAACCGGTTATCATTCACGACTATCATTTCGGTGGTTATGCCAAACATACCCCTGCACTGTTTTCATTTATGAACGAGTTTTATAAACAAACCAGCATTCCGTCTGATTTTGTGTACACTGGTAAACTTTTCTTCGCAATCAATGACCTTGTCAGTAATAACTACTTTAATCAAGGAAGTAAATTGCTTGTGATTCACAGTGGCGGATTACAAGGCAACCGGTCTCTCAGTAAGGGAACGTTAATATTTTAGTTTTTCATTCCGGCCATCCTATCTTTGTTTGGTTCAACTAAATCCTGTCCCGTATTGGTAAAACATATATGAAGAAAGTCGGCCTGGTATATCTTGCTTTCACCTTGCTATCCGGTATGCTTGCAGCACAGGATACACTCCCCAATTTTACGGTGAAGAACATGGGCAATAACCGCATTATCATCGGCTGGGTGAACAATCTGCCGAATGTGAAGCAGATCAGTATTCAGCGTTCTTTCGACAGCCTTTCGGGCTATAAAACCATTCTGACTGTTCCCGACCCAACGGCTGTACAAAATGGCTATGCGGACATGAAAGCCATTAATGATCATATGTTTTACAGGTTATACATTCAGCAGGATATGGGCATGTACCGGTTCAGTAAGGCAAAAAAGCCTTTTAAGGATACCTCAAAAGTGGCGGAACCTGTTGCTAAAACAGACCCGATAATAAAGACAGATAACATTGCGCCGGCTGATTCTGTAAGGATTACAGATTCTGTGACAAAAGCCAAACCATTTGTCGTAAAAATCGATGGCTTTCCGGGAACAGACTCCATTGCCGCCCCTAACCCGGTTACTGTAAAAAACAAACCCAATGCATTTGTACCCTCTTTGTATGTGTATACCAACCGGGATGGCTATGTAAGGGTGAGTTTACCTGATGACGAAAAACCCAAAAAATACTCCATTAAATTTTTTGACGAAGACAATACATTGCTTTTTGAATTAAAAGATATAAAGCAAAAAAACTTTAAACTGGACAAGACTAATTTTTACCATGCAGGATGGTTTAAATTTGAGCTATACGAGGACGGTAAATTAGTGGAGAAACACAAATTTTATTTAGAGAAGGACTTCTGACACCAGTTTTGCTTCAAATACTTTTTCAAAATTATCTTTGATCCTTTCTTTTACTTCTGCAACGGCTATTTCATTTCCCAGCTCTTTTTTTAGGGAAGTCACTTGTTTGTTGACAATTCCGCAAGGAATGATATGATTGAAGTAAGAAAGATCTGTATTCACATTCAGGGCAAAACCATGCATGGTGATCCAGCGGCTGCAACGAACTCCCATCGCACAAATTTTTCTCTCCCTGCCGGGCACATCCGGCTCAAGCCAAACGCCGGTTTCACCGGGTGAACGTTCTCCTTTCAGGCCGTAGTTTGCCAGGGTTAAAATGATCACTTCTTCCAGGTTGCGGAGATAACGACCAATATCAGTATAAAATTTTTCCAGGTCAATGATCGGGTAACCAACAATCTGGTCGGGCCCATGAAAAGTAATATCCCCTCCCCTGTTGGTATTAAAAAACTGGATATTCCGTTGCTTCAAACCCTCATCATCCAGTAATACATTTTCTCTATTACCGCTTTTACCAAGTGTATAAACGGGCGGATGCTCCACGAACAAAAAATAATGACTGGTTGAAACCAATGAAGGATCAATCCCTTTTTCTCTTGCCTCTGTTTTTAGCCTTACATTCTCCCTCAGCAGCTGCTCCTGGTAGTCCCAGGCTGCCTGGTAGTCCATCCTGCCCAGATCCCTGCATATAATTTCTTGTTGTTTCATAATAAAAAGCAAATTTAACCCAAAGCTGCATATGGCTCTCTTTTGAAAGAGTTCTCTGCATTCAAAAACAAATTGACTATTGTAGTTCAACAAAAATGCATCCTTTACCTTTGCCGGCTATGCAGGAAGAACTGGAAAATAATAACCCGGAAATACAGGACGTCAGTGATGAGCTATACGAAAGGTTCAGTATCGTCATAGATAAAGGGCAAGAGCCGCTGCGTATTGATAAATTTTTGTCCAACCGCATAGAAGGCGCCACCAGGAACAAGCTACAACAGGCCATCAATCATGACATGGTACTGGTGAATGGTAAAGCGGTACGTCCGAATTACAAGGTAAAACCCGGCGATAATATCATTATCTATTCAGACATGAGCCCGGAAGAAACCGATGTGGTTCCTGAAAAGATCAATCTGAATATTGCCCACGAGGATAATGACCTTCTGCTAATCAATAAACCAGCCGGCATGGTGGTACACCCGGGCAGCGGAAATTATTCCGGAACATTACTGAATGGCGTGGCCTGGTACCTGCAACAACAAAATCCATCCATTTCCGAAGAAGTGCTGCCAAGGTTTGGTTTGGTTCACCGCATTGATAAAAATACCAGCGGCCTTTTGATACTGGCAAAGACGGACAAAGCCATGCGACATCTTGCCAAACAGTTTTTTGATCATAGTATTAACCGCAAATATGTAGCCCTGGTTTGGGGTGATGTAGAGAAAGATGAAGGAACGATCATTGCACATGTGGGAAGACATCTCCGTTTCCGTAAACTGTTTGAAGCTTACCCGGAGGGAGATCATGGCAAAGAAGCTATAACTCATTACAGGGTACTGGAAAGATTTGGTTATGTTACGCTGGTGGAATGTATCCTCGAAACCGGTCGTACCCACCAGATAAGGGTGCACATGAAACATATAGGTCATCCCTTGTTTAACGATGATTTTTATGGCGGAGATAAAATTGTAAAAGGCACCGTATACAGTAAATACAAACAGTTTGTAGAAAATTGTTTTCAAATTTGTCAGCGTCAGGCACTTCATGCCAAAACACTTGGATTCGTACATCCTTCAACCGGGGAAGATATGTTTTTCGAAACAGCGCTACCGGAAGACATGGCGCTGGTTATTGAAAAATGGAGAAAATACACTGAAGCAACAGGGAACAGGTAAGCTTAATTCGTAAAATCAAATAGCGTAGCGGTAAACATACCCCTTTCTCTTTTTTTCATCACCACATCCCAGTTGCCAATATAACGAAGTAGCCGGGGAACAAGATAGTTACCAAACTTTGTCATTTCCACTTCCATGTGCACATCAAAGTCGTATACGCCGGCATCAAAACTCATATCATATCTGCGGGCCACCACTTCCATTGTCTTCGTGTTGAAATAAGTGACCATGCTGTCAATAACAATATCATTTCTTTCACTGTTACTCAGTCCTTGTTTTGACCGGATAGTAAATACATAACAAGACTGCCCCTCGTAATCCCCAAAATCAACAAGGAAATCATATAGCGCAGCTTTGTCCGGGTCGAATATGTTGATCTTATCTCCTATAAACGGAATACCAGGAATTTTTTTTCCGGGGTTGAAGAAAAGCATCTTCAGCTGTTCTTTATGTTTGGCCAGGCCGGATTTGGATTTTGGTTTAAAGTCTGTTCCCTTGACAAGATTGTTTTCACCGCACACCGTGCCGGATGTAAAAAATAAGCTGGCATACAAATCGGCAGTATAATAGTTATAGCCCCCGTTCGTTTCAAGAAAATCACCGGTAGTTTTCTCCGATAAGACCTCCATAAAACGACAGCCGTTTGAACGAAGCTGCCTCGTCTTGCTCAATAATGCAGCCTTAATTGCTCCCTTTTTGTCCTTAATGCGGATATCATTCCAGGAAGTAAAACCCAATACCCTGAGATTCTTAAAAGCCTTGTAAAAAGTGGTGTCCTTTTTAACCTGGTCAATAAACCGGGCCACATTCATATCAGACCGGATGACTACCTCGGACAGGCTAACCATTTTTGCCAGGCGTTCTGTGTCCATAGAATCCTGTTGAGCATCAGTTCTGATTGAACAGAACAGGAAGAGAAAAAGAAGGAATATCAACATACACCGCATGCCGCAAATTAGTTTTTTGAACTGTAAATAGGCCTGTATTTCAGCCGGAACACTTATTTTTAACCCCGCCTGCCGAAAGACAGGTACTAATCAAAAACCTTTTATGATGAAAAAAACAATCTCATTTTTCATTGGCTTAGTTTTCTTCACTGCCCTATCGGCGCAGGATAATGAAGCCATGAAGAAGCATTATCTGAAAATGTATGATAATGCACTTGTGTATAACGATGCAAGAGCTGCTATCAATGCCTTGCACGGGTATGTGGCCATCGACAGCGGAGCAGCTTACAAGGATACTTTATCCATGCTCTATTTTTCAACAAAAGCCTATGTAAGTGCTTTGATACTGGCTGAAGAAGTGTACAAAAAAGTACCCGCCAATACAGAAGCCATGGCCCGTGCCGCCGAATGCTATGATGAACTGGGCGATCCCAAAACGGCCGTTGGCCTGTATGAACAGGTTGTGCCCAAGACAAAAAACCCCTATCACATTTATAAATTGGGGGTTGGCCAATACCAGTTAAAAAGAACATTGGAATGTGAAGTATCTGCCCGGGCAGTACTGGCCGATACCACCAGCAAACGCATAGGTGTAAATTTTACCTCTATCGATGGCAGCCAGCAGGCCGTACCGGTAAATGCAGCGGCAGCTAATTTGCTTGGTGTATTAAAAATGGATGCCAAAAATTATGCAGGGGCCAAATTGGATTTCCAGGAAGCATTAAAAATGTATCCTGATTTTACAGGAGCCAAACAAAACCTGGAAGCTTGTGAAAAAGCCTTAAAGGGTGGAACAAAGGCACC
>CAYPBW010000078.1:0-13388 GCA_964409055.1 uncultured Chitinophaga sp. | reverse complement strand
TTGTTCGCAAATGGATTCTGCATGAAACAATCACTGAAGCTGGAAAATTCCAGGTTGATTACCGCTTTTGGCTAAGCATCTTTTTTATTCCGGCAGGATGGCTCTCCTTATACACTTTAGTGGGTACTTACAAACATCTTTACAAAAAATCAAGGCTATTTGAGTTCACCAGCACTTTTATATGCAGCCTTATTGGTACGATAATTATTTTTTTCTTACTGCTACTGGATGATGCAAGAGATAATTACTCTTACTACTATCTTGCCTTCTTATATCTTTTCGGCATTCATTTTATACTCACTTTTACCGGCCGCTGGATTTTACTAAATAAGATTAAACGTCAATTACTCAACGGAGAAGTATTTTTTCGGACACTTATGATCGGCAGCCATGATAATGCCGCCCGAATTTATAGGGAAACGGCCAGGCACCTGCAGGACAGCGGCTATCGTTACACCGGTTTTGTTACACCTGATAACAATAGCAAAAACGGCTTTCACAAAAGTATTCCCCGGTTGGGCAATGTAAATGACCTGGAAAAAATTATTGATGAACAAAACATAAAACTGGTAGTACTGGCACTGGAAAAAAACGAGCAGCCATTGTTGGAAAATATAATCAACCGGCTGAGCGAAAAAGATGTTGAAATAAAAATCCAACCGAATACTTTAGACATACTTTCAGGCTCAGTAAAAACAAGCAATGTAATGGGAGCAGCCCTTATTGACCTGCAAACCGGGCTGATGCCTGAATGGCAACAAAATATCAAACGCCTGGTTGATGTGATATTCGCTGTAGCCGGTTTAATTATCTTATCCCCCCTGTTACTTTATATCGCCATTCGGGTAAAGCTTTCATCACCCGGTCAGGTAATTTTCGTTCAGGAAAGAATTGGCTATAAAGGGAAGCCTTTCCGCTTGTATAAGTTCCGCTCCATGTTAAATGATGCTGAAAAGAATGGTCCTGCACTTTCTTCGGCTGATGATACCAGGATAACCCGCTGGGGAAAAATAATGCGCAAATGGCGGCTCGATGAATTGCCGCAACTCTGGAATATAATATTAGGTGAAATGAGCCTGGTAGGGCCAAGGCCCGAAAGGCAATTTTATATTGACCAAATTGTAAGCCGCTACCCTTTTTATAAATACTTGCTCAAAGTAAAGCCCGGCATTACCAGCTGGGGCATGGTACAGTTTGGCTATGCTGAAAATGTGGAGCAAATGATTGAACGAAGCAAATTCGACTTACTCTACATCGAAAACATCTCGCTGGCCCTCGATTTCAAGATCATGATCCATACCCTCAGAATTATATTCAAAGGAAAGGGTAAATAAGATTTTAGATTTCCATTTGCAGAGATAAGATTTTATTTTTGATGAAACGAGTCCTGGTGAAAAAACTAATCGCCTCATTAATCTTACTTTTAATTTTTACATCCGGCTACTCTCAACCTGACTACTGGCAGCAGCAGGTCAATTACACCATAGATGTTTCACTAAATGACAAGGAGCATACATTAGATGGTTTTGCCAGCATCGAGTATATCAATAACTCACCCGATAGCTTACGGTTTATATGGTTCCATTTGTGGCCCAACGCTTATAAAAACGATAAAACATCCTTTAGCGATCAACTGCTGGAAAATGGCAACACAAAGTTTTATTTCTCTGATAAAGAACAGAAGGGCTATATAAACCGCCTTGACTTCAAGGTCAACAATATCACAGCCAACATCGAAGACCACCCTCAGCATATTGATATTGTAAAACTCTTGCTTCCCGCACCGCTTGCTCCCGGTCAAAGAATAACCATTACAACTCCTTTTCATGTAAAACTTCCGTATAATTTCTCCCGGGGAGGGCATGACGGGCAAAGCTACCAGGCAACGCAATGGTATCCCAAACCGGCAGTGTACGATAAAAACGGCTGGCACCCGATGCCTTATTTGGACCAGGGTGAATTTTATAGCGAATTCGGTAACTACAAAGTAAATATAACCGTACCGGAAAACTATGTGGTTGCGGCTACCGGAGAATTACAAAATCAGGCCGAGAAAGAATGGCTAAAGAACAGAGCATCATTTGACTGGCATGCAGGTAAAGAAAGGTCAACTGATGGCAAACTTTTACCCGCTTCACAGATATTTCCTGCTTCATCTGCGAGTATAAAAAGACTTGAATACCGGCAAGACAATGTTCATGACTTTGCCTGGTTTGCCGACAAACGGTTCATTGTAAATGAAGACACCTGCCTCCTTATTTCAGGAAGGGTCATCAATATTATTACTTATTATACACCACTGCATAGAAGTATATGGAATGAAAGTGTTGCTTACACTAAAAGAGCCATACGACACTATTCATCACTGGTTGGTGAATACCCCTATAACATTGCTCAGGTAGTACAAGGACCGCAAAGCTTTGGCGGCGGTATGGAATACCCGACTATTACTGTTATTTCACCCATGAATAACAAAGCTGACCTTGATCAAACAATTTCACATGAGGTTGGACACAACTGGTTTTATGGAATATTAGGAACTAACGAAAGGGCGCAACCCTGGATGGATGAGGGCATAAACAGCTATTTCGAAGATAAATACAGTGCATCACGATATGGTGAAGCGGACAAATATCAGCAAATAGCTTTTGAATCATTGGTAGCAGAAAAAGTTGATCAACCCATTGCAACTGCCGCTGAACAATTCAGTGAGCTTAATTATAATCTTGTTGCCTACTTCAAGACAGCAGAGTGGTTTCGCTACCTGGAAGCTCAACTAGGCAAGGATGTATTGGCTAACGCTATAAAAGAGTACTACCGCCGGTGGCAGTTCAGGCATCCCCAACCGGATGATTTTAAAAAAGTAATTGAAGAAGTAAGCGGGAAAAAACTTGATAACGAGTTTTCTCTCCTTGATAAAAAAGGAATTTTACCCAACCAGCAAAGAAAAGGTACCAAAACATTTATTTTACTCAATCCAAAAGGTCTTAATTCATATCTGAAGAAGCCTTCTAAAGAACTAATAACTATTGGGCCTGCCATTGGCGCCAATAGTTATGATAAATTCATGGCCGGGGCCTTTATAACCAATGTAAAGTTGCCGCCATCCAGGTTACAATACATGCTGTCTGCCTTATATGCTACCGGTTCCAAAAAGATTACCGGTATAGGTTTTATTACACATAGCTTTTATCCCGGCCAATTATTCCGGAAAATAGATATTGGTGTTAGTGGTTCCAGTTTTACTGTCGATCAGTTTACCAGTTCAGATGGAGAAAAATTGTTTCTGGGAATGAAAAAAATTGTACCAGGCATCCGCTTTGCGTTTAAAGAAAAAAGTCCACGTAGCAGTTTTCATCGATATATTCAGTTCAAAACTTTTTTATTTAATGAAGACAGATTACGGTTCTACAGGGACACCCTTATTACAGGAAATGATACCACTATTACAAATAGATTCGGGAAAATCAGTAATAACAGGACATTAAATCAGCTTAAACTGGTGATTGAAAATAACAGGGCACTATATCCTTACCGGGGTGAATTTAAAATTGAGCAAGGCACTGATTTTCTCCGCACTGCCTTCACCGGAAATTACTTTTTCAACTATGCAAAAGAAGGAGGGTTAAATGTCAGGCTGTTTGCAGGAAAGTTCTTCTATACTTCTGCAAAAACTTTTGCTACACAATTTGCCACCGAACGTTACCACCTCAATCTTACAGGCGCAAACGGTTATGAAGATTATACTTATAGTGATTATTTTATAGGACGAAACAAATTTGAAGGACTTGCCAGCCAACAGATCATGAACAGGGATGGCGGATTTAAAGTAAGAACGGACCTCCTCGCTGATAAAGTTGGAAAAACAGATGACTGGCTGATAGCTGCCAATTTCAGCACTACAATCCCTTCAGCAATAAATCCCCTGAGTGTATTACCTTTTAAAATCCCGCTTAAATTATTCGTTGATATAGGTACTTATGCTGACTCATGGGAGGAAGAAGCGGAAACAGATCGTTTTCTTTTTGATGCAGGTATTCAAATTCCATTATTTAAAGAAACGATCAACATTTACCTGCCGCTGATCTACAGCAGTGTATTTAAAGATTATATACAATCTACTATTCCTAAAAAGGGAAGACTGTGGAAGACCATTTCTTTTACAATAGACATCTCCAATTTCAGCTTCAGAAAATTTGATCGTAACCTGAATTTTTAATGGGTGAACAATACAACATACGATATCTTACACACAAAGAAATTGATAAAGCAAAATGGGACTACCGGATCTCAAATTCAAGTAATGGACTGATCTATCCCTATTCTTTCTATCTCGATACCATGTCAAAAAACTGGGATGCATTGGTCTTAAATGACTATGAGGCAATAATGCCCCTGGCATGGAATAAAAAATACAGGGTATATTACCTGTACCAGCCTTTTTTAACTGCTCAATTAGGAGTATTTGGAAACAACCTGACTGCAGAAATTATTGAGGCATTTATTAAAACTATCCCCGCACATTATAAGTACTGGGATTTTTATCTTAACCATCAAAACGTTTTCCCATTAAGTAACTTCTCTCTTTACCAGAGATCAAACTTTGTACTCAGCCTTGAAAGCACTTACGAAGAGCTATTCAGGAACTTCCGGGAGAATATTAAGCGAAATATTAAGAAAGCTATTCAGGCAGGTTGTTCAGTCGAAAAAGAGTTTGTGTCAGAAAAAGTGATTCAATTAGCATTACAGCAAATGAAAGCTCAATCAAAAGAAACAACTGACAATGTAAACCGATTCAGAAAGCTGTACAAAATACTTCATGAAAAAGGCATGGCAAGTACCTACGGAATTTTTTCTTCTCAAAAAGAATTACTCTCCTCTGCTATTTTTTTCTACTCGCATAACCGTGCTTACTACATATTAGTTGGCAACCATCCGAATGGCAAGACAATCGGCGCCTCTCATTTCCTGATTGACGCTTTTATCAAGGATCATGCAGGCAAAAAAATATTACTGGACTTTGAAGGATCCGACATTAGAAACCTTGCATTTTTTTATAGCAGTTTCGGAGCGGTAGAAGAAAAATTTTCCGCAATCAGGTTAAACAAGCTGCCTTTTTACCTGAAGTGGCTTAAGAAATAAGTTATTTTCCGTTCAATATACTTTCTGCTATCAAAAGGTCAACAGGTCTTGTAATTTTTATATTGTTTTCTTCACCTTCAACAAGTGACACTTTCATACCATAGGCCTCTACAACAGTAGCCTCATCTGTAAACTTATCTTTATAATCAATCTGAAAAGCCGGAAGCAATATTTTGCTGTGAAAAGTTTGTGGCGTTTGCACCAGCATCACCTTATTTCTGTCAAAAGCCTCATTACCCTCTTCTGTTATCAAACGTATGCTGTCTTTAGATGGAACCACCGGAATAGCTGTTCCTGTTTCCACCGCCTGCTGGTAGCAACGATGAATAAGTTCTTTTGAAACCAGGCATCTTACCCCGTCATGTACAAAAATGATTGACTCTTCATCAATAAGACAGAGGCCGTTTTTCACTGACTGGAAACGGGTATCCCCTCCTGCTGTAATCTTTATCCTTTCTTTATCAAAAAAAGCATCAATAATTTCCTGCCCCATATCAGTATAATCGACAGGTAATACCAGAATTACCTGTAGATCATCATAAGCCTCCAAAAAAGCTTTTAATGTATAATAAAGTACAGGCTTATCCCTGAGCAGCATAAATTGCTTTGGCAGACCGGCTCCCATCCTTGTACCCGAACCCCCGGCAACAACTATAGCGTACTTTTTCATTTTACTATTTGTAAATCAAAATCTCCTTTTTTCCTTCAGCATTCATCACACCCCTGTACATTCCCTCACTGTTGAATACCATCGCAGCGTTTCCTTTTGTATCGACTCCAATCATTCCACCCTCACCATCTATTTTCAGAAGTTTGTCATGCACCACTATATGCATTGCTTCCTGTAATGAGAGCCCCTTGTATTCAATAAGGCAACTTACATCATAAGCAGTTACTGCCCTGATGAAAGGTTCACCATGTCCTGTACAACTTATTGCGCAGGTTTTGTTGTTGGCGTAGGTACCAGCACCAATAATAGGACTATCGCCTATCCTTCCAAACTGTTTATTGGTCATTCCCCCGGTACTGGTAGCTGCTGCAATATTACCATGTTTATCCAGCGCCACAGCTCCAACCGTTCCGAATTTTTTGTCTTTAATCGTAACGCTATGATCAAGCGCAACGGTATCTGTTCCCTGCATTTCTTTCCACTGATCATATCTAAACTGGGAGAAAAAATAATCATCGGGTTCTATGGCCAACCCCTGCTGTACAGCAAACTCATATGCCCCGCCGCCGTTGAGCATTACATGCTGGCTCTTTGCCATGATCGTATAAGCCAGTTCTATGGGATTACGAACATTTCTTACCGCAGCTACAGCTCCCGCCATCAGCGTTTTTCCATCCATGATCGAAGCATCCATTTCCTGGCGGCCATCCTTCCCAAAAACTGATCCCCTGCCTGCATTAAATAAAATACAATCTTCCAGTGAAACCACAGCAGCCCTGACAGCATCAAGAGCTGTTGCATCATTCTTTAATAAGCTGAATCCTGCCTTCAACGCATCTTCTAATGCTGCAAGGAATGCCGACTCCTGTTCGGCAGTGATGTTTGATTTCGAAATAGTACCAGCTCCTCCATGAATGACCAGGGTGTAATCAGACATATTGTAATTACGTTAATTAACGAACGAAATTAGGTATTTTACAGCCGAAATTATTTTAACTAATGCTGAGAAAAAAACTCACTTTGGCTGACTGGATATTAATAGCAGCAAACCTTGTTCCTGTATATGGCGTATGGTTCTTAGGCTGGGATCCCGTAGAGGCATTTATTGTTTATGCCATGGAAACAATGATTGTTGGAATCCTGACTGTAGGAAAGTTACTGGTGGCCACATTGGCAAGAGGCGGAGACGAGTGGCCGGCTAATGGTACCGTATCACGACAAAGTGGCTTCTTCTTTATTTTCTTCTTTATCCTGCACTTTGGAATATTCGCATTAGTACAAACCACAATTTTTTCTCAGACAGCCGGCATAACACCTCCCGGCAGTCACACATTACACTTCTTTTTCAAATGGTATACCTACATTAACGAGGATATTGCTTATATGCTTGCCGCATTTGTGATTAGTTACCTGGCTAAAAGCTTTATACCATTCATCCTTAATGATGAATACAGGACTACTTCATTTATGCTCATTATGTTTCAGCCCTACGGCAGAATATTGATTCAGCAGTTCACTGTCATTCTCGGCAGTATGTTTTTGACATTGGGGGCAGGAAAAGTATTTGTATTAATATTTTCTGCTGCTAAAATATTCTTTGAGCTATTTATCGATTATGATAAAATGCTAAATAAAACAATGGAAGGCATGAAGAACAGATCAACCAAGCAATGACTGACATTCCTTAAGTAATTTTTCTTTGTTGACAGTAACGGTGCCCACTTCTTCACACACCAACCCCCCGGCTATATTGGCTATGCCTGCCATCAACTTTATATCTTTCGTAGCTGTATAAACAAGAGACGCTACAGCAATGACCGTATCTCCGGCACCTGATACATCCGCTACATTTCGCATATGTGAAGGAATAATATGCCCTGCCTTATCCTGCTGATAAAAAACTCCTTTTTCTGAAAGGGTGATGAAAGATATGCTATGTCCAAGATATCTTATCAGCTCTGAATGAATATTCTCAAGAACCGGAACAGTTATTTCATCTACCATGAGATTAAGCCCTTCTTTTACTTCATTAAGGTTAGGCTTGAAAATATCAACTCCCTTGTAGGTGAAAAAATTTTTTCTTTTGGGGTCCACCGAAGTAATGACTCCTTTGTTCTTACATACCTGGATTATGTCTGTGATCAGTTTTTCTGTTAGTACGCCTTTATTATAATCCTCAAAAATGATGACATCAGGCTCTTCATTGCTTATGTATAAAATAATTTTCTCAATAAGCTGATCCTGCAGTTCCTTATCCAGGTCATCGGCTGTCTCCGCATCCAGTCTCATCATCTGCTGGTTGCGGCTTATTATTCTTGTCTTATTGGTTGTAATCCGCCTGGCAGAAAAAAGCATGTAAGAAGTATCAATTTCACTTTCGTCTAACAGTTTCTTCAGCATTACGGCCTCTTCATCGTTGCCTGTTACGCTCAACATGGTTACCTGTGCAGCCAAAGAGCGGCAGTTAAGTGCGACATTACCGGCCCCTCCAATCCTGTATTCCTTTTTCTGTAATGAAACAACAGGTACTGGTGCCTCAGGGGAAATTCTATCAACCTTGCCCCACATATAAGTATCCAGCATCACATCACCTATAACGCCAACCTTCAGTGATGAAAAAGAAGAAAAAAGTTGCTGAAAATCCATCATACCCCAAAGAAAGAATTATTTCTAATGCTTACCAAACGAAAACGTCCCGTAATGGGACGTCCTGTTTATGAATTAACGTTATTTCTTCTTCTCAGGCTTATATTTTTCATTTAGCCCTTTAACCAGTTCAGCTGTAATGTTATAGGCTGTATCCCTGTAAAAGAATAAACCCTGTTCGTATGAAATTATGTAAGTATAATTATGCTTTGAATTGTACTCCTTGCAGAAACCTTCAATTTTCGTCTTAATATCCGTTTCCCGTCTTGTTTTAAGGTCAAAATAATCCTGGTCAAGCTGCTGTTTGCGGGCCTTCATTTCATCATCCATTTTCTTGATCTCAAGGCTTGCCGCTTCAGACTGTGTTTCAGAAAGATTGCCTGCCTGGGCCAGGTTTTGGTAGTACGCATATTTATCCTGGATTTTCCGTGCAAGCCTGTCCATTTCTGTGGCTATCTCATCTTCTTTTTTGTTTAGCTCAGCTTTAACTTCTTTAACCAGCTCAAAATTGGCCGCAACTGAATCCATTTCAAAATAAGCCATTTTAAATGCAGTGTTATCGGAAGTATTACTCCCTTTACCCGCATACGAGGATGGCTTTGCTTTCTTTGAATCAAAATGGGTATACAACAGATAACCAGCTACAAGGGTCAGTACCACATTCCAGATTAAAATGCCATTTTTCATTCAGTTATCTTTTTACAAAACTAAGTATGTACAGGCCGGCAAATATAAGCAATCGGTTCACTTTAGGAAACCCTTAACAGCCACCGAATTGAGTAAAAAAGGAGTAAGAAAATCTTACTCCTTCATATAATCAAAAAAACCTCATTTAATTATTCTTCTTCGTCAAATGCCATTGCTTCCCGGGTAGTCTGCAACAGTTCGTATTCTTCCTTACTTCCTACGATCATGTTCTCAAACTCCCTGAGACCCGTACCTGCAGGTATCGGATGGCCAGTTATCACATTCTCTTTCAGGCCGAGCATTTCATCAGTCTTACCGTTAATGGCAGCAGATGAAAGCACCTTAGTGGTTTCCTGGAACGAAGCCGCAGATATCCAGCTTTGAACACCCAATGAAGCTTTGGTAATACCCAGCAACGTAGGTGACGAAGTAGCAGGCTTGGCATCACGATACTCAACAGGTTTCTTATCGTTTCTGCGCAGTATAGAGTTTTCCTCCCTTACTTCCCGCAATGTTACGATTTGGCCTGCACGCAATTTTGTGCTGTCACCCACATCCGTTACTACCTTTTTATCAAAGATGTAATCATTTTCTTCCACAAATTCGAACTTATCAACCAGGTCATCTTCAAGGAACCTTGTATCTCCCGGATCAACAATATTTACTTTACGCATCATCTGGCGAACGATAACTTCAATGTGTTTGTCATTGATCTTCACACCCTGCAAACGATAAACTTCCTGGATTTCATTCACCACATACTCCTGTACAGCGAAAGGTCCTTTGATTGAAAGGATATCGAATGGTGCGATCTGACCATCACTTAACGATGCGCCGGCTTTTACAAAGTCACCATCTTGCGCAAGAATCTGCCTTGTAAGCGGAACCAGGTATTTCTTCTGTACACCATCTTTAGCTTCGATAATGATCTCACGGTTACCACGTTTAATGGCTCCCATCATCACAACACCATCAATCTCAGAAACCACTGCAGGATTGCTGGGATTTCTTGCTTCGAACAACTCAGTTACACGGGGAAGACCTCCGGTAATATCTCTCAGCTTACCAAGTACCCTTGGAATCTTAACAATCACCTGTCCTGCTTTTACATCATCACCCTCTTCCATTATAATATGGCTTCCGGTGGGCAGGTTATATGATTTCTTTTCCTTGCCTTCTACTACAATTGACGGAATCTTGGTTTTATCTCTTGTTTCGATAACCACTTTCTCACGGTGACCTGTTTGCTCATCAGCTTCTTCACGATAGGTAACACCATCAATCACATTTTCGAACTTCACCGTACCATTGATTTCTGCCATGATTACGTTGTTGAACGGATCCCATGTACAGATCACATCACCTTTATTTACTTTCTGGCCATCTTTTACATTCAGTGTAGCACCATAAGGAATATTATTGGTAATCAGCAGGCGGTCATTCTTAGTATCGATGATACGAACTTCACCGGTACGTCCGATTACAACCTGGGTCTTTTCTCCTTCGTTATTCTCAATAGCAACAGTACGCAGACCATCGAACTGGATAGTGCCGTCAAACTTTGCAGCAAGTGTTGATTCCACAGAAGCAGAACCTGCCACACCACCTACGTGGAATGTACGGAGTGTCAGCTGTGTACCAGGCTCACCGATAGACTGGGCGGCTATGATACCTACTGCATCACCTTTTTGTGCAAGATTGCCGGATGCAAGATTTTTACCATAACATTTTACGCAAACCCCTCTCTTACTTTCACAAGTAAGTACCGACCTGATTTCAACTGTTTCAATACCTGCATCTTCAATTCTCTTTGAAATATCTGCTGTTATCTCATCGCCACCAGAAACAATCAACACATCACTGATCGGATCGTATACATCGTGTAATGATGTTCGGCCGGCGATCCTGTCGCTCAGTGGCTCAATAACGTCCTCATTATCTTTCAATGCAGTGGTAGCAATACCACGCAATGTTCCGCAATCCTCTTCAGTGATAACAACATCCTGTGCTACGTCTACCAGACGACGGGTAAGATAACCGGCATCGGCTGTTTTAAGAGCCGTATCGGCCAAACCTTTACGGGCACCATGGGTAGAGATGAAGTAATCCAATACGTTCAAGCCTCCTTTGAAGTTTGAAAGAATGGGGTTCTCAATGATCTCAGAGCCTGTAGAGCCGGACTTTCTCGGCTTGGCCATCAATCCCCTGATACCTGCCAACTGCTTGATTTGCTGCTTGGATCCCCTTGCACCTGAATCAAGCATCATATACACGGAGTTGAAGCCTTGCTTATCACTGCTCAATTCTTTGATCAGCGTTTCAGTAATTCTTGTATCTACACGGCTCCAGATGTCGACTATTTGGTTATAACGTTCGTTGTTAGTAATCAGACCCATGTTATAGCTATCCCATACTTCATCTACTTCACCTTTTGCATTCTCAAGCAATTCTTCTTTCACATCCGGGATAATGAGGTCATTAATATTAAAGGAAAGACCACCCTGGAAGGCTGTACGGAAACCTAATTGTTTAATGTCATCCAAAAACTTCGCCGTCTTGGGCACATTGGTAATCTTGATAATGTCGCCAATGATCTCCCTCAGATTCTTCTTGGTGAGGAGGGCATTTACAAATCCCACTTCAGCAGGTACATGCTGGTTGAAGATGACACGGCCTACCGTTGTTTCGATCAGCTTATGCTCCAGTAATCCATCAGCGTTTCGGATATTGGCTTTCACCTTTATCCAGGCATGCAGGTCAACTACCTTTTCATTATATGCGATAATAACTTCTTCGCTTGAGTAAAATATCTTTCCTTCACCTCTTACCGTTTCTGTTGCAGTAGTCCTTTTACCCTTTGTGATGTAATAAAGACCCAACACCATGTCCTGGGAAGGAAGGGTGATAGGCGTACCATTCTGCGGGTTCAGGATATTATGTGAGGCCAGCATCAGCAACTGTGCTTCCAGAATAGCAGCATGGCTTAATGGCACATGCACGGCCATCTGGTCACCGTCAAAGTCAGCGTTGAAAGCCGTACACACCAACGGGTGCAACTGTATCGCTTTACCTTCTATCAGTTTTGGCTGGAAAGCCTGTATTGACAAACGGTGGAGCGTCGGGGCACGGTTCAACATTACCGGGTGTCCTTTCAGAATATTCTCAAGGATATCCCAAACCACAGCTTCCTTCTTATCTACCAGTTTACGGGCAGACTTCACTGTTTTTACGATACCTCTTTCAATTAATTTACGGATGATAAATGGCTTGAATAACTCGGCAGCCATATCTTTTGGCAAACCGCACTCATGCAGCTTCAGTTCAGGACCAACCACGATAACAGAACGACCAGAATAGTCAACCCTTTTACCTAACAGGTTCTGACGGAAACGTCCTTGTTTACCTTTCAACACATCACTAAGTGATTTCAGTGCCCTTCCTCCTTCTGCCTTAACCGCATTTGATTTACGGCTGTTGTCAAACAGGGAGTCAACGGCTTCCTGCAACATCCTCTTTTCGTTACGAAGGATTACTTCAGGAGCTTTGATCTCTAATAATCTCTTCAAACGGTTATTACGAATAATAACACGACGATAAAGATCATTAAGGTCAGAAGATGCAAAACGGCCACCATCCAGCGGAACTAACGGCCGCAGTTCTGGTGGAATAACAGGTATATATTGCATTACCATCCACTCAGGACGGTTAGTGATTCTTGTATTGGCATCACGGAAGGCCTCCACTACACTCAATCGCTTAAGGGCATCCGCTTTACGCTGCTGTGATGTTTCAGTAGCTGCTGCATTACGCAGGTCGAATGATAATTGGTCGAGATCAATTCTTGCCAGCATATCATGTACAGCTTCAGCACCCATTTTTGCGATGAACTTGTTAGGATCATCATCCGGCAAGTACTGGTTATCTTTTGGCAGCGTATCCAGGATATCAAGGTATTCTTCTTCAGTCAGCAGGTCACCAACGTTTTGCCCTTTATCGACACGAATACCCGGCTGAATGACTACAAATCGTTCATAATAAACAATTGTCTCCAGTTTTTTGGAGCTGACTCCCAACAGGTAACCAATCTTATTAGGAAGCGATTTAAAATACCAGATATGAACAACCGGCACCACCAGTTTAATATGACCCATTCTTTCACGGCGAACTTTCTTCTCCGTTACTTCCACACCGCAACGGTCACAAACTATACCTTTGTACCGGATACGCTTATACTTACCGCAAG
>CAYPBW010000077.1:0-13428 GCA_964409055.1 uncultured Chitinophaga sp. | reverse complement strand
ACTTCTACCGGTGCATCCAGCCATTGAAAGCAGTTTTTGGAGATCCGTCCCGCCAATGCTTCTGCAAAGGAATTATTTTGCTGCTCCTCCGTCAGCACCAGGCATTTGCCATGTGCTTTTACCCTTTCATAAATCAACTCTTCATCCAGCGGGAATAAGGTACGCAGGTCCACTACCTCCACCTGCCCGTTGAATTGCTTCGCCGCTGCTTTAGCCCAGTACACACCCATACCATACGTAATAATCACACAGCTTTCTCCATTGGCAATTTTATCGGAAGCTGCTTCCATTACAATATTGGCTTTACCAAAAGGAAGTATATAATCTTTAGAAGGTTCAACAGTTTTTGCATCTTCTGTACCCGGCACTTTACTCCAGTAAAGTCCCTTATGCTCCAGCATCACAACTGGATTGGGGTCGTAATACGCAGCTTTCATCAATCCCTTCATATCAGCTGCATTGGAAGGATAAGCCACTTTAATGCCTTTTACAGACAACACTGTCGTTTCCACACTGCCACTGTGATAGGGACCTCCGCCGCCATAAGCGCCAATGGGTACCCGTAAAATCATTGACACAGGAAATTTGCCGCAGGTAAGATAACAGCTCTTAGACAGTTCTGTCACCAGTTGATTAAACCCGGGATAGATATAATCAGCAAATTGCACTTCCACTATTGGTTTTAAACCCACAGCACTCATACCTACTGTTGAGCCTACTACATAGGCCTCCTGTATTGCGGTATTAAACACCCGGTGATCACCAAATTTTTCTCCCAATGTAGCTGCTTCACGAAACACTCCTCCCAGTCTTTTACCAACATCCTGGCCGTAAAGGATTGCTTCCGGATGCTGCTCCATGATTTCTCTAATGGCAAATAATGCCGCATCTACCATGATCACTTTTTCTGCACCTACCGGGCTTCTCTCTCCTGTCTCTTCCGTTACCGGTGTGGGCGCAAATACATGCTGCTCTACAGTGGTTGGGTCCGGTTCGGGAGCATCCACTGCATTGGCAAACTCTGCAGCAATAAATGCTGCGGCATCGGACTCAATATCGAATAGTTGGTCTTCCAGAATGCCCTTTGCCAGCAGTTTGTTTCGCAATTTTGGACCAGGATCATGTTGTGTATGCTTTGCCCAGTCTTCTTCAGAGCGGTAAAATTCTTTTCTTACACCACTTGTATGATGGCCCAAAAGCGGTACCTGTGCATGTACCAGGTAAGGTTTTCTTTCCCTTCTAACATAGTCTGTCACTTCCTTCATCACAGCATAGGATGCTTCAAAGTCGCTCCCATCCACCTGTATGCGGTTCATTCCCTTGAACCCTGCTGCAAATTCAAAGGCATTCATCGCCCTTGCCTCACCGGCTGTCACACTGATTCCCCAATTATTATCCTGTACCAGGTAGACAATGGGTAATTGTTTTAATACGGCAAACTGGAATGCTTCACTCACTTCTCCTTCTGTAATGCTGGCATCACCCAGCGAACATATGGTTATGGGTAACTCTTCGTTAAACCCTCTTTTAAGCCTTGCATTATCATATTTTTCCAAATACTGAACAGCTTGTGCCACACCGGTGGTTGGTATGGCCTGCATACCGGTAGCGCTGCTCTGGTGTATGATCGTTGGCTTATCCTCTCCGCGATAGTTAGGATGAGAATAATATTCCCTGCCACCGGTAAAAATATCATCGCCTTTGGCCAGTAATTGAAGCATCAATTCATACGGAGTGAATCCTAATCCCAACAATAAACTCTCATCCCGGTAATATGGACTTACAAAATCCTGTGGCTGCAGTTGAAAAGCAGTTGCCAGTTGAATAGCTTCATGGCCACGGGAAGTAGAATGAACATACTTGCAAACGGAACGATTGGCCTCATAAGTTTCTGCCATCACTTTTGCCTGGCACATCAGCCGGTAAGCCCTTAGTAATATGTTTATATCAATCATGTAGTAGCAAGCAGGTAAGAGGCAAAATTAAGGGAAAGGCCATGGCTGTAAAAGCAAAAACCGCTCTATATTCAGAGCGGTTTCAGCAGGTAGTTTTGGTTCATTATTTTACTTCCAGGGTGAACATGCTGTCATCCTCAATGAAAGCTTCCAGTTCATCGCCCACTACTACTTCTCCTACTCCTGCAGGTGTACCGGTAAAGATTACATCCCCGATATTTACTGAGAAGTAATTAGAAATATAAGCTACAATCTTGTCAAAGCTGTGTATCATATGGGAAGAATTTCCCTGTTGTACCAATTCTTTGTTCTTGTACAAGCAGAAATTAATATCTTTTTTGTTTTTGATATTGGCGATGGGTACCCATTTTCCAATAACAGCAGAATTGTCCCATGCTTTGGCTTTTTCCCAGGGCAGCCCCTTTTCTTTTAATTCATTCTGGATATCCCTTGCCGTAAAATCTATACCTGTGGTAATGGCATCGTAATATTTACTCGCAAATTTCTCTTGTATATATTTTCCGTTTTTGCTTATACGTAAAACAAGTTCACATTCATAATGGAGTTCATTGGTAAACTCGGGATAATAAAACGGGGTATGGGGTTGCAACATGGCGCTTTTAGGCTTCATGAAAATAACCGGTTCATCCGGTACCTCATTACCCAGCTCAGCAGCATGTGCTACATAGTTTCGACCAACGCAAAAAATCTTCATAAACAGGCGAGTTTAAATTAAATACACCGGATAGGAGCACTTTAACTGGTGGTTATCCCATGTATCAATTGGTAATCAATAAGTTTATTGGATTCTAAAAAGCTGGCCGTTAATAGGAGTTGCAGAAAATATGGCCGGGCAGCTAAAGTAAGTAATCAATCTGATTTCTCATAGCGAATAGACCTGATTATTTACCAGGTTCATGGCAGTGGTAATGCCCTGTGTGGCAAATATTTCAATCGCCTCTACCGCTTTACCGATCTTGAGTTTTACCAACGGCTCTTCTTCCTTATTCCATTTACTCAATACAAAATCCGCCTGGTGGCCTTTTGGATAATTATTACCAATACCAAATCTAAGTTTAGGATATTCAGTTGTAGTCAGAACCTCCTGAATGCTTTTTAAGCCATTATGCCCGGCATCGCTTCCCGAGGGACGGATTCTCAGCTTCTCCAGTGGAAGGGCTATATCGTCCACTATCACCAGCATATTTTCCAGGGCAATTTTTTCTTTTTCCATCCAGTATTTCACTGCTTTTCCACTCAGGTTCATATAAGTTGTCGGGCAGATACAAATAAAGTTTTTACCCTTCCACTTTACCTGGGAAAAATAAGCCAGCCTGTCAGTCACAAATGCACCACTATGTTTAAGCACAAATGCATTCACCACATCAAAGCCGACATTATGCCTTGTATGTGCATATTCGTTGCCAATATTCCCTAAACCAACGATCAGAAATTTCATAACTGAATTCAAATATCGGATTAAGAAAAGAAAAACCCGTCAGGCAAGGCAAGACGGGTTCTGTTATTTTTTCATAAGAAATTACTTCTTCGCAGCAGGGGCAGCAGCGGGTGCAGCTGCAGCAGGTGTAGCGCCGGCAGCAGGGGCAGCAGTAGCTTCTTCCTGTTTCAACTGTCTTGTCAGTACTACCGAAGCAATTGGAATACGGGGAGAATTGAGTATCTCATAATTTTCTTCCTTGACATCTTCTACCCTGATATTTCCGTTCAGTTCGAGGTCATCGATCGGAACTTCTATTTGTGCTTTCAGGTACTTTGGATAGGTTTTCACTTTCAGTGACTTCATCTTGGTAACCAGCTTACCGCCATCCTTTACACCCTTAGATGCTCCAACGAACTTCAGGGGAATGTCAGCGATTACTTTTTTATCCTCAACCAGCTCCAGCAGATCTACATGGATAAGAGAGTCATTTACTTTGTCAAACTGCAGGTCCTTCAGAATGGTCCTGTACGTTTTACCATCCAATACTACTTCAGCGATCTGGAAACTTGGTGTGTACACTAAATTTTTGAAAGCTGCAGCAGGAGCCTGGAAATTAATCTCCTGAGAGCCGCCATAAATTACACCAGGCACCAATTCCTGAGAGCGGAGTTGTCGGGTGGCGCTTTTGCCGAATCCGGTCCTCAGTTGTCCTTCGATTGTAATTGTTTTCATTTGTTATTGTTTATTGTTTAAAATTGTCAAATGCAGTCGCCGCTTAGCGGCTCTTGTCATTTGTTATGTTGTTTTAAAATTTACTTGTCTTTACGCTGCGAATGAATAAAGAGACTGGTGATACTCTTGTTTTCATATGCATTGCGGATAGCTACTGCAAAAAGTTCGGACACACTTACCACTTTGATCTTTGAACTTTCTTTTTTCAGTGGTATTGTATCACAAACCACCAGTTCTTCCAGCACACTGTTCTCAATATTCTCATATGCTTTACCGCTCAGTACCGGATGGGTGATCAATGCCCTTACGCTTCTTGCTCCTTTTTCTTTTAAAAGACCTGCACTTTTTGCCAGTGTACCGCCGGTATCACATATATCATCAATCAAAACTACATCCCGGTCAGTCACATCTCCTATCACTACCATGCTGGCGATCTCGTTGGCCCTTTTACGGTGCTTATCGCAGATCACCATTTCTGCATTAAAGTAGCTGGCAATTTCCCTGATTCGGTTGGTTGCTCCTACGTCAGGGGCCGCAAAGGTAAGGTTTTCCAGCCTCAGATTCTCTATGTAAGGGATAAAAACTGCATGGCTGTCGAGATGGTCAACAGGAATGTCAAAATAACCCTGGATTTGTGGTGCATGGAGGTCCATAGTTATTACCCTGTCGGCCCCGGCAGCCACTAACATATTGGCTACCAGTTTACTGCCGATTGCTACCCTGGGCTTATCCTTTCTGTCCTGGCGGGCATAGCCATAGTAAGGGATTACGGCAATAACCTTATCTGCCGATGCCCTTCTGGCCGCATCGATCATCAGGAGCAGCTCCATCAGGTTGTCGGAAGGCGAAAAAGTGCTTTGAATCAGGAAAACATAGTCTCCCCTTACACTTTCCAGGAAAATGGGGCATATCTCCCCATCGCTAAACCGCTGGATGTTGACCTTTCCCAGCTTCGTACCATAACGTTTACAGATTTGTTCGGCTAGCTTTTGCGAACCGGTTCCGGAGAAAATTTTGGCATATTGCATGACAGGAAAATGTGCGGCGAAGATATTATTCTCCACCCAATCGCCACAGTATGCCGGAAAAAATATTGACCCCAAACAGCCAATTAGCGGGAAGCCATCTCTGTTGGGCCAGTTACAGGCTTTTCAACCGGAGCCTCCTGCTGTTGACCCAGTTTTGCCGGGCTGGCATTACAGCTATAAAAAAGTGTGGAGCAAATAAAAATGGAGAAAACAATGGCCACCACATATACCACTGCAAAGAAAAGAACCGGGTGCAGTGAACCCACAGGGCTAAATGTCTTGGTTTTCATATCTACCAGATTTTAGTGTTTTTCAAAGGGTGGATCCGTTCATTGGTGACCTGGCATAAATACCACTTTCGGGTATTGTCAGGGATAAAATTATTAGCTAACCTTGTTTCATGCAAGAGCACAAGTACTCAATTAAGCATTGGGCAAAGGACGACCGCCCGAGGGAAAAATTACTACTGAATGGTGCAGAAAATCTCAGCAATTCTGAGCTGCTGGCCATTCTGATCCACAATGGCAGCCGGGAAAAATCGGCGGTTGACCTTGCCAAAGAAGTTCTTAAACTCGGAAAAGACAACCTGAGTGAATTGGGCCGTCTTTCCATTAAAGACCTGATGAAGATCAAAGGTATCGGAGAAGCCAAAGCCATCACCATTGCCGCCGCCCTTGAATTGGGAAGGAGAAGACAAACGGCCAATCCATTGCAAAAAACAATTATCAGCACCAGCAGGGATATTGCCGACTACCTGCAAGCCAGGTTAAAAGATTACCGCCATGAAGTTTTTGCTGTTCTCTTCCTGAACAGGGCCAATAAGATCAACCACTTTGAGATCATTAGTGAGGGAGGCATAACCGGCACCGTGGCCGACCCACGGGTCATTCTAAGAAAGGCATTGGAAGAAGATGCTGTCAACATTATTCTCTGCCATAATCATCCTTCGGGCAGCCTGAAACCCAGCCGGGCAGATGAACAGCTTACCACCAAGATAAAAGAGGCCGCAAGGCTGCTCGACATTGCCGTTATTGATCATATCATTGTAAGCGAAACGGGGTACTACAGTTTTGCAGACGAGGGAATTTTATGAGGCGGGAGGCTATAGCCATCAGGCGGGAGAACAGAGTCATTTAAACAAAACTAAAATTGAAAAACTATGAGTACTTATAAAGACTGGCTGGCATATAAAAAAGCCTATGAACTGGCAATGGAAGTATTTGAAGTATCTAAGAAATTTCCTCCCGAAGAAAAATATTCACTTACAGATCAGGTGAGAAGGTCATCCAGGTCTGTTTGTGCAAACCTGGCCGAAGCATATAAACGAAGACGTTATAACGATTACTTTATCAGCAAACTGAACGATGCAGAAACAGAAAACACCGAAACGGAAGTTTGGCTGGACTTTGCCTGTGATTGTAAGTACATAACCACTGAAAAGTACAAGGAATTAATGACCAAGAACAATGAGGTCGGAAAATTGATCTGGTATATGATAAACAACCCTGAGAAGTTCCGGTAACGGCTATTGAATTCTATTGAACACCTCACCTCCCGCCTCCTGCCTTCCGCCTCCCTTAAGCCTGCGCTGTCGGCCCTCCGAAATTGAATGGCATTTGTATCTCCTCCAGGTCCTTGATCGTACCATTAACAGACTCATATTTCTGGATATTCTCTGTCAATGCTTTCATCAGCCGCTTGGCATGCTGCGGAGTCAGTATGATCCTTGATTTTACTTTGCTTTTGGGTGTGCCCGGCATTACGTTTACAAAATCAATTACAAATTCAGCATGTGAATGAGTAATAATGGCCAGGTTGGCATAAGCTCCTTCTGCAACTTCTTCTGATATCTCAATATTCAGTTGGTTAGGGAGCGGTTGCTGATCGTTCATATTGGTGATTGAAAGGTGAATTAATTATTCAGAGTGGTAAATACTTTAATAAGGGTTTCTTCCGGGTTTATTGAAAATGCATCTGAGGTAGCAATACCTGATACATCCTTAATGCTTTTGAATTCTTTGGTTACAAAGCCTGGATTGGCTTTTAGCTTTTTTATTCCTTTTGATGTGTTGTCAGAATAGTAATAATCGTAGGTCATATCAAATTGCCGCAATTCTGACTGTACATAGTTGGTGGACACATAGCCCAGCTCTGATTTATATCTTTTGTATAAAGAAAATCTGCCCCCGCTTACAATTTCCTGGTAATAAAACTTGTCAGATGCCCCGATATGCGTAGCATATACAAATTTTATGGACTTATTGATACCCAATTCAATATTATCGTTGATCACAAAAGAATCCACCGTGCCTGGTTCTTTCACTAATGGTTTATCGGGGTTTGCAGAAGAATAAAACTCCACCTCCTGGTTATAGGTATTATAACTGAGATAAATATTATAAGCTTTTGCTTCCGGGCTGAACAAATTGCCCTTATTCTTTTCTCCAAACAGGTAAGAGGTGCCAACCACCCTGAAATTGCCAATTACTTTATAGACCCCATCACCGGTTCTTTCACGGATAAGCCTGTTATAATTAAGGGCATTGTCCATATACCCAGATTGGGCCACTGATGCACCGCCGATAAAAAGAAGAATAATAGAAATAATGCTACGCATGATAAGAATTTGTTTAAAGACGATTTAAATGTAAAATAGTTTACTGTTCATTTAAAGAAATAAATGCTTTACTGAGTGCCTCCTCCGGGTTGGCCGTAAACATATCAGCAGTAATTACAGAAGAAAGATCTTTTACATCCTTAAATTCCTTAATTACAGAAGGTGCATTAGCTTTTAATTTTTTAAGGCTTTTATTATCCTTAGCTGTATAATAATATTCCACCTGCAGGTCAAACTGGCGCAACTCTGACTGTGCCAGGTTGGTGCCTACATATCCCAAATCAGACTTATACCTTTTATAAACACTGTATTGCCTGCCCGCAAATATTTGCTGATAGTAGAATTTATCCTTGCTGCCTAAAGCCGTCCCATAAATAAAACGGAGATTCTTTGAAATACCCAGCTCAGCATTGCTATGAATTATAAAGGAATCCACCGTGCCCGGTTCTCTAACAAGCGGGGTGCTGGGATTGGAAGTAGAATAAAACTCAACCTCCTGGTTATAGGTATTGTAGCTGATAAAGATATTATAAGCTTTAGCCTCCGGCGTAAACATATCGGCCTTGTGGTGTTCACCAAACAAGTATTGAGAACCAACAACTTTATATGGGCCGATAAGCTTATAATTTCCGTCCGCACTTTGTTGTTGCAAAAGTTTATTGTGATTTAAGGCAGGATCTGTCCACCCACGGCTGTCTGGGGCCCTTGATACCATTGTATTTGAATTACTTGATATTGCAACAGGGTGCTGAAGTTGTTGGGCATTTATCATTGTTGGGATAGCTAACCCTCCAAAAAAAGTAGCTATCAGAAATAGTATTGATCTCATTAAAAATTTTATATTAAAGCTAATCAATAGTTTCAAGTTATGGCACCATAAATTATATAGTATGTTGTTAAACTGTCGTTCCCTTTATTCCTTATTAATTCCTGAAATAACGTCCTCAACAGTAAATTCTCTTTCAAACGATCTTATAAATTTATGTTGCTTATTATAGATTGAACAGAAGGGATAACTCTCAAAGTGGAAAGTACGGATACCAGCAGAAAACACATCCTTTCCGATTACAAGGTTTTTAAGTTCAAAAAGAGAGTATTCATTACGAAATTTCTTAATCAATGAAAGTGATTCAGAGGATGCCATGAACAGTTCAAATTCTTTAAGCTGTTCCTGTTTCTTCAACATTTCTCTGGCAAAAGACTGACAATGATCACAAGTAGTATTAAAAAATAAAAGCACCACAGGTCTTTTACCTTTTATTTCAGATATCCTGTACCTGGTTGTACTATCTGGTAGCAATAATTCAATTTCCGGCAGATCCCCCTTTACTGAAGACTCATTATCCCTGTCATTGGAAATTAAAAATATCAATACAGCCAAAACTAAAGTAATGAAGACTGGAATAATTAAATTTTTCATATTACAATTATTGATAGAGCCTGCAAAATTATTTATAGATATGATTAATAAAAAGGGGTGTGACCAGAATCACACCCCTTTTTATTAAAATAATTTCAAAACAATTATCTCGGACCAGTTCTAATCAATGTATCGATCCATGCACGGGCAGATGCACCCGGAGGGGTAGGTATTACACCACTTGCTGGTAAATTATACCCAAATGCTGCATAGAAGGTCTTTGTTGCAGGATCCCACCTGTTACTATAGGTATTCGTTCCATAGCCAGTAACCTGCTGATAAACGATAGAAGCTCCAACTGCCGTATTTACAACTGTAGCGCTGTTTCCTGCACCAACATTAATTGACATTTCCTGGGCTGCGAAGCAACAAGCCGGTCCGCCACCACTAGTAAGAGGAGTATTATAACCACCAACCAGCGGCCAGTACAAACGAACCGAATTAGGTCCGGAAGTATGTAATTCTACGCTAAATGTGTGAGGTCCGAAATCTCCTTGCAGAGAAGGATGGTAGAACTGTCCTTTCATGGTGTATTTCCCATCGTACTGGTTTTTAACACCTACTACTATGAACAGATTTTTCAGATTCTCCGCAATTTTATAATTACCATTTACAGCTGTAATGGTAATACCAATTCCATACTGTACGTTTGGATCAAGGCTTAATGTGCTGGAAATAACTAGTGGAACCTCGTTATTTCTTGCGCCAGATGGAATTATAAGTGATGATGCTACACTCCAGAGAGCCGCTGGCATAGGTTGAATGCTTGTACCATTTGCAGTATTATAGGCATTCACCAGTGCAGTGGTATTATTGGTTAAAGTGACCTGAATATCAGAAGGTGCAGGATTTCCGGCCTCAAGATTTACATAAACCAGCCCATTGATACTTTGAGCAGTACCAGAAACATCTACACCCACATCATTTTTGGCCCTGGAGCCAAAGGGAAAACCAACACCCGGGGGCTGAGTATCCGGATCATTGATACCGTATTCGTTGTTTTCAAAACCCTTGTCTTTCAAACAGCCTGTAAGGCCAAAGGCAAGTGCGGCTATGAAAACAGAGCTTACAATTATTTTTTTCATACTAATGATTTTAAAGTAATTGATTTAGTTTTTATCCCAGAATATCCTGGTGTACCTGTCAACTGTTCCTTGTGCACCAACGTTCGCTGCGTTATAATTATACTCAGACTGAGGATAAAGATACCTAACAGGAATTTTGGTAGACACATTCTGAGGAGAAACAGAGATTGGAGGTCCGGGATCATAACCAACACCTGCACCATATACGAATCTGTCAGTAACTGAAGAAGCAGTAACCACTTCTTTATAACTGAGGCGGCGATAATCAGTCCAAACTTCCAGTGTATTAACGCCATTCAGCGCAAACCACTTTTGAGAAATAATAGTGAACAAGCCTCCCACAGGTTGCGTACCCGGTGTGCTGGCAGGAGTATTGGCAACTGCAGTAACATCCACATCAGAATAACCGGCGTTACCAGAAATGTAAGATGCTGCGCCTGTTGCGCCGATATAACGGAAACTTTCGTTGATACCATTATTTGTTAATGTAGTTACAGCTGCTGCTCCACCCGGTAACCAACCTCTCCAGGTTGCTTCTGCCTGCAGGAAAAAGCTCTCAGCGGCAGATAAAATACACTGCGGAGCGGTATTAGTTTTACCAACACCAGGTCCGATACCTGCAAGAACAGGTGAAGCATTGTCCGTAATAGGGGGTAGACCATAGGCTACACCAACATAACCACCTGAGCCCGCTACATAAAAACGACTTCTGCGGGGATCTCCATTATAAGTATAATAATCAATACCCCACTCATTAGCTCTATAATAAACGTTATTGGCTGTTTGAGTTCCCTGTATATTGGTTATGTAGGTATTATAAAATGGGTTAGGTTTATCTGCTGCATAACCAGGCTGAACCTGTGCATCTTCACCCAGTCCCAAAAAACCGGCACCGTTGCTGGTAATATCAGCAATCTCAGTCGTTTTATTAATACCTGTTTCTGCGTAAGCATGGACTAGTAAACGCAACCTGAGTGTATTAGCAAATCTTAGCCATTTGGCCTTATCACCATTAAACATGATATCGTTAGTGGCAATATTCTTATTAGCATTTGTACTTGATACAATAGAAGAGGATATCAACTCACCACCAAGTTTTATTTCTTTCAATAAATCCTTGTAGATGTCGATACCATTATCGTATGCTGGGGTAGGGTTTCCACCACCTTTTAAAGCCTGGCTGTATGGAACATTACCATACACGTCTACCAGAATCTGGAAATTGTGTGCTCTCATAATGCGGGCAATACCCTCATAGAAAGTAGCACCGGCCTGTGAAGCCTTATTGATAACTATCTGGTAATCGTAATTATTGTCATAACAGTTGTTCCAGATACCGTTGCCGAAACCGGTAGTGATCTCATATGTTTCCTCAATTACGTTAGGAGCATATGTACCGGAACGGGCCCAATAGCCCATCCAGTTTTGGATCGGACCCCACTGAGTGGCAATGATACCACCGGAAGCATGTAATGCAGCAGGCAATACAACATCATAAGTTACCGTACTATCTGTTGGCAGGTTTTGAGTCTGGTTGATGTTGAACTGTCCTTTTCGACAGCTCGACCCTACAGCAACGATTAACGCTGCGAAGGATACACCATATATTAGCTTTTTCAGTTTCATATCTTGATTGAGTTTAGCAGGTTATAATGAGATGTTTATGCTGGCGCCAAAGATTCTTGTTGGCGGTGTATTGTCCAAACCACTCACACCCTGTGCGTTTCCAGTGGTGTTAGAAAACTCAGGATCGGTCCATTCGTTTGTCTTGGGAAGGAACATGAACAAGTTTCTTCCGCTCACTGTGATGTTTACACCTTTGATAGCATTCTTAGCAAAACCATACCATTTAGCTGGTACATTGTAGCTAAGGCTCACCTCACGGATCTTCCAGAAATCACCACTTACAAGGTAGTTGGTATTAGCATTGGTATTAACAGCCTGTGACCAGAAATTATAACCACCACTTACCATATAAACATTAGTATTCTCTACATATTTTGAACCATCCCAATATGAAGAATTAGGGAAAATAAATGGTTGACGAGCATTCTGACCACTTCTCTTAGATATACCAGAGAAGTCCATACCTGTACCCAAGTTACCAGTATAGATCTGGGCGCCACCACGGTAATCAGCAACAGCGCTGAAGGTCAGGTCTTTCCAGCTTACGTTCAGGTTCAAACCAAGCAGGTGCTTAGGCTGAGTCTGCCCGAAAGGCTTGATAGTCGGGTCAACAGTAGGATAACCAGTGGTTGAGTTAACTATTACACGACCCTGGTCGTCACGAACATAGTCAGTCAACTGGAAAGTATAAGCAGGCTTACCCACAATAACATAGTTACCATTACCGATACCCAACTGGTCAACACCTTCGATGATCTTAGTAACCTCGTTAGACTGGTAAGTATAGTTTCCTTTGAAGTCAATGTTTACTTTACCCAGTTTCACCAGCGGAGTCAGTTTCAGATCGAACTCATAACCTTTGTTGGTAAATGAAGCGGCATTCAGCAGGGCACTGGTAAAACCAGTAGCACCAGAGTAAGCCACCTGAACGATCTGGTCGGTGTTATCCTGTGTATAGTAAGTACCCTCGATGCTGATACGATTCTTCAATAAACCTAATTCAAAACCTACCTCATTATTCTTCACGAACTCAGGGGTATACCTTGGCAGACGAAGAACGTTGCCGGAAGTATAACCTACCAGTGAACCATAAGGGAAGCCACCACCTAAACCATATGTATTTTCCAAAGATTGAGGCGCAAGGTTTACATTACCAGTTTTAGAAATAGCGCCACGAAGTTTCAGGTAAGAAACTGTTTTGCTGTTCTTTAAAGCAGGAATTGCTTCACTAAGGATCACAGATGCACTTACACTGGGATAGAAGAAGTTCGTAGCATCAAAATCATAATCCCAGAAATAAGCAAGGCGGCTATTGATATCATAGCTGGCAGTACCTTCTAAGAATGCCCAGTTGTTATAACCAATGGACACTTTACCAAAATAGCGGGCCAGTCTTGATTTCAGGTTTGATTCAGAAGCACCGGGCTCACCTTTACGACCGATGATATTAAACAGGGTCGGGAAGGCAAGGTTGTTGCTGGATACGTTGATATTCTTGGTATTGTCTTCACGGAATGAAGTACC
>CAYPBW010000076.1:0-13454 GCA_964409055.1 uncultured Chitinophaga sp. | reverse complement strand
GATGATGTGCCGGTGGGAGGTATTGGTTTTTTTGACTGCATCAATGACCAGCTGGCCGCAGATATGCTCTTCGATGTAGCCAAACACTGGCTGATGCAAAAAGGGATGCAGGCAATGGACGGCCCCATCAATTTTGGTGAAAGGGACCGCTGGTGGGGATTGATTGTAGAAGGTTTTCAGCCCCCGCTTTATTGCATGAACTACAACAAACCCTACTATAAAGAACTGTTTGAACGCTACGGTTTCAAAAATTTTTTCAACCAAATATGTTTTGGCCTCGATCCTAAAAAAGAATTAAGTCAAAAAATACTGGACAGGCATGCACAACTGAAAGAAAACCCTGCCTTCCGGTCAAGTTGTATCAATAAAAAACAGCTGGAGAAGTTTGCAGCTGATTTTACCATTGTTTACAACAAGGCATGGGCCGGGCACGGCGGGTTAAAAGAATTGAAAAAGGAACAGGTCATAACCATGTTCAAAAAAATGAAACCTGTAATGGACGAAAAACTGGTTTGGTTTGTATACCACAACCAGGACCCTATCGCCATTTTTGTAAACCTGCCCGACCTGAACCAGTGGTTTAAATACCTGAACGGCAAATTTGACCTCTGGCATAAGCTAAAGTTTCTCTGGATAAAGAAGACCCGGAAAAACCATCGCTTCACCGGTCTTGTTTTCGGCATTGTGCCTGAATTCCAGGGCATGGGTGTAGATGCTTTTATTATCAATGAATCAAAATTCGTAATACAGCCCCAGACCGATTACACGGAATACGAGATGCAGTGGATCGGGGAGTTCAATCCCAAAATGATCAATGTAGTGGAAAACTTCGGCGATACGTTCCGAACCCGCAAACTTATCACCTACAGGTATCTTTTTGACCAGACAAAAGAATTTAAACCTCACCCGGTTATCCTCTAAACTTATTCACAGCACCAATAGTTTTTCCGGAAGCTATGCCGGGTTTCTTAAATTGCAGCCGGTATGGATAAATTCATTGTTTCGGCCCGTAAGTACAGACCCCAGACTTTTGATACAGTTGTTGGGCAATCACATATTACTACTACACTTAAAAATGCGATCAAACACCAGCAACTGGCCCATGCTTTTTTATTCTGCGGTCCGCGGGGTGTGGGCAAAACCACCTGTGCCCGGATATTGGCCAAAACGATCAATTGCGAAAATCCGACTAAAGAAGGCGAAGCCTGCGATAAATGCCAAAGCTGTAAATCATTCAGCGAAGGGGCTTCGATGAACTATTTTGAGCTGGATGCTGCTTCCAATAACTCAGTAGATAATATTCGTGACCTCGTTGACCAGGTTCGTTTCGTACCACAAACAGGCAAATACAAAGTATATGTGATTGACGAGGTGCATATGCTGAGTTCATCAGCTTTCAATGCATTCCTGAAAACATTGGAGGAACCTCCCTCCTATGCAATTTTTATCCTCGCCACTACCGAAAAGCATAAGATACTCCCAACCATCCTGAGCCGTTGCCAGATATTCGATTTCAAACGGATTACTACCAACGATACCGTAGAGCATCTGCAGGAAATTTGTGAAAAAGAAGAAATTAAAGCCGATAAAGCAGCCCTGCAGGTAATTGCGCAAAAGAGTGAAGGCTGTATGCGGGATGCGTTGAGTATACTTGATAAGATAGTCAGCTTTACCAACGGAGAGTTGAACTATGGTAACACACTGGAGCATCTGAATATCCTGGATGCAGAAGTTTACTTCAAACTGCTGGATTGTATGGAGCAGCAGGATCTGTCGGCCGCATTATTGCTTTATGATGAGATCAACCGCAAAGGATTTGAGGGGGATCTTGTACTGAACGGGTTTGCCGAATTTATCCGCAACCTTTTGGTATGCAAAGATGAAAAAGCAGCCGGGCTGCTGGAAGTAGTGGAAAGTTTCAAAGACAAGTACATAATGACCGGTAAAAAAATATCAGCTGCTTTACTCATCAGTGCATTGAATATTCTTAACGATGCAGAACTGAATTACAAAGCCGCCCGCAACAAAAGGCTGCATGTGGAACTGGCATTGATTAAACTGTGCTACCTGCAGCAGGCTATTGAATTAACAGCAGATGGAAATGCTGTAAGTAAAAAAAAACTGATTGATGCGGCAAAACCGGTAGCATTCCGCTCAATAAACGCTTTTGTTCCGGTTACTTTAAAAAATCATTCCGGAAATACTGAAAAAAGTGCCAAACTGGTAATTGAAACTACTCCCATTTCTTCTCTACAAGAACCAGTTCCCGGTTACAGGCAAACAGGAACCCCGCCGGACCAGCAAGGTGGAAGTAACGAGCAACCAGGAGCAAGCAACCAGTTGCCGGCCACCGGTAAAAAACTAACAGCTCTCAACAAAATTCGCCAGCAGTACCAGAATAATGGTAATAATGGAAATACTGTTAACCACCCGCTGCAACTGGAGGAACTGCAAAAAGCATGGACCGATTATGTGGTTAAACTGAAAGAAGCCAAAAACCCGGCAGCCCAGCCGTTTGAACTGGCTGTACTCCGCATCCGGGATGAAAACAGCTTTGAAGCGATCACTGCCAATTCTATCGAAAAGCAGTTCATCGAACAGGACAGGAATAAATTGTTTGTATACCTGCGGGAACGTTTGCAAAACCGTCTCCTGCAATTCAGTGTAACGGTAGAAGAAAAAGCAGAGAACAGGCCTGTGATAGAAGTTCCCCTTAGTTCTTCTGAACAATACAACAAAATGGTGGAACTATATCCGCTGGTAAAGGAATTAAAAGACAGGCTAAACCTTACGCTGGACTATTGACCAATCGATTTGCAGGTACCCTCGCTTATGAGGGGCAGTATTGCCCATTTTACCTTAATTTCGGCCAAAATTTTAAGGCATATGGCCGAAGTGATATTGATGCCCCGCCTCAGTGATACCATGACCGAAGGAGTTATTGCTGCCTGGCATAAAAAAGTGGGAGATACGGTAAAAAAAGGTGACCTGTTGGCTGAGATCGAGACAGATAAAGCCACCATGGAACTGGAAAGCTATAAAGATGGTACCCTTTTACATGTTGGTATTGACAAAGGTGGCAAACTGCAGGTAGACGATCTGCTGGCCATCGTGGGTGCCCCGGGTGAAGACATTTCTGCTTTACTGGGAAGCACTAAAACGGCGACGAAAAAAGAAGAACCTGCGCAAACTCCTTCTCCATCTGCAACCGCTTCTACCCCAGCCACAGCACAAGCCCTCGACGTATCAAAAATGGACGAAGTGGTGCTGATGCCAAGATTAAGTGATACCATGGAAGTGGGTGTTATTGCCGCCTGGCACAAAAACGTAGGTGATGCAGTGAAAAAAGGAGAAGTGCTGGCTGAGATCGAGACCGATAAAGCCACGATGGAATTGGAGAGCTATAAGAATGGAACACTTCTGCACATCGGCGCACAGAAAGGAGAAAAAATAGCAGTGAACGGATTGCTGTGTATTATCGGTGAAAAAGGAAAAGTAGATGTAGCTGCCATTGTTGCCGCCGTAAACGGAAACCCTGTTCAACCAGCAACCGTTAACCAGCAACCAGCAACCAGTAACCAGCAACCGGCTACCAGCACACAACAACCTATAACTAGCAGCCAACAACCAGTAACCAGCAACGGCCGTGTAAAAGCCTCTCCTCTTGCGAAAAAATTAGCGGCAGAAAAAGGTATTGATATAAAAGCTGTTACCGGAAGCGGTGACGGTGGTCGTATCATTAAAGCTGATATTGATAATTATAAGCCATCTGCCCAGGCTGTGTCTGTTGCAAAAGCAGCTGCATTCACAGCTACAGGTGAAGAAGGTTATACCGATATTCCCAACTCGCAAATACGCAATGTTATTGCCAAACGTTTGGGAGAAAGCAAGTTCAGTGCCCCGCATTTTTATCTCACCATGGAGATCAATATGGATAATGCGATGGCAGCAAGAACACAGCTGAATGAGCTGAGCCCTGTGAAGATCAGCTTTAATGACATGGTGGTGAAAGCAGTGGCGTTGGCACTTCGACAGCATCCTGCCATTAACTCGTCCTGGCTGGGTGATAAGATACGCCGCTACAGTCATATTCATATTGGCATTGCAGTAGCCATTGAAGAGGGATTGATAGTTCCCGTTGTTCGCTTTGCTGATCAAAAAACCTTACCGCAGATTGCTGCTGAAAGTAAAGAGCTGGCAGGTAAAGCAAAGAACAAAAAACTGCAACCGAATGAATTTACCGGCAACACATTTACTATCTCCAACCTTGGCATGATGGATATAGACGAATTCACAGCTATCATCAACCCTCCTGACAGCTGTATTATGGCAGTTGGAAGAATAAAAGAAGTAGTGGTAAGGAAGGGTGATGGTTTTGGCGTAAGCAATGTAATGAAAGTAACCCTGAGCTGTGATCACCGCAGTGTGGATGGAGCAACGGGTGCAGCATTCCTGCAAACGTTCAAGAAGTACCTGGAGAACCCGATAACCATGTTATTATAAGTAAGATTACCCGTCTATAAAACAGTAAAGCTACCAGGCCCGGTAGCTTTTTTTATTGCACTTGTTCCCGTGGCAGGATAATTGAGAAATAAATTAATGTACTGTAAACCATTAGGGGTAACGACTTAAAAGCAAAAAAAAGACATTGCCTGCCATGCTTTTGCGAAGTTTTCCCTGTTACCTTTCCTGCAAATTCAATCTTATGGAAGGCAGAGACCTGAATGAGTTTTCCTGGCAAACGCTGTTTTTTGTGACAGGTATATCTTTTGTGCTATTCAGCCTTGTATTAAAATTCCTCGACGGAGCACATTCTGTTCCCATGTTATGGATAGGTGCCATATCGCTTTCGTTAGGCGCTATTCTATGGGCTATTGATGTGGCGACAAGGACTCCGGTTCGCAAAAGCAAAAAATATACTTCCTGATCTAACTTCCGGAAATATTCAACAACACCAATTTCCCATCCATCGTTGTTACCACCAATTGGCTTTTGCTTAAAACTCTTACAGTATTTACCATAGAGTTATCGATCTTGTGCGCCCAAACAACTTTTCTTTCAGTGGGGTCAATACAGTAGACTACCCCGCTTTTAGTCCCAAAGAATACATGACCGTCTTTTTCTATCAGCATGGAAGGAACATGCTCGTAACCAAAACCTGCATGAAGTTTCCATGCGGCTGACTGCTGTTCCCGGCTGGCGGCATAGGCAACAATGGTGTCCTGCATACTTTTTCCATAGATCCATTTACCATCTGCCGAAATACCTATCGACTCCCGTACACCGCCATCCTTGCTTCTCCATAATGTTTTACCATTTACAGCATCTATGGCAGAAACCACCCTGTCAGGAGCCATTACATAGATGACATTGTCTGAAGCGACAGGAATACAGGAAGCCGGTGAATAATTGCGGACAGAAGAACCATTGTTCCATTTCCAGAGCAGGTTACCGTTAGAACGGTTCAATGCATACAAATGACGGTCCCAGGCACCAAACACAATTTTGTCCTGGTATAAAAGAGGGGTGCTGACAACCGGACCTTCCAACCCGGCAAACTTCCAGATCAGCTGCCCATTCTGACTGCTTAGTGCCAGGTAAGAATGATCGCTTCCTCCAATGAAAACGGTATCACCATTGATGACCGGAGAACCCAGTACGGAAGCGGCAGTTTTATATTTCCATATCAATTTTCCCTTGTTTACATCAACACAGTAAACATTTCCGTCACCGGAACCAAACACCAGTTTACCGTTTGCAACCGCTGGTGATGAAAAAATTGACCCTTCTGTTCTGAACTTCCATAAAGGTTTTCCGTCTTTAAGTGAAAAACAGGTCATTACCCCATTTTGATTGCCGACAAATACTCTTTCATTTGCTACTGCAGGAGTTGAAATGATATTGGCATCAGAGGAAAACTCCCAGGCCTTTTTTACCTGGCTGTATTTACCATTTATTGAATAATCAGGTCTTGGAAACTTTTTTTCCTGTTCGTAATTCCTTGATTCAATTTTAACACCTGTCCATTTTCTCTCATTTCCGGAAACAGGTCTTCTGACGGTAAAAAGGATGGAATCATTTCTTACATCCACCAGGTTGTATCCGCCCTCATTGTCTTTAGCCCGAAGATTAGAACGGCCCATTACGCCGGGAATATCTTCAAAATTCATGGCTCTGTTGGCATGTCCATGACCACAAAGGATGGCCCATGTATTATGTTTACGCAACCGGTCAGTTATTTCATACCAGTTATCCAAACCATTATCGATCGGGTAATGATTTAAAAATATCACTGGTTGGTTTTTCTTCACTTTTTTCAGCTCTTTATCCAGCCAGTTTACAGCATCTCTTGGTACATGCCCGTCACTCATTCGTACATAGGGGCCGGAAGCACAACCTAAAAATTTTATGCCATTGAATTCAAAACTGAATTTGTCATAACCAAAAACAGTAGTGAACATCACACCACCGCTTTCGCTCCATCCCGTATCATGATTACCCGGGATAATGTACCACGGAATATCCAGGCTGTCTAAAATTTGCCTGGCCAGTTTGATTTCTTCATTGGTACCCAACTCGGTTATATCTCCTGTCAGTACGACAAAAGCAACATCATTCATGGCATTGATATCCCTGACCGTTCTGCGAAGGTCTTCCTCAGCAGAACCGTTAGGTGAGCCAATATGAGTATCCGAAATGAAAGCAAACCGGAAAGGTTTTACCTGCGAAAAAGCGGTAAGGGAAAAGCCCAGCAGGAAAAGGAGAAAATATTTCTTCATACGGCAAGTTAATAATTAGGTGCATTTTCCGGTATTTTCTCTCTCATTAAATGACGAATAGTTGCCGTAGTAAGCAGCAGATTTCCCGGATTCCTTAATTTCGGTACTGCAACCTTAACTACAGATTATGATACTATTAGATATATCGTCCTGGTGGCAGGCGTTAAACTCGATGGAGAAAATATTCTGGGGTATCTCCCTGCTTTTTTCTGCACTTTTTTTAATTCAATTGGTTTTATCATTTATCGCCGGCGACGGCGATAGTTCATTAGGTGATGCTGATGAATATATCAGCGGTGATGAAGGAACAGGCCATCAGTTCTTTACCATCAAAAACCTGATTGCTTTTTTCACCATATTCGGTTGGACGGGTATTGCCTGCCTAAAAGGTAATATGAGTAAAGGTGCGGCAATTGCGATTGCTGTGCTTGCTGGCTCAGTAGTGGTACTTATTATGGCTTTTCTTTTCAAAAGCATGAGTAAATTAAAACAAAGCGGTACCCTGCAAATTAAAAACGCTGTGGGCCTGATTGCTGAAACATATCTTTTCATTCCTGCAAAACGGGGTGGCTTTGGCAAAGTGCATGTGAAGGTACAGGGATCATTACATGAACTGCAGGCCATTACAGATGATGAAGAACAGATTGCTACAGGTAAACTGGTAAAAATTACTGCTGTGATCAATGATGCTGTACTGCTTGTAACATCCAAACTTTCTTAATCAACCTTAATCTTATAAATCATGGCTGAGAATCTATTACTCGTTGTCGCGGCGGCGATACTTTTTTTCTTCATTCTGGTATACTCTATGTTCCGGCGTTACAAACGCTGCCCCTCGGACAGAATACTGGTGGTATATGGTAAAGTAGGCAAAGGAGCCGAAGGAACACAAACCGCAAAATGTATTCATGGTGGTGCTGCTTTTATATGGCCTATTATACAGGACTATTCATTTTTAGACCTCACCCCCATTTCCATTGAAGTCAATCTGACCAGTGCATTGAGCAAGCAAAATATCCGGGTGGATGTTCCTTCCCGCTTTACTGTCGGTATTTCTACAGAACCGGCGGTAATGCAAAACGCCGCAGAACGATTGCTGGGTATGCAGCGGCCGCAGATTCATGACCTGGCAAAAGACATTATCCTTGGCCAGATGCGCTTGGTGGTGGCCATGATGGATATTGAAGAGATTAATAACAACCGGGATAAATTTCTGGCCAATATTGCTTCCAACGTAGAGGCAGAGTTGAACAAGATCGGCTTGAAGATGATCAACGTAAACGTTACGGATATAAAAGATGAAAGCGGTTATATAGATGCGCTGGGTAAAGAGGCCGCCGCCAAGGCAATTAATGAAGCCAAGATTCGTGTAGCTGAACAGGAAAGAACCGGTGACATCGGTAAAACAACTGCCGAAAAAGAAAGAGATATCAAAGTGGCCGAAACACAAAGAGACCGGGATATCAATGTAGCACTGGCTCTTAAAGAGAAAGAGATCCAGATTGCCGGAGCCAACCGCGATGAAAATATTGGTAAAGCGGAAGCCGAAAGAGATACGAGAGTGAAAATGGCAGAAGCCAATGCAATAGCTGTACAGGGAGAGAACCTGTCGAAAATTGAAATAGCCAATTCAGATGCAGCCAGGAGGGAGAGGGAAGCAGAAGCATTAAAGAAAGCGATTGCTGCAGAAAAAGTGCAGGCAGCCAGGGCTTTGGAAGAAGCCTACGAAGCAGAAAAGAAAGCTGAAGAGGCCCGTGCAGAAAGAGACCGGGCTTCTCAAAATGCCACCATTGTAGTAGCTGCTGATATTCAAAAACAAAAACTGATCATCGAAGCACAGGCTGCTGCTGAACAGCTAAGGGAAAAAGCAAAAGGTGAGGCCGATGCCATCTTTGCCAAACTGGAAGCAGAAGCAAGAGGTATGTATGAAATACTCACCAAACAAGCCGAAGGTTTGGAACGCATTGTAAAATCAGCAGGCAATAATCCAAAGGATGCCGTGTTGCTACTGATAGCTGACAAACTGCCTGAACTGGTGCAAATGCAATCTGAAGCAATTAAGAATATAAAGATTGATAAAGTAACAGTATGGGATGGCGGTGGTCATGGAGATGGTAAAAGCGGTACTGCCAACTTCATGAGTGGCCTCTATAAAGCAGTGCCACCGCTGAAAGATATTTTTGACATGGCCGGAATGGATCTGCCAACTTATCTTGGCAAAAAGAAAGAGGAAGCGGCCGTAGATACAGAAGCCGAAGAAATAAAGAGAAAGTAATCAGAAAGGGAGGCAGTCGCCTCCCTTTCTTCTAAAATATATTTTCAATAAATTTTGAAAATACAATATTTACACCATAGCTTTGTGCCATGAAACTCACCGAAGCCAAACAACAATTCATCAGCAGCTGGGGTGCATTCGGCACCAACTGGGGCATCAACCGCACGATGGCACAGATACATGCCTTATTACTGGTGAATCCTGATCCCCTTACCCAGGACGATATTATGGAAGAGCTTAATATCAGCCGGGGCAATACCAATATGAATATCCGGGAACTCATTAACTGGGGCCTGGTAGAACGGGTATTGCTTACCGGGGAAAGAAAAGAATACTTCACCGCCGAGAAAGATATCTGGAAAGTAGTAAAGCAGATTGTAAAAGAAAGAAAGAAAAGGGAACTGGAACCTATGTTGCAGTTGCTGGACAAGCTTGAAGAAGTGGAAGGCGACAAAAGAGACAAGCATGTAAAAACATTTGTAGACACCGTAAGCAGTATAAAAAAATTGGGGCGACAGGCCGACAAAACACTTGATACGATGATCAAAGCCGAGGAAAGCTGGTTCATAGGTTCACTCATGAAGCTGTTTAAATAGATTCTTTAAGAAAGCCGGAAATCCGGCTTTTCATTTTCGATAATGTTTCAATATTTTCTGAAAATTAAAAACATGAAACTGCTAAAATTGACCGACCTGGTGATGCAATTAGTAATAACCACCAGTTGTATTGTTTGGGGAATAATAAAAGATGATATGCAAATTCTATTGTACCTCTATTTTATCCTGGGTGGCTGGCAACTGCTTAGCTTTCTGGTACATTTTGTAACCGGTACAAACTGGGCCAACAGGGTGGAAAGAAAACAATATGGCCACAGCATTTTATGGGTTGCGGTAGTTGGAGTAATATGCTACCTGCTTTTGCTTGCCGATCTTCCACTTATTGTTTTTTACCTTATCGCAATGCTCATTGTTTCCCCCGTTATGGCCTGCTGGTATTTTGTTATTGGTCTTACAGAGTGGAGAACCATCCGCCACCGGGAATTTATTCATCTTAAATAAAGAATAATTTAGTTTTACAGAATGAAAGCAAAAACCACTCTTGTTCTTGGTGCATCCGATAACCCATCCCGCTACAGTTACCTGGCGATTAAACGCCTTCGCCATCATGGTCACCCGGTTTTCGCCATCGGCCGCAAACACAGCTTTGTGGATGATACAGAAATAATGACAGAAAAAAAACAACTGGAAGGTATTGATACAATAACACTTTATTTAAACCCGCAACACCAGCAGGATTACTATCAATATATATTATCATTGCAACCAAAGCGCATCATCTTCAACCCGGGCGCAGAAAATGATGAGCTGGCAGAACTGGCAACTCTAAAAGGGATACAAACAATTGACGCCTGCACACTGGTAATGCTAAGTACAAACCAATATTAATAGTAGATAAACACTTAGTCGTTTCGAAGTTTTACGATTTCCATCGTGTACTAGCCCTCAATTTTGGCTGAATATTTTCTTTTTACTTGGATTCAGCTATTTTTTTCACAAATCTTTACATCCCGTCCCCCCTGAAAACTGCAACCGCCAAATCCTGGTTGCCGAACAATATCCTGTTGACTTATAAAAAAAGTTGAAATGAAAAACCGTTCATTCATCGCACTATGCGCTAGTGCCCTCATTTTTAATGTACAACTGCTGGCACAAAACCAGGAGGTACCATTAAATGAACCGGATCACAACAAGCCCTTGTTGTTCAGAAATTTTCCCGACAGCATCCCGGTAAACATTGCCAGTTTCGACAGAGCTGTTTCCTTTTCGCAGGGCGAAGATGTGTCAGTGAATATCTCAGATAATGTCCAGTTTCCCTTCCCGGGAAAAGTAATGTCAATCGCCAGTAAATACGGTAACAGCATACAGAGTGTTGTTATTAAATCCAACACATACGATGGCGCCGGACTCACCATTTCAAAAATCACTGAAAGTAATGGTAATATATTTTATACCGGCCGTATCGTAAGTATGAAAAGTGGTGACCTGTATGAGTTGGTAAAAACGAACAGCGGCTATTTCCTGGTAAAAAGAAAATTTTACGACCTGATAAATGAATAACTGACCCGTTTTTGATCCCGTATCCTTTAGTACCTATTGAAAAACATTTTAAAATCCGCCTTTGTTATGAAAAACTATTTACAATCCTGCCTTATGGCGCTGTTCCTGTTTGGTGCAGTGAAGTCCAATGCACAGGTACCTGTATATAGCAGCCTGCCGTCAGCAACAGCCGTCATCTTCCTTGATTTTGACGGGCATACGGTAAACGGTACCAGTTGGAACTATGCAGGTCCAATCTTTTGCGGTGCTTCCGGTATGAACAGTACACAGATCACCGAAGTATTTAACCGGGTAGCTGAGGATTACAGGCCCTTTAATGTGAATGTAACCACAGATTCCACAAAGTACCTGGCTGCGCCTGCCAACCGCCGCATGAGGGTGATCCTCACCGTAAGTTACGAATGGTATGGCGCTGCCGGTGGAGTAGCCTTTGTAAATTCCTTTACCTGGGGTGATGATACTCCCTGTTTTGTGTTCACTTCTTTGCTGAACTACAATTCAAAGAATATCTCCGAAGCTTCATCACATGAAGCCGGCCATACACTGGGCCTTTACCACCAGTCAAGGTATGATGCTAACTGTGTTAAAGTATCTGATTATCATTCAGGAGCCGGTACCGGCGAAATTGGCTGGGCTCCCATCATGGGAGTAGGCTATTATCAAAACCTTACCCTTTGGAACAGTGGCCCTAATCCTTACGGATGCAATAATATTCAGAATGACCTGACTGTTATCACAACTAATAATGGCTTCAGCTACCGTAGCGATGATCATACAGCATCATTCCCGACAGCAACCACGGCCACGATCCTAAACAACCAGTTCACCGTTAGTGGTGTTATCACCCAGAATACTGACCAGGATTTATTCAGGTTTACAAAACCAACAGCAGGCAGGTTCCAGCTCAGTGCCATTCCTTATAATGTAGGTACAGGCAACTCCGGTTCAAACCTTGATCTGCAGATTACCTTGTTTGATGGGTCACAAAACCAGATCAGTGTGTATAACCCCGGTACCTTACTCAGCTCTGTTATTGATACATTATTGAATGCCGGCACCTATTACCTGAGAGTAGAAGGAAAAGGAAATATATATGCCCCTAACTATGCCAGCCTTGGTTCTTATTCACTGCAGGGAAGTCTTACTGCAGGTGGTACGCTGCCTCTGAGAAGACTTGAACTTACCGGAGAACTGAATGGTGACAAACACCGGCTGAACTGGCTGATAGATGCCGATGAACAGGTGGTAGAACAAGTATTGGAAGTAGCCACCGATGGGCGCAACTTCAGCCCGGTAATTCAACCCGGCAATAATGACCGCACCTTTATGTACAGACCTTATGTAAGCACTTCTGCACAATACCGGGTATTTGTAACTTTTGACAATGGCAAATCTTATTATTCTAATGTAGTTACACTAAAAGGTACCGGCTCTGTAGAGAAACCAAGACTGGTGACTAACCTGGTCAGCAATAACCTGATCACCGTTACAAGCCCGGGTGTATTTGGCTACACAGTGGTAGATATGAACGGTAAAGTGACTGCGAAAGGACAACTGACAAATGGCCTTAATAATATCCCTGCTTCTTTCCTAAACGGTGGTATGTACATCATACGCTTTGTGAATGGCAACGAGCAATGGACCGACAAATTCGTTAAACAATAAACCCTTTCCCCCTTCTGTTTACAGAAGGTTAATCCGTGCCCTTTTGTAGTTAAGAGGTTTTCCTGTAACTTAGGAAAACCTCTTTTCATATGCGTTGGAGAAAATTTAATGGCGACCCTATTGATTTGCCCATCAAGGAAGCTGTTGAGAATGCCATCAAACGGGAAACAGAAAAAGGATTCCGTTTGAAAGTCTGCATCGGCACCGACTCACAGGTAAAAGGCCAGGAAACAGAGTTTGCCACAGTCATCGTTTTTCTGAGAGAAGGACATGGCGGTTTCATGTTCATTCACAATGAAAAAACCCGCCAGCAGTTTACTATCAAAGAACGAATGCTGATGGAAGTGGCCAAGAGCATTGAAATTGCTTACGAACTCTGCAACCTGTTTACCGTGTATGATGTAGATATGGAAGTGCATGCCGACATCAACACCAACCCCAACTTCAAGAGCAATGATGCCCTGAAGGAAGCCATGGGTTATATCCTGGGAATGGGTTTTGCCTTCAAAGCAAAACCGGAAGCCTTTGCCAGCAGCAGCTGTGCAAACAAAATTGTGAACTGATTTCTACGGTATCAAACCGTAAAGAGACTGTTTCTGCTGAGATGTCAGCCTGAGC
>CAYPBW010000075.1:4590-13840 GCA_964409055.1 uncultured Chitinophaga sp. | reverse complement strand
ACAGCCCAGTCATGCGGAATATCTAATGTCCTCCATTTACTGTCGTTGAACTTTGGATCTATGGCGGTATTTACAGCAGCACCAGACTTGGAAAAAATATTAACTATGCTGTAATTAAAATCTTTCTCCGGAATGGCAGCATGTCCAAAATGAAATTTCCAGCCTTTGTCAAAATTGAGTTGCTGTCTTTGTGCAGTGATATTAATGGTAATGATACAAACTGTTACTAATAAAAAGCCTTTGTATTTCATACAGGCAAGTTACCAAAGTATAAGAGGCAAAATACCAGTTGAAAGCATTTAACGCAATCGTTGGCTTACCGGAATTATCGAAAGCGCCTTTTGTATACCCCTTCCAGTTTCCATAAAAAGCTATCTTAACGGAAACTGATTATTTAAGCAACTACATAAATACAAAAGTGGCCACCTTAAGGCAGCCACTTTACTTTATTCTGATAACCCTGCTTTAATTCTTCTTAGTAAACAAAAATTTATTCTAGAGCTGACTTAGATAATGTTATTGAATCCTAACAGTCTGCTTATATTCATCGAGTGTAATTGTGTAAACTCCTGTAGTGGCAGGTGTATTGAAATTACTTCCACCTTCCCATTTAAGTTTCCGGGTATTTGCAACACCAGCATCGCCGTTATCTTCATAGTCAAAAGCACCCCATGCATCACCAGCAAGAAACTTAATTTCTTTATTGGCCACCAATGTTGTAGTAATTGTCCATACACCATTGCCGGCATAAGTCATTTGTGGAGATGAACCAGGATTCCAGTCAGGAACGCCTTGAATACCGTTTCCAACTAATCTCATTTCATTAGCTGGCACCAATACAAAACCGGGGCTGGCAGGGTTTCCATAGTCAAAGATTGCCCTTACACGACCAGTAGCTCCAGTCCATTGGAAATTGCTTCCCGAAGTACCCGGGGTACCGTTCAAGAAAATATTTCCACCTGCAGAAATATCATACCAGCGAGAGTTATTGAGTGTACTGTTATCCCAACCATTACCATCATGAAACTTAAATTCGTGATTATTATTCATATTCTGTAATAATATTAATCGGTTGGGTGAAAAGCATGCCATTTTGGGTGCCGAACCTGGATCCCAGCCCTGGAAGGCTCCTACCAGTCCTACTGCACCTATACCACCGGTTTGAAGATAGTATTTCGAATTAGCCAAATCCACAGTAATACGATATACACCGTCAGAGGAAACTACAATATTGTTACCACCGCTGACAGTAGTTAGATTACCCGTATTACCCGAACCGTTAACATCACCATAAATAACCTGAGTAGGCGTATTCCAGTCTGTGTTCTCAGATAAAAATTTGATCCCCCCACCACCAGAAGTGAGTGTGACATATGTAAAGAAAACACCAGGGAATCTAGGATCAGCAATAAATGCTGTGGCAGCCGATGGGTTCCATCCTGCGGGAGAACTTCCTCCTACCAGGTATAACTTAACGGGATATGTTGTGATTGTTATTGAAACCACATTAGAATAGTTAACTGCACCCTCTGCAGTTGTAGCTTTGATTCTGTATTCTACTCTTCCAGTTGTACCTCCTGAAATTCCGCAATTAAGCCCATTGTCATTTATTTCTCGTTGGATCATGTCCTTAGTGTATATATCACTGCCAATGGAAATGATTTTAGGAACTGAAAAATTCTTAGTGGCTGAATCATATTGGATTTCATAAGTAACTGGAGAGCTGTACCCATTAAATGAACGGCTCCAGCTAAATTTTGTTGCTAACTGTGACTGTGTAGCCGGTGAGCATACTACCGTTGAGGCCGTACTGGTTAACACGGATGGATCGTTATAGGGGGTAATTCTCACTTTTACCACATTTGACAAGTACCGTTCATTATTGTTGCCGTAAGATGAAATGATTCGGAAATCAAGATCATATGCAGTACCAATGCTAAATCCAAACTTTAATAGAATCCCATTCAGTTCTTTACCCGTCAAACTAACAGATCGTTGCCCAACTACAATTTTTTGAGTGTTTTTTACAAAATTTCTGCCCGCAGAGTCAATTTCCAGGATAAACTTGTATAAGGATGAGTCTTGCTTATACTCAGGATTTGTCCACGAAAACGTGATGACATTACTTGAAGAATCTGCAGCCGTTGGCGATAAAGATGTTTTATCTGCTGACAGCGTCACAGCTGTCCCTTCTGAATAATATGGTAAATCTGCTATTTTTTCACAAGAAGCGAATACCAGCAGAAATCCAGCAGCAATCAGAAGATATTTATTAAAATTTTTCATATTCCTTTTTTTATATGCTGATTATTGTGGGGTGAGTTTGTATTTGCCGGTTTGGAAATTAACCTGAATCTTGTATCTACCCGGCCCGGGCGATGCAAACTGTGGATCGGCATCTCTTTTTTCAAACTCACCATCTAGTGGTGCGTTAGCAGTGAGTGCATGATACTGAGTTCCCCATACACCTTGAGTTTGTATCATTTTATATCCCCCGCCAGATACAAAATTTATTACCAGTTCGTAATGAAGAATGTCAATCCTGGTAAACTTATGATTTACATCTTGTGGTGAAGGGAGAGGATTTGTCCAGTTAGGAGCACCAAAACAGTCTCCTATTACCCACAAATTACCATCTAAATAGTTATTAGCAGCAGTTCCTGGGGGCTCAACGATGAAATCGAGGTATGGGGTTACACTTACGGTAATAACATTTGAATACAATGGAACACTTCCATTTGTAAGTGTTGATTTTATCCTTATATCAACGCTATGCTGACGGTTGGCCTCAAACTCCATTTTGGACATAAATGAATTAAACTCCTTTACTGTAAATGATTTTGCCAAATCAGCAATAACAGCAGTTTCCTGTAATTTTGGGCTGCTAAAATTTTTGCCCGCAGTATCAATTTGAATAATATAGTTCACACTCTGTGAACTGATTCCTGTGTTAAATCTATATTCCGGATTTGTCCAGTTAAATGAAATTGCAATGTCATTTAACCGGTCCTTTAGTAAAACCAACGGCGCTGTCGCAGATGTTTTTAAGTTTGGATTGGTGCCGCCTTCAAATATCACCTGTTTTTCATCTTTTTCACAGGCTACAAAAAGTATTGCGACCAATGCAATAAGAGTAAGTTTTAAAATATTATTTCTCATTTTATAATGTTTTGAAATTATAAAAATTAATACCCAGTGTTTTGTGTGAGATTTCGGTTTGAGTTCAGGTTAGCAACAGGTATCGGAAAAATGTTAAACTTAATATCAACTGCTGTACCCGAAGCAACACCACCTTTCCACGGCCACAGATAGGTGCCCGTTGTTAATAAGCCATAACGTACAAGGTCAGTCCTTCTGTGTCCCTCCCAGTATAATTCTCTTGCTCTTTCGTCGAGAATAAACTGGAGATTTAAACTCCCTGAAGAAATGGTAGTTGCGCCTGCCCTGGTACGCAATGCATTAATATAACCGAGAGCAGTTGTTGCATCTCCTCCGGCTCCACCTCGCAAAACAGATTCTGCATAAATCAGATACATTTCAGCCAACCTTATTAATGGGAAATCGATATCAGAAAACTCACTGTTAGGGTCGTTTACTGGTGCTCCATCAGAACGAATATTTCTGTACTTGTTAACATGAAGTCCGTTCGAAAAATCAGAAATATCATTGATCTGTGCCTGGGTCATAGTTGCATTAAACGCACTTGTTTGAAACATTGCTCTTTTATCAGTAATTCCTGACAGATCTGGCCACAATGCTGCAAATGCAGCAGTTGCCCTATATCCAAACCATCCATTGTTGGCTCCAAAGTCCCTGTAATCTGCACCTGCAGGTGCATGAATAAAAAATGTTGTATTGCCATATGCCTTACCAGTAAGCCCATCGCAAGGGGCCACGAAAATAAATTCATTCTTACTGGTCACATTATTATCGGCCTGAAACATTTTGCGATAGTCAGTATTAAGGGTATAACCAGCATCAATTACTTTTTTTGAATAAGTAATAGCGTCATTATACCGTGTTGTCCCTGTGTAGATTCCTGCATTCAAATATAGCCTTGCCAATAATCCCCAAGCTGCAGCTTTGTCTACTCGGCCATATTCTGCTGTTCTTGCATCAGGCAATTCTGCATCTATTGCCTTCAGTTCTGCTTCAATGTAATTGAACAGATTGACTCTGCTGATTTCAGGAGGAATAAAATTACTTACCGGGTCGTTCTCAGTAACAAATGTAGACTTGCCAAACAAATCAAGCATTACCCAATAATTAAAGGCACGCAAAAACCTGGCTTCACTCCTCATATTTTTTACTATGGTCGCATCGGCTCCAGAAATTCCATATTCTGAAAGTTTCGCATCAGTCGAATTTCTTAAGAGTTCATTCGCTAATGAAACATTATAAATAGGACGGGCATACATGCCTTTCAAAAAAGGATCGGCACTATTCCATCTCATATAATGAAAATCCCAAATTGTTTGGTCATTCCAAGCAACTACAGCTTCATCTGTTGGCAATTCCTGGCAATTAAAAAAGCCGCGGATAAAAGCTATTTGAGAACCCTCATCAAGACCGCCACCGATATCAGGAGTTCCTGCTGGTCCGGTATTTCCAGTTGTAGAAAGAGTGGCATATAATTTACCTAAGACTTTTTTGAAATTATCAGGGCTTGAATACACCTGAGCACTGTTTAAAGCATTTGTAGGTGTTATATCCAGCTTTTTTGAACAAGAGCTTAAAATAAAAGCTCCTGCAAAAAAAGACATTGCTGATATTAATAATTTATTTTTCATATCTGTAAGCTATTATTTTAATTAAAAATCGAGATTGGCGCCAATAGTAAAAATTCTTGGACGAGGATAAATGTTATTATCTATCCCTCCAGTACTTTCTGGATCAGCACCGCTGTATTTAGTTATTACAAATACATTCTGAATATTTGCGTTCAGACGAAGACGGGCCTTACTGTTTATCACTTTTCCAAGATCATAGCCTAAGTTAATATTGTCAAGCCTGAAAAAACTAGCATTCTCAATATAATAGTCTGACAGATATCTGTTATTGGTAAACCTGGTATCCAAATAATCTATACCTGCATTTCCAACATATCTCACAGGGTTAATTATATTACGCAGAACACTGTTATTGGAATTAAAATTATTGTAGAGATAGTTCCCTAGCATTCCATGACCAGTTAAACCAAAACTAATTTTTTTGTAAGTAACACCTGTGCTAAATCCAAACATTACATCAGCATTCGGCTTTTTATAATATACCCTATCCTTATCATCAACAATTCCGTTTCTGTCAACATCATTATACAATCCTTCGATAGGCTTTCCGTCAGATGTATAAATTTGCTGGTTAGGATAAAAAGTAAACGGTGCATAACCAACCGCATGTATCATAATGTTATTACCGGTACCACCGGAAATACCGCCTACCTGTATTCCTTTATAGCCAGGAGCGTCACTGTTGTATAATGATGTGATCTCTGCCTTATTATAAGTAACATTAAATCCTAAATCCCATGTTAAATTCTTGTTTCTCACAGGAACAGAGTTTATACTAAACTCAACCCCTTTATTAACCAGTGAACCAATATTGTAAGTCATTGTAACATCAAAATTTGAGCCTGGTGCTACATCAATTGTACTAATTAAATCCTTAGTCTTCTTTTGGTAAACATCAATTGCGCCAGAAATACGGCCGGCAAATATGGAGTAATCAAGACCCAGGTTAAGTGTTTGTGTTGTTTCCCACCTCAAATCAGGGTTGTAGGCTGTAGGTCTGTATGGTTGGGTAAAAGTATTACCAAAATTAAACTGTGCACCGGCTCCTGCCAGGTAGTATAATGGAGCATAGTAACTGTTGGCAATTCCATCTTGTTGTCCTGTCTCGCCCCAACCTAATCTCAATTTGATTTCATTTATAGCATTTACATTTTTAAATAAGTCTTCGTTCAACTTCCAAGCAAAAGAGAAAGCAGGGAAATAACCTATTCTGTTGTTTTCTGCGAATTTTGAACTAGCATCTCTTCTTATTGACGCTTGGAACAGGTATTTATTTGCCAACGTCAGGTTTGCTCTTCCTATATATGATTCAATTGCAAAACCATCTGTAATTAAGGGAAAATCAAGACTTTGACCGGGTTGTTGAGTAACTCCGTCCTGGAAATATGTTAAGTAATTCTTTATATCTGTCATATACTCCTGATATCCATGACCCAAAAGCACATCAAATTTGTTACCTCTACCAAGATCTTTTTGATAAAACAATTGTACATCGGCTAACTTGCTGTACTTTTTCCCTCCATATTGTGAATACCTGCCTTTACTCTGATCGCCCAACACTGACAACACTGAAACAGAATCTCTCACATATAATCCATCAGTAACGGCATTATCAATACCTAAATTAACAAGAATGTGCAGGTCGGGGAAAAAATGAAGTTTATAATCTGCCTGAATGTTCCCAATAAATCTGTTCAATGTTGATTTATTATTTTGAAGCTCAAGCATACCAACAGGGTTACGTGGAGCAAGACCTAATGGACTACCGCCCAATTCCCACTCCCAAAATCCTCCATATTTATTGGAAGACTTATTATAGACCGGTTGTGTAGGATCAAAACCAACTGCAGTACCGATTGCACCCTCATCAGCAATTCGGGTTTTTGTGTTGGCAAATTTTCCATTTATATTTAAACTCAAATGATCTTTAAAGAATTTTGGAGATAAATTAAATGCTAATGAAAAACGATCAAACTTATTTGTCTTCAAAATTCCTTCCTGTGATAAATATCCAAGAGAGAGCCTATAGGGCAAACTAAATTCCTTTGTCACATCCTGACGACCCGATACGCTAATATTGTTATCAAAGCCAAGCGCATTTTGATAAATTTGATCCTGCCAGTCGGTGTTATCAGTGCCCAATAATCCAATGTATGTATTGTTTCCAGTCCCCGTTACAATTTCCCTTACCTGGTCTGCACTTAAAACTTTTACCCGGTTATGAGGATTTGCTATAGACAACTTTGTATTAAAGTTGAATACCGGTTTTTTAGAGGTCCCTTTCTTAGTAGTAATAATAATTACACCGTTGGTTGCCCTTGCTCCATACAATGCAGCGGCTGATGCATCTTTCAAAACACTCATCGACTCAATATCATTAGGGTTAATGGTGTTTAACAAATTGCTTGCACCTGCCATCCCGTTACCCTCAACAGGTACACCATCAATCACAATCAAAGGATCATTACTGGCATTAAGAGAGGCAGATCCGCGGATCCTGATTTTACTGCCACCGCCAGCACTACCACCACCAGTGGTTACTTCAAGGCCAGCAACTTTACCTTGAAGCAATTGCTCTGATGAAGCAATATTACCTTTCTGAAAATCTTTAGCTGCTACTTGAGTGACAGCATTTGTCAAATCTGTTTTTCTTCGGGTCCCGTAAGCAACTACAACCACTTCACCAAGACCAGTATTACTGTTAACGAGAGAAACATTGACATTGTTCGTACCAGTAATTGATACTTCTTGCTTGTTGAAACCAACAAATGAAAAAACAAGAGCAGTTGCGCTTTCTGGTACTGTTAGTTTGAATGTACCGTCTGCACTTGATTGTGTAGCCTCTGTTGATCCTTTTACAGAAATTGTAACACCTAACATGCCAGATCCGTCTTTTGAATCTGTAACCTTACCGGTAATCACCCTGTTCTGTGCAAAGGAAATTTGCGCTACAAGAGCCAGCACCATAAGGCCGGCCGCCTTAAGAAATTTTGAGGAGAACATAAGCAATCATTATTTTTTTAGCAATCAGATTACACAGTTATCATGTATTTGCTACACGACCAAATGTGTATTAAACACACAATATTAACATATATTTAAATCTGCCAAAAATTTATTTTATTTCCCCATTATAAAAATAAGCCCCTATTAAGGGGCCTGTCAAATATGGTTGAACAAACAGACTGTAAGCGGATATTAAAGTTAAACATTAGGTTCTCAAACACTTACAACCCGGTTAACAGTATTTCGCCTGCCGCTACTTCTTTTACGGTGCTCGGCTTTGAGCTTGTATAGTTTACCGGGCCTGTGCGGCACATCTGTTTCCATTTCATTGATATCTGTAAGCCAGTCCTTAATAGATATTTTTTTCCGAAAGTTGCGCCGGTCTAATTCATATCCCAAAATAGCTTCATATAGTTCCTGTAATTCCCTGAGCGAAAACTTCTCAGGTAACAGATTAAAGACAACGGGATTTTCCATCACCTGCTGTTGCAAGCGCATCAAACAATTGTCAAGAATAAGCTTGTGGTCGAAGGCTAGTTTTTTTATCGTTTTTACCGAATGCCAATGCAGTTCATTATTTTCCAGCTTCAACTTATGGTTGCGTATATCAATGAGTGAATAGTAGGCAATGGTAATTACTCTTCCTGAAGGATGCCTGTCCAGGCTACCAAAAGCCTGGACCTGTTCGAGGTAAACATCATCCAGGCCTGTTCTTTCTTTTAAGATACGGTAAGAAGCTGCCTCGAGATCTTCATCTGGCCGAACAAGATCACCAAGAAGTGAATAAAGTCCCTCAAATTCTTCAAGATCTGATTTAATCAATAGTACTTTAAGATCCTTATCATCATAACCGAAAATGACACAATCGACAGAAATCGCAATATTGAAATAATCAAGGTGGCTGATTTTTTCTATTTCAGCTGTTTTCAGGTTTAGTGCTTTTGACATACTAATGCCGATTTTAAGAATTACTGAATGATCATTTTTACAGAAACGTTCACACCGTCTTGCTGTACACTAAGCAGATATGATCCTGCGGGTAATTTGTTCACTTTTCCTGCAAGTGAAATCCTGTGATTACCTTTCAATAACCTGTCAGAGAAAACAGTTTTAAGCCGTTGCCCCAGCTGGTTATATAATTCAACCTGTACTTTGCCAGTTTCCGGTACCTCTATCTCCAAAACCGAATTGCTGTTTGCAGGATTAGGGAACAATGTAGCTCTTAATCCCGAGGCTGATACAGCAGGTGATCCCCCGGTTGAAGTCACAACAGCATTGGTGAGATTGCGGTTTAGCAATACCCTGTACTCACCGGGCTGCAAAGTTATACTCTGTGCTGTACCGGTAGCCGTAAATGTTCCGCCATTCAAATAATCGTACCAGGTGCCTGCCACTGGAAATGTTACTGTTCCGCTCAGTTGTACTACATCAAAATTTCCCACTACTACTACACA
>CAYPBW010000075.1:0-4490 GCA_964409055.1 uncultured Chitinophaga sp. | reverse complement strand
TTCTTCATCATGGCTTTCCATATAGCCAATCAAATGCGGGTTAGACCAGTTGCGTACACTGTGAATATTTCCTTCAAAATTCGAAGTGGCTGTATAGCCCATGGTTGCTTCCTGCCACTGAGCAGTATTGTTGCCCCAAAGCAACATACCATAATTGGAGAGCTCAATCTCTTCACTATTATCTGCAAAGTGCTCTAATATACAATAGGTACCCGGTGACTTTAGCTGCATAGAGTCATAATATCTCTTCCAGATGGCAACCCGGCTTGCGTCGTATTGACTCCATAACCCTACATTGCTGCCGGAATTCGTTTGTGTAAACCCTTTGGAAAGATCCCAGCGGAATCCATCCAGCTTATATTCCTGTAACCAATGCTCAATGACACGACTGGCAAAGTACCTGGTTCGTAAGCTTTCGTGGTTGAAATCATTAAACACACTGAATGGATGAGTAGCCGTAACATTAAGCCATGGATTATTTGCTGCGGGTTGATTGGTCGAAGAATTCCAATACAAAGCCGCCAGCGGTGAAGCACCTGTAGTATGATTCAATGCAATATCCATAATAACAGCTATTCCCCTGCGGTGACAGGTATCAATAAACTCCTTTAAACTGTTCTTAGGACCATAATATTTGTCGGGTGCCAGGAAGTAGGCAGGATTATAACCCCAGCTTTCATTTCCATCAAACTCATTAAATGGCATCAACTGAATAGCGTTTACACCCAGGCGCTGAAGATAGCTAAGGGTATCACGGATTGTTTTCCAGTCATGCGCTGCCACAAAATCCCTTAACAGCATTTCATAAATCACCAGGTTTCTCTTATCAGGACGGTTAAAATTAGTAACCGTCCAGTTATACGGCGGTGCATTCGTCTGAAGTATGCTAACATTGCCAGTGGTTAACCCTGTTGGATAAGGTTTAATCCCGGGATATGTAGCCGCAGTTATAAAACCATCATTAAAAGGATCGAGAATCTTTTCGGCATAGGGGTCTCCTACTTTCAGCGTTCCGTCCACCAGGTACTGGAATGAATATTCTTGTCCGGGTGTTAAACCAGTAATACGCAACCACCAGTGATTGCCATCCGGGGTTTTATTCATTACATAACTCGTTTGCTCAATCCAGTTACTGCCCGGGAAATCACCGATAACAGAAACCCTGTTCTTTCCGGGTGCATTCAATACCAGTACAACTGAAGTATTGCCTGCTTCATAGTTGATACCATCTCTTACCCCTGCAGGAAGAGGGGCTACCACCGGGGCACTGGCTACAAAGAAACGCAGAGTATCAGTGCGGGTCGTTCCGGTCAGTGTAGCTTCTGCAACAATGGTCTGGTTGCCGGCAACAGTAAGCTGAGGATTTGCAGAAATTGTATTTACGTTGTTTGCCGATGCAATCTGGGTGCCATTGAGATACAACTTCATGTTCTCAGCTGTATTATTAGCAATGGCCGTCAGGTTTATAAAATCGTTCTGCTGTTTACTGATAGGCTCGGGAATGGGAATGAAAGTGGGTTGAAAAGGAGGTACGGAGAACTTTGTAGCAATGGTAGACGTATAAACAGGGATGTACATATCGCTGCCGTCAGTATTTGCCTGTTTTAAATTTCCGTTTCCGCTACGGAATAAAATTGCAATCTTCAAAATAGTCTCTCCTGCAGGCACATTAAAAAAAGTGCGGGGATTATTGATTGTGTATTGCCAACTATTACTGCCGATAGATGTGGCCTGCGCTGCGGCTGTGGTAGTGCCCCATGTAAATCGTACATATCGCCAGTCAGAAGAACTGGCACTCAGATTTGTAATAACCCCAACATGTACATATACATCTGATGCTGGTGTATAATTGTTCAGCCCCTGGTTACCTTTTGTGGCATCCATGGTAATTACCAGGTTATCATTATCCTTTGGGAAAGCAGGAGTCCAGGTAAGAACCTGGGTATTTCCTGAAAATGCAAGAAACAGTACTACAAAAATGTTGATGAAGGTTTTTTTCATAGCAAGCATTTAATTAACTCAAATTCGTTTTGTTAGCAATCATTTTCGAAGATACATAATATGTACTAACAACACATTAAATTTTTGACCGGCTATGGTTTTACTGAAGTATAGATAGGGTTCTTACCTTTACTGGCATAGTATTCAAATTCGCTGTCATGTATTCAAAAGAAACAACTCACCAACTTCAAAAGCTTACTAATGAATTGCTTACTAAACTAAAGGCAGGTCAATTAACAAGCATGAATGTACAGGAACTTGGGGATGTATTACGTTTCCACGAATATCGGTACTACGTACTAAACGACCCTTTGATCGCTGATTACGAATACGACCAGTTATTCAAATGCCTGGAAAAAATTGAACAGGAAACTCCTTCCCTGAAAATGCCGGATTCACCAACACAAAGAGTGGCAAAAGGGCTTACTAAAGACTTTCCTACAGTCCAGCACCTTGTACCCATGTTATCGCTGGATAACTCCTATAATAGCGATGACCTGCTTGATTTTGACAGAAAGGCAAGAGAATTGACGGGTTTAGAAGAAATAGAATATTGTGTTGAACCAAAATTTGACGGCAGCAGCATTTCACTCATTTACGAAAATGATCTTTTAGAAAGGGGCGCCACAAGGGGCGATGGTGTGGAAGGAGATGATATTACTACAAATATTAAACAGATCAGAAGCATACCCCTCTCGGCAAAATTTTCAGAATATGGTATAACGCAGGTTGAAATACGAGGGGAAGTACTTATCAATAAAAAGAATTTTTCAAAATATAACGAGCAACTTGCTGAACAAGGTTTACCGCCGCTTGCTAATCCACGGAATGCTGCTGCGGGAACACTTCGTATTAAAGACACTGCTGAAGTAGGCAAAAGAAACCTGGAAGCATTTGTTTACCATGTCAGTTTCTATACAACTGAAAAAGGAGTAGAAACACCGCATGAGCTATCGACGCATTCTGACTCGTTAGCTTTACTATGGAATCTTGGGTTCCGAAGCCCCGAAAAGGAAAAAAAGATCTTCAAAGGAATTGAAAAAGTAATTACTTACTGTAATGAATTTGAAGAAGGAAGAGATGACTTGCCCTATGAAATTGACGGCATGGTGATCAAAGTAAACGACACTTCATTACAAGATAAAATGGGCATGACATCACACCATCCCCGTTGGGCCATTGCTTATAAATTCAAAGCAAGACAGGCAACCACAGAATTATTGGGCGTTGAGTTCCAGGTGGGGAGAACGGGAGCCGTAACACCGGTGGCAAAACTGAAGCCGGTGTCCATTGGAGGCGTCACCGTCAGCAGCATATCCATTCACAACGAAGATTACATAAAAGAAAAAGATCTTCGTATTGGTGATGCTGTATTAATTGAAAGGGCCGGTGATGTGATCCCACAAATTGTAAAATCATTGACAGACACCAGAACCGGGCATGAAAGAAAAATTCATTTTCCTAAGACATGCCCTGTATGCAACAGCAAACTATTTAAAGAAGAGGAAGAGGCCGTCTGGCGGTGCATTAATATTGATTGCCCTGCCCAGGTGGTTGAAAGGGTCATTCACTTTGTAAGTAAAGATGCCATGGATATTCGTGGTTTCGGCGAAGCTAATGTCCGTAAATTTTATGAGCTGGGATTACTAAAAGACATTCCCGGTATTTATACGCTGAATTTTACTGCGCTTGGCAGTTTGGAAGGATTTGGCCAAAAATCAATTGACAATCTGCAAACAGCCATTGAACATTCAAAAAAGCAGCCACTTCACCGGCTTATTTATGCGCTAGGCATACGCTTTGTAGGAGAAACAACCGCAAAAACACTGGCGCAGGCTGTTAATCATTTATTGGATTTTAAAAGGTTTTCAATAGAAGACCTGCAAAACCTGGAAGATGTAGGGCCAAAGGTTGCGGGTAGTATCCATCATTTTTTTAGCAACAGGAGGAATATAGAAATGCTGGAGGAACTGGAAAATCTGGGCTTGCAATTAAAGAATACCAAGAAAGAAATGACAACTACCGGTAACTTGTCAGGTCAAACTTTTTTATTTACCGGTACGTTGCCCACCCTGAAAAGAAGTGAGGCAGAAGCCCTGGCAGAAGAAAATGGAGGACAAATACTGAGCGGTGTAAGCGCTAAACTAAATTACCTTGTAGTGGGTGAGGATGCGGGCAGCAAACTTGAAAAAGCAAAAAAAATCAACTCAGTCAAAATTATATCTGAAGAAGAATTCCTGCAACTGGTCGGGAAAAAATAAAATTGGTAACAAGGGTATTTGTTCTAACTTAGTAGGAGTTCCTTTTTTTGCAAGAATAACTTCTGCGTACCATTGTTATTCAATGCATCCTGTGCCTGGCTAAAACATTTGTTATGATAAAAAAATTAGCCGGTGAGGTCTGGAAGCCGCTCAATTTTTCCGGATGGAGGCACCTCCGCAACAGGTATGCTGTTTCCAGTTTTGGCCGTATTGCCAGTTATAAAAAAA
>CAYPBW010000074.1:0-14006 GCA_964409055.1 uncultured Chitinophaga sp. | reverse complement strand
ATAGTCGGCGCTTCTATTGCTGTGCTGGATATGCTGACAGAAACCACGCAGCTGAGAGATAAATTAGAATATAACACCAGATACTTCCGCAGCAAAATGACCGAAGCCGGCTTTGATATCAAACCCGGCGACCATCCTATTGTTCCCATCATGCTCTATGATGCGGTGCTGGCGCAAACCATGGCGGCCAAACTGTTGGAAGAAGGCATTTATGTGATCGGCTTCTTCTTCCCTGTAGTGGCCAAGGGCCAGGCAAGGATAAGGGTGCAACTGAGTGCAGCGCATGAGCAGCAGCACCTGGATAAAGCTATTGCTGCGTTTACGAAAATTGGGAGGGAGCTGGGAGTGCTGAAATAATTATTCAACTAATTTTATTAAAAAAAGACGCTCCACTGAAGCGTCTTTTTTTAATATCCGATTAGTAAACTTATTTCAAGTTCAAACTTCCTGCGGCCTGCTTTAAGGCTTCAGCTCCTGTATGATTGCCCTGCAGGGTTACCAGGAATCGTTCGCCGGCAAAGAAAGTGAAAGTACAGTCGTTGGTGGCTTTTTCACAATGTTCAAAAGCTTTGCCACCTTTGAATTCCACAGTCTTGGTATATTCTTCTTCACTTTCCTGTTCCATGTTCATCATAGCCAGGTATTGCATACTGTAAATACCAGCTCCGCCGGAACCGGCGCAATCATAAATGGTCAGGCTCACATTCACACTATCATTTACCTGGTAATCAGCATTACCCATACTGGCGCCCATAGCAGTAGTAACATTGAATTCTGTTCTTTTTCCACCCAGTAATGTTTCGGGCAACAGGGCCTTCAACTGGTCGGTGGTGAGTGGTGCAAGCCTGGTCAGTTCTTCTTTTTTCTTTTCCATAGCATCTGCAGCCTGCTGCATCTGGTTCACATCAATAGTTACTTTTTCTTTTCCGTCATCACTGGTAATGGTGGTTTCGCCTGATTTTTTATCGCTGTTACAGGCTGCCAGTAATACGATACCGGCCAGCAAAAGGGAGGAAATTCGTTTCATAATTAATGATTTAGATTTATTAGGTGTGTAAATGTACTGTAATTAGGGATTTTACTATATGACATATGAAATCGTAGTATTCCGATGGCAGCAAAGAAAAATTCCGGAGAAAACTATGAAATACAATATGTGGATAGTATTTTCGTTTTCTCAATGCATGATTGAAACTCTACCCGCCCAATTCCTTTGATTTTCCCTAATTAATTTGTTGACCCAATTTAAGATCAAAGCATGAAAAGATTTTTTCTGAGCCTGGTTCTGGCGGCTACTGTTGCATTTATGTTCAGCTCTTGTGCTGCTACCAAAAGAGATTGCCAGGGTGTAAAGCACTACAAGCAAAAAGGTGGCTTTTATATGTAATTAAACAATCCTTGAGCACAGATCATTTATCCCGGCTTTTTTAGCCGGGATTTTTATTTTTGATGAAATATCTTTTATGAAGTCACTTATTGTCGCTTTGCTGCTGGTGTCTGTTTGTTCATGGGCTTCCGCCCAATCCTCCTTTCCGGAAAGCTGGGTGGCCAACTGGAAAGGGGAGCTGCAGTGGTTCAGAACAGGTACAACAGAACCGCAAAAGGTAAACATGGAACTGCGTATACAAAAAGGTGACAGCGCCGGTAACTATACCTGGCATCTAATTTACGGGTCTGTTTCAGAAGACAGCCGCCCTTATATTTTGAAACCCAAAGATGCAGCCAAAGGGCATTGGGTAATCGATGAGCTGAATGGCATTGTGCTCGATCAGTTTTGGGTGGCCAATATGTTTTGTGGAGCTTTTACGGTTCAAAACAGCACCATTGTTAATAATTACTGGTTGGAAGATGGCAAGCTGATGATCGAATTTTATACCCTCGCTGCCAAACCACTTATCACCACCGGTTTAGGTACAGAAGAAAGTCCCAAAGTGGACAGTTACCGGGTAGCGGGTTATCAAAAAGCAGTGCTTACAAGAATAAACTAATGCCCGTTACCTTTGCGGAAATTTTGATTGAAGATGAAAAGAGTAGTTCCCTTTCTTTTAGTGATTGCATTACTGTCAGCCTGTTCTTCCAATAATGTAAAACAAGACAAGAGCCTCCAAAAATATTTTGACGAAAACAAGGTAGAAGGATGCTTTGCCATCATGGATAATGCCAGCGGTAAGTTTACTGTGCATAACCTGGCCCGCTACCGCGACAGCAGTTACCTTCCTGCCTCAACTTTCAAGATTGTGAATTCCCTTATTGGCCTGCAGACCGGCAAGATCGTTAATGATAGCATGGTGATTAAATGGGATGGTGTAACGAGAAGGGTAGCCGACTGGAATAAGGATTTGACCATGTATGAAGCATTCAGGGTTTCATCTGTTTATTATTACCAGGAAGTGGCCCGCCGCATTGGTAAAGACACCATGCAGTTTTGGCTGGATTCATTGGGGTACGGCACAAAGAAGATAAAAGGAGCGGTGGATTCATTCTGGCTGAACAACACATTAAAAGTTACTCCTGATGAACAACTGGGCCTGGTGAAGAGGCTGTATTTTGATCAGTTGCCTTTCTTCAAAAGCTACCAGGAGGTGGTGAAAAGGGCCATGTTGTTTGAAGAAAATACCAATTACCGGCTCGGGTATAAAACCGGCTGGGGGTTTAAGGAAAACGGCAATGCCATCGGCTGGGTAGTGGGATGGATCGAAGAAAATAAACACCCCTATTTCTTCGTACTCAATATTGAATCACCGGATAAGGATTTTGATATGTGGACTGTCAGGATGAAAATGCTAAAAGACATCCTGAAGCATCTTGGTTTCCTGGAAGGAAAAATGTGATCCGGGTTAAATGACAGCCGGTCTCATGTATGAGCCTTATTTTGGTATTTTTATTGCAGTTAATTATCAAACCTTTCTTTTTTGCTCCAATTTCAGCACAAAGAATATGTATGGCTTTTTGCCGGGGTGATATTGCCCGGACTGCTGTTCTATGCGCATCTTCAATGGAAGCAAAGAATAAGAAACCGAATGGGGGATGAACGGCTTATAAATTTGCTTACGGCCAATTATTCTTCTAAGCGGTTCTTTATAAAATTTGTTTTGCTGACAGCTGCGTTTATTACAGGAGTGTTCGCCGTAATGAACCTTCGCAAACCCGGTAACTCAGATGCTGTAAAACGAAGTGGTATTGATGTGGCCATTGCATTGGATGTAAGCAAGAGTATGCTGGCTACCGACCTGGCGCCAAACCGGTTGGAAAGAGCCAAACAATTTATTTATAAATTGATGGAGGCCATGCCGGAAGATCGGTTTGCATTGGTGTTGTTTGCCGGCAAAGCTTATTTACAAATGCCGTTGACAACTGATCATGGTGCTGCAAAATTATTTGTATCAGGTGCGGATCCGGCGATTATCCAGCAACAGGGTACTGTTATCAGCGATGCCTTACAAATGAGTGCCAATGCTTTTGTTTCTGCAGAAAGAAAATTCAAAGCAGTGATACTGATCTCTGATGGAGAAGATCATGATGCCGGGGCTGTTTCCACTGCGAAAAAACTGGCAGAAGAAGGGGTAATGATCAATACTGTGGGTATCGGGTCACCGGAAGGTTCTGCAATCATTGATCCGGCAACAGGCGAGAATAAAAAAGATGCCGAAGGAAATGTTGTGATATCTAAATTGAATGAAGAAGTGTTGAAAGAGCTGGCTGAAGTTACCAATGGTTCTTATGCCCGTTTGCAAAGCAGTGATGAGGCCGTAAAAGTGCTGAAGGGACAATTGTCACAGATTGATCGGAAGGCGTTTGGTGATATGTCACTGATGAACTTTACCACTTATTATTATGTTTTTGCGGGACTAATGTTCTTGCTATTACTGGTTGAGCCGTTTATACCTGAAAAAAGAAAGGCATATGCGAGGTAAAAATATTACAATAATATTCCTGTTTTTTTTCTTTGCTGCTCATTCCCAACAAGCGGCAGACCATATCCGTTCGGGTAATGAGGCTTACAAAAAGCAGGAATTTGCCAAAGCAACGGAAGAATATGATAAAGCGCTGTCTGCTGATCCCTCGAGTAGTACTGCAAAATTCAATAAGGCCAACTCGGTGTATAAACAGGATAAAAAAGTGGAGGCATCCGAGCAATTCACCGCAATTGCCAGGTCGGCAACAGATAAAGACATAAAAGCAAAATCCTTTTATAATAAAGGGGTCATTCTCAGCCAGCAAAAAAACCTGGAAGAAAGTATTGAAGCTTACAAAAATGCTTTGCGAATTAATCCTGCTGATAAAGAAGCAAGGGAAAACCTGCAGAAAGCCCTGCTGGAACTGAAGAAAAAGCAACCGCCCAAAAAGGAAAACGAACAGCAAAAGAAAAAGCAGCAGGAACAGCAGAAAAAACAGCAACAGCCTAAAATGAGCCAGAAGGAGGCAGAGCAACGGCTCAAGCTCCTGCAGCAGAAAGAGAAAGAAGTACAGCAGAAGATGCAAAAAGAAAAGTCAAAATCAGGCGGTTCCCAGCCCAAAGATTGGTAAACATAGCTGCTGCTTCTTTGTTAGTTTTGTAATATGCAATTCTACTGCGAATCTCTCACCAGTTATAAGCGACTGCCAACGAAGGAAGTAAAGATCGGTGACCTGTTATTGGGAAACTTTAATCCTATCCGGGTACAGACCATGACCACTACCGATACAATGGACACCATCGGGACAGTGGAGCAGAGCATCCGTTGTATTGAAGCAGGCGCAGAACTGGTACGTATCACTGCTCCTTCTAAAAAAGAAGCCGAAAATTTACTGGTCATTAAAAATGAATTGAGAAAAAGAGGTTATAACACTCCGCTGATAGCAGATATTCACTTTACTCCCAATGCGGCAGAAATTGCTGCCCGGATTGTAGAGAAAGTGAGGGTGAACCCGGGTAATTATGTTGATAAGAAAAAATTTGAGCAGATCGAGTACACCGATGCTGAATATGCCGAAGAAATTGAGCGGATACGGGAAAGATTTACACCGTTGGTTAAAATCTGTAAGGAGTACGGAACGGCCATGCGGATCGGCACCAATCATGGTTCATTAAGCGACCGAATCATGAGCCGCTATGGGGACACCCCAATGGGGATGGTAGAAAGCGCCATGGAATTTTTGCGGATTGCAAGAGCAGAGGCTTATCATAATATCATTCTCAGTATGAAGAGCAGCAACCCGCAGGTAATGGTGCAGGCGTACCGCTTACTGGTGAAAACAATGTTTGATGAATTTGGCGAATGTTATTCTTTGCACCTGGGTGTTACAGAAGCCGGCGACGGAGAGGATGGCCGTATTAAATCTGCTATTGGTATCGGTACGTTGCTTGAGGACGGAATTGGAGACACTATAAGGGTATCACTTACCGAAGACCCGGAGTTTGAAATTCCCGTATGCCGTGATATTGTTAAAAGATATTCTAAGAGAGAGAGCAGGGAAGTACAAACAGAGTATCAAACTAACGGAGATAAACAGGTAGTTATTCAACATGTCAACATTACAGAAGAACTCGATGCAAAGGATGTACCTCCTGTAACTAAAATGCCTTATTCTCCTTTTGAATACAAAAGAAGAGAAACCTATGCAGTGGATAATATAGGGGGAAAACAAGTGCCGGTTGTGGTAGCAGATCTGAGCCGGATTGAGAAAATAACTCCCCGGGATTTGCAGAGTATTGGCTACACTTACAACGAATCAACGGATAAATGGACAATTGCTGATGCCGCGGCCGATTATATTTTCACCGGTCACCAGGTATTGGATTTTGCTTTACCCGGGACATTGAAAGTGATTGTTTATCCCGCAACATGGGCAGAAGCAAAAGACAAAAAGAAGTATTACCCCATTTTTTCAGATAAAGGATTTGCAGAAGCAGAGAAGAGAAGCGAGTCAATCAACTTTGTAATGGTTGATTGTTATAGCGATGAAACAGCCGTTAATGATTATGCTTATTTAGATCAATTAGCAAACGATCCGACCGTTGTTATTTGTCTTAGCTCAACCCGTTTGAATGCCATGCAGTCTGTTCGCCGGATGTTTATGGAATTGATAAACAAGGAAATCAGAAACCCCGTTGTATTAATTACTGACAGTAACTGGCAATCACCGGATGAGCACCTGATACATTTCGCCACCGAAACCGGGGCATTATTTCTGGAGGGTATGGGTGATGGTATTTGTTTGGGTTATAGCAGTAAGGCAAAGATGACAGATGTAAAAGCTACCGGAAGAACTTACTTGCCGGTAAAAGATATTTACCAGTTTACCAACAACACTGCATTCAGCATTTTGCAGGCAACGAGAACCAGAATTTCAAAAACAGAATACATAAGTTGTCCAAGTTGCGGCCGCACTTTGTTTGATTTGCAGGAAACTACTGCAAAGATCAGGGCGGTTACCAATCATTTGAAAGGCATCAAGATCGCCATTATGGGTTGTATTGTAAATGGACCGGGCGAAATGGCCGATGCGGATTTTGGTTATGTGGGCAGTGGTCCCGGCAAGATCACTCTGTATAAAGGCAGGGAAGTAGTAAAGCGAAATGTAAATAGTGATGTGGCAGTAGAAGAACTGATCAGTTTACTAAAAGATAACGGCGCCTGGGTGGAACCTTAAAATAATTATAGATTGACTTTTGAAATCTGGTTAACTGTTGTAGCTTTCTTCAGTCCGGAATTTTCTAATTAATGAAAAAAAATACCTGGCTCATCATTTTTCTTTTATCGCTGGCTGTGAATATTGCCGGCGCTATCATACCCTATACCTGGGCACAGACCATTTCAAAGCCTTTGCTGATGCCTGTATTGGCTATGTATTTTGTTTCGGAATTAAAAGGTTATCAAAATGATTTAAAAAAGTGGATACTCCTGGCGCTGTTATTCTCCTGGGGAGGCGATGTGCTGCTGATGTTCCAGGAAAAGCAATCCATTTTCTTCCTGCTGGGACTGTCTTCTTTTTTACTGGCGCATATTTTTTATATTATTTTTTTTCACAAGGTAAGGCTGCAGGAGGCTATAAAGGGAAACCCATGGTTATTGATTATTGTAGTTATTTATTATGCAGCCCTGATCAGTTGGCTGTCACCTTATCTCGGTGAAATGAAAATGCCGGTCAGCGTCTATGGTATAGTGATCAGCTTTATGCTGATGCTGGCCATGCATATGTTGTTTTTACGAAACAAATCAGCAGGTGTTTGGATGACAGCCGGGGCTTTGCTTTTTGTAATCTCTGATTCGGTACTGGCCATTAATAAATTTTACCTGCCTTTTGAATTGGCCGGTGTCATCATTATGCTTACCTATGGCCTTGCTCAGCTATTGATTGTACAGGGAGCAATAAAGTATCTTCGTGGCAACCAGTGATTATAAACAAATTATTGCAGGTATGCAGAAAACTGATTTTTTAGTAATTGGATCGGGTATTGCCGGGTTAACCTATGCGTTGAAAATAGCTAATCATTTTCCGGAAAGGAAAGTATTGGTGATGACAAAGGCAACAGCTGATGAAACCAATACAAAATATGCGCAGGGAGGCATTGCGGTAGTGAATGACCTGGAAAATGACAGTTATGAAAAACATATTGAAGACACACTTATAGCCGGTGATGGATTGTGTAAGGAAGAGGTGGTGGAGATTGTGGTGAAGGAAGGACCGGAAAGAGTAGAAGAGATCATTAACTGGGGGGCCAGGTTTGATAAGGAAGATGATGGTGACTATAAGCGGGGAAAAGAAGGAGGCCACTCAGAACATCGGATTTTGCATCATAAAGATGTGACAGGAAAGGAAATGGAAAGGGCTTTGATTGATGCGGTAGCAAAGCATAGGAATATTGAATTCATCAAACACTGTTTTGTAGTAGATATTATTACGCAGCACCACCTGGGCTATTTGATTACAAAATCAACACCTGATATTGAATGTTACGGTGTGTATGTGCTGAATCTTGAAACCAATAAAATTGAAAAGATTCTGGCTAAGACAACATTGCTGGCTACAGGGGGAAACGGGCAGGTGTACAGAACCACCACCAATCCTTTCATTGCAACCGGTGATGGTGTGGCGATGGTGTACAGGGCGAAAGGAAGAATTGAGAATATGGAGTTTATCCAGTTTCATCCTACTGCTTTGTATGAACCGGGTGTGGGCGGGCAGGCCTTTTTAATTACAGAAGCTGTAAGAGGTGACGGAGGAATTTTGAGGAACAAACACGGGGAGCCCTTCATGGAAAAGTATGATCCGAGAAAAGATCTGGCGCCGAGAGATATTGTAGCTAGGGCTATAGACAGTGAAATGAAAAAGACTGGTACCGAACATGTGTGGCTCGATTGCCGGCATTTTGGTAAAGAAAAATTTATTGAACATTTTCCCAATATCTACCAGAAATGTTTGTCCATAGGTATTGATATTACCAGGCATATGATTCCGGTTGCCCCTGCTGCACATTACAGTTGCGGAGGAATAAAGACAGATGAGTGGGGAAGAAGCTCAATCAAAAACCTGTATGCCTGCGGCGAATGCGCCAGTACTGGCCTTCATGGTGCCAATCGCCTGGCCAGTAATTCCCTGCTTGAAGCGATGGTTTTCGCCCATCGTTGTTTTTTAGATGTCGCCGATAAAGTGGATACGCTTTCATACAGGGAAGAATTGCCTGATTGGCGGGCCGAGGGAACTTCAGATCCCAGGGAGATGATCCTGATAACACAAAGTCTGAAGGAACTTCAGTTGATCATGAGTGATTATGTTGGTATTGTACGAAATGATGTCCGTTTACAAAGGGCCAGCAGGAGATTAGACCTTTTATGGGAGGAAACTGAAGTACTGTACAGAACAACTACAGTTTCACCTCAGTTGCTTGAATTACGTAATATGATAACAGTAGGCTATCTTATTGTTAAAGGCGCATCATTCAGGAAAGAAAGCAGGGGCCTGCATTATAATACGGATTACCCTGTCAAGAGCCAACTGGTTCAGAATATCGTATTGTAGTGGCTATCTTTGCGGGCTATGTATTATGTTGTTTATGGATTTTTGTGGTTGATCTCTTTATTGCCGTTAAAGGTGCTGTATCTTTTCTCAGATGCGGTTTATGGTTTACTATTTTATATTTTAAAATACCGGAAGGAAGTGGTGCTGAAGAACCTTGCACAGGCTTTCCCTGATAAAACCGATAAAGAAAGATTAGTTATTGCCAAAAAATTCTATCATAACCTTGTTGATACATTTATCGAAACACTGAAATTGTTCTCTTCTGGTAAAAAGTTCATCGAAAGACACAATACTGCAGATTTTTCACTGATTCACCGCTTGCATGATGAGGGTAAAGCTTTTCAAATTCATGCGGGCCACCAATTTAATTGGGAGTGGATCAATCATCATTATGCCATCAATTTCCGGCAGCCATTAGTTGCTGTATATATGCCTCTTGCCAATAAGACATTTGAGAAAATATTTTACCGTATGCGGACAAGATATGGTACTGTTATGCTCCCGGCTACAGAGATGAAAACAAGGTTTATCCCCTGGCGCAGCAGGGAACATGCATTGGTATTGGTAGCAGATCAAAATCCGGGAGACCCCACTAATTCTTATTGGTTTAATTTTATGGGCAAACCTGCTCCTTTTATAAAAGGTCCTGAAAGATCAGCAAGAGATAAAGCCTGCCCGGTTGTTTTTGCCTTTGCCAGGAAAAGCGGAAGAGGTAAATACACAACGGAATTTATAATGGCAGCTGAGAACGCAGCAATAACTTCCGAAACAGAGCTCACAAAAAAGTATGTTGCTTTTCTTTCAGCAATCATTCGTGAACAACCTGAGATGTGGCTCTGGAGCCACCGGCGCTGGAAATGGGACTGGAAGCCTGAATATGGTGAAATAATTTCATAAAAGCCCTGTTGCGTGACTTTTTTAACCCTTCTTCTTTTTGTGATTTTTTAATTGCAGGTAATCGAGGAAGTAAATCACTTTTAAAGAGATATTGTTATTCTCACTGGCTTTCATGGTCCTTTCAAAATTTTTGAAATAGTTTGACTGTACTTCATTGTCGAAATCAAACACTGCATTTTTCCATACGATATTGATGAAGCTGCCGGGCGCAAACTGCCAGGTATAAACCATATCAATATTGAAAAAGTTTACGTTCTGGTTCAGGTTGTCGTTAAAGGTTGTGTTGGGCAGCAACTTACCGTCAGTCTGGAGATTGTATAGTTCTTTTATTTCAACTGAACTGGTATAGTGCCTGGCACGGAAAGTGAGCCACATCTTATTAGAGAAACTATATTTTGTGCTTAATGTATTTACAACCGTATTTCTGTCCCGGCGTGAAAAAATCACATCGCCGTTATTATCAATGGTGGCAAAACCCATATTATTGCGCTGGGGGTTCAGGTTCAGTGAATGTGAGAAGGACAATTTGTTATTGACCCTCATGTTTTGTCCCACACTGATATTGAAACCGTATGCATTGTAAAAGTTGAAACGTTTACTTCCAAACAGTTCTACATAAAATGAATATTTCTTTGACTCATTGCTGTTAAACCACCCGCCGGCCTCGGCTGTTGAACCTCTTTTGAAAAACATACCTTCTTTTCTTGGCTCATAAAAGTCATTATCGCCCGGACCGTATCCGGCAAATGCTCCCAGCCACCATAATTTTTTTCCCTGGATATTCGTATTGACATTAAAGAAAGCTGTTTGATAATTGGGGTCGATTCCGGTGAATTTCTTGGCCAATAAACTAATATAGGAGTTGAAATTTAAAAATATCCTGTTGTACCACTTTTTAGGTTCTGTCCAGCGATAGCCAACCCATACGCTGTGATCGAAGAAATTATTATTGGTAAAATAACCGAGGTCATTGCTGTTGAACTTTGTATCAGTTCTTTGCTGCGACACATTAAAGTTGAACTGGCCACTCGTTTTCCCAAAATACAGTTCATGGCTAAAACCGGTTAGTGTTTTACCGTCGGGTTGAATTCCCACCAGGTTACTCACGGCCAGTTTTCCGCCAACATTGTACATGTTCTTCTTATTGTTCAGATCAAAGAGTGCCGCTGTAACATTGGCATCATAGTCTGATCCGCTTCTCCATACATTCGTGTTTACTAATGATACACTGGAATTATATTTCATCGTTTGATCAAGTACCAGGATATTATAATTGGTAAGCGGGTCTGTTTCAAATTTATACTGCTCTTTTGTTAGCGAATTTTCTATTAGAGCATGTTGCGGTTTAGTGATAGCATTCAAAACCCCGATGCCAAGCCCTTTTTGAGTTCTTCCGGATATTTTTGATGCATTGACGAGTTTGGATTCAGTTGGGTTCTTTAGCACTTTTTCGTTTGCACCTGTATTATAAGCGTCATATAAGTGAATGGGAGTGCCGCCGATTCTTCTTGAATAAAAAAGATTCCCCTTGCTGAATAATTCTGTGCCTTCTGTAAAGAAGGTTCTGTTCTCATTGAATTTTACTTCAAAGGGTGTAAGGTTCAAAACCTGGTTATCGCTTTGTACCTGGCCAAAATCAGGAATCAACGTGGCATCTAACGTAAATGCCTGGTTAATGCCGTACTTAACATCCATGCCGCCATTAATTTGGGTTGTCCAGTTTTTTTGACCGGGCTGATTGGCAGGATAGTGATTGGCATATACAGAGAAATAAGGGGAAAATTGTAAACGTAACGGCGGCTTGATATTAGTGATGCCTGTCCAGATTCCTTCCTGTGTAAGAAAACCATTTATGTTCGGATCTATCGGGTTCCAGGTGTATTGCTGTTCTGTTTTTCTTCTGCGGCGGGTAATATTCAATCCCCAGTTTTGCACTTCTTTTTTCCCGAAGCGAATAGCAGCATAGGGAATAAACATTTCAAAACTCCAGCCGTCGTTGTGGATTACAGCGCCACTTTGCCAGACAGCATTCCAGGAAAAATCTTCACTGTTACCATTATTATTAGGAGACATCTTGGCATCCCACTGCTCGTTAAGCGGGGTGACGAAATATTCAAAACCGTTGATTTTGTCGTAATAAGTATCGAAGATGAGGCCCACATAATCATTGGTACCAAAACCATCACGGCCGGCCAGTTCAGTGGCAATGCTGTCTTTGGTGCGTTCATAACAATAGCCGCCAAAGTAGATGCCCTCGTCGTTATACATCAGGTAAGTAATCGTTCTGTTTTCGTAAGCTTCTTTAGCACCAATTTTGGGTCGGAATTCTACAAAATCAGTCATAGAAGCGGCGTCTTTCCAGGCAGAATCAGTTAAAAGCCCATCAATTTTAACAGCCTGTGTGGTACGTTTAGCAGGAACTTCACGGGGGGGAAGTTTTTGTCCTTTGCTGATAAGGGATAGAATAATTAAAGTAACAAGGACCAGGCTGGTTTTGATTTTCATGGCTATACTTATAGTTGGTTTGACGAAGTAGTTATTGCTCAGGTTACATCACATATTTATGTGATATACTAACCTCTTCGTAGGTTGAAGATAAAGGCGATTGAGGCGGTAACTTCTGGAATTAGGTGAATGGTTTATTCTGCCTGACGAATGGCAAAAAATAAAGGGTGTTAACTTTTTATTTTGAAAAGAGAAAGAGCCGATTATGAAATAATCAGCTCTTTTCAAATGTATCACAGGTTAAGCAGGATGCTCAGTTTTTGATGAAGGATTTTGTATGTTTTCTTTTGCCATCATCAATGATAAGGTAATAGATACCAGCCTTTAAATGAACTACTGGTATGCTTGCAGCATTTTGTCCTTCTGAAAGTTGTAGTATCCGTGAATGAATTGTTTTTCCTCCTGCATCAATAATCCGTATTACGGCATCCAATTTTCCGGATGGTGGTATTTGTACCTGCAGGTTATCTGTTACAGGATTGGGAAACAGTTGCAGTTCAGTAAACTGGCTTTCATTTTTCAAAGTGATGACACGACTGTAGGTAAAGGCTGAATCATTATCTGCCATTTTCAACCGGTAAAATACAACGCCCGGGCCTGCTGAATTATCCGAAAAGCTGTACAACCTTTTATCAACAGAATTGCCTGCAGCAGATACCCGTCCTATGCTGTTCCAGTTAACCCCATCGGTACTTTTTTCTATGTCAAAATGAGAAGTATTTTGCTCGGTTAGTGTTTCCCAGTTTAACCGGATGCCCGTTGATTTTCTTACTGCTGTAAATTCTCCCAGTTTTAGCGGTAACGAAAATGGAGCAAGTATTCCGATTTCTCCGGCTGATAGCGCCCTGTTATAAATTCTTATTTCATCTATTTTGCCGCCGAAGGGGTTATACCTGGGAGGGCTGAAGCCTCCAAAGGTCATAGCTCCTGCATTCATATTGATCGGATAAGTTGGCGTTGCACTTCCTTCAGTGGCTGCAAGCCTGAAAACCCCGTCTATATATAGCGAAATCGTACCATTGTTACGTACAGCGGCCACATGGTGCCATACACCGGTAGTAAAGGCAGTGGCAGCGCTGCTGCCCACTGAATTATTTTTATAGTTAAACTGCAGGTTCCAGGTACCAGCGACTGTAGACCAAAGCCAAATACCCCAGCCGCCATAGTTAAGGCAATTGTCTATGAGACCTGAGGTCGAACTACCATTAAAGAAAAAAGAAAACGAGATAGTGAAATTGTTGGTGCCTGAAAAATCCAGGTTGCCATTATCTACAAAATTTACATACGAGTTAAGATTACCTGCAAATTGCAAAGCATTGTTAGCCACGTTGGCATTATTGGTTGTGTAGGTAGTGTTCACGGCAGTAGCAGTAACATTTGTCGGCCCGCCGTTAATGGTATTTCCGTTCAGCGGAAAATAGGCTACCAGGCCGTTTGTGGTGGGTTGTCCAAAAAGCGAGAAACAAAGAAAACAACTGGTAAGTACCAGTATCATTACAAGAAGAATTGTTCTGAAGTTCATAACCTGTGATTTTAGAGATAAGCAATAGCGGCTTTCACAGGTGCAGATTATTGCCGTAAAAATGGTAGTTGAAGCCGCC
>CAYPBW010000073.1:12878-14030 GCA_964409055.1 uncultured Chitinophaga sp. | reverse complement strand
ACGTATTTGTGGGAAAGAGTAATTTTTCTAACTTCCCTGTTATGAACGTAAAGCTTCGCCCCGAGAAATATTTACGGTATCTCTACCTGCCGAATCTTTTTGCCACGAAGAGAACGAAAGAGATCTTATCGGTAAACCCTACGGTAGAGCCGCACCGGGAAGAAGCGAAGGAGGTGCATGTACATATTTTTGATTACGATTCGGAACACCTGGAAGAAAAAAAGCTGACCACTGTAAAAGATTGCTTTCAATACAAAACCAGCGGCCGCACCACCTGGATCAATGTGGACGGTTTGCGCAAGGCAGATGTGGAAGCGATCTGTTCGAATTTTGATATTCACCCTCTCGTTATTGAAGATATCCTGAGCATCAACCAGCGGCCCAAACTTGATGAAGCCGATAACAGCATCTTCTGCCTGCTGAATATGCTGTACTATAACGAGGAAACCCATGCAGTAGAACAGGAGCAGATCAGCATCATATTGGCCAAAGATGTTGTGATCAGTTTCCAGGAGGATGCACACCGGGATGTGTTTTCCACATTGCGGGACAAGCTGCGCATCACCAATGGAAAAGTGCGGCAGCGTACAGCCGACTTCCTTTGTTATATTCTGCTGGACATGATCGTTGACCATTACTTCGTGGTAATGGAAAAACTGGGCGACCGTATTGAGGAAGTAGAAGAGGAAGTAATGCATGGCAAAAACCCAAGGGCCCTTGCCCATATCACCCAGTTGCGTAAAGAGCTGATCGTACTGAAACGAAACTTTGCGCCGGTCCGTGAAGTGGTGAATGGTTTCCTGCGCAGCGAAAGTGAATTGCTGGAAGACCGCCATACCAAATACTATAAAGACGTTTATGACCATATTGTACAGGCCATCGACCTGGTAGAGAACTACCGTGATGTGATGGTGAGTATGCAGGACCTGCATATCAACAATGTGAACCTTCGCATGAATGAAGTGATGAAGGTAATGGCCATCGTTACCTGCTTACTGGCCCCTGCTACCGTAATCGGCGGCATCTTCGGGATGAACTTTGATACCAATGTTAACTTCTTTCACCAGCGCTGGGGCTTTTATGTGGCCGTCGGCATGATGCTGGTTATTCCTGTGGGTATGCTTTGGGCGTTTAGAAAGAGGGGGTGGTTCT
>CAYPBW010000073.1:9892-12778 GCA_964409055.1 uncultured Chitinophaga sp. | reverse complement strand
CTTATACACCGGCACGGTGCTGCAGGGTTCGCCGTACATGATGCTTTTTACAACGGGGCGGAGTTTTTTGGTGATCTCCATGTATACATAATCGGCGATGGGTGTTTCGCCGCAACCTTTGATAACCACCCGCTGACCGGCAAATTCATTTACATCAATGGCATCAATATTCTTCAGGTATAAACTGCGGTGCAATTCTTTTTCATCACCCATCACTATTTCTTTGGCAACGGGCTGCAGGTAAGATACCACCAGCATCCATGCCCATACCGGAATGATGGCATCGGCCGAACAGGTAAGTGCTACATTCTTATCCTGGTAAACAGACCAGTCCAACTTCTTCAGCGCCTCCCGAAAATCTTTTTCTTTCAGGATAAGCCCCATGAAGAGATGATCTTTCAAATCGAAGACGGCTGTTTCTCCCTTTGGATAATATTTTTCCAGGTCGAGGGTGATGAGTCCGCTTTCGGCTACTTTATTTACAAATGGTTCACTCATGATTCAATTGTAAAAGTAACAAATAGGTTCGGGAGGTTGTTTGCGCATCCCGTAAAAAGAAACCCTGCAGCTTTCGCTACAGGGCTCTTGCAGTTGGTCTTGGTTGTATAAAAGTTTAGTAGCGGTCTGCTCTCTTGTCTACGATCGTTGCAGCCTTCTTCAGCGCATTCACCGGGTTGGCCGGGCTTTGCTGGTTGTTGATATATTGCTTCACCTGGTCAGCCAGCAATTTGCGCTGATCAGCAACGCTTCCGCTTTCTGATGGTGTAGCGCTTACATTGTCTACACGAATTACATATACTGCATATGCACCATCCAGTACCTCGGGCACCACCTTGCCTTTGTTGGCCGGGTTGAATGCTGCACCTACCACTTTAGGTTCATAGCCCAGTTTTGGGTTGATATTTCTTGAGCTCATGCGCAGGCTGTCAACCGGCTCTATCGGTGCGTTGCCCATTACCTGTGCTGCCGCTTCGAGTGTTGTTACTTTACCGATCTTTTGTTTCAGCATCTCGGCTTTCTTTTTATTGCGCAACAATGGTTCTACAGAACTGCGGGCCTGTGCCACACCCATCGTTCCTTTTTCAATCACTTCTGTTACTACTGCCACTATATAATTATCATCAATTCTTTCCGGTTGCAGCACTTCGCCTCTCTTTGCATCATAGATGCTTCTTACAAAATTTCTTGAGTAACCCACACCCCTGATCTCGGCACCAATGCGGGGAATGTTTGTAGCGATTCCTTTTACATAGCCTTTGGGTTTCCAGTTCTTTTCAAAACCTTCATCAAAAGATTTTACATCACGGCTGTCGGCAGCAAACATATTAGCATCGTTCTGTGCTTTGCTGTCTGTTTCCTGGCTGGCGATAATTTCCTTAGGCAGGTAGGCCACTTTGTAAGCAGCGCCACTTCCTTTCTGTGATAATATTTCGATGTAGTGAAAACCAAATTCTGTTTTTACAACACCTTTACTGCCTGCAGGATTCAGGAAAATGAAATCGTTGAAAGCAGCTACCATCTGGCCGGAATAAACATTTTCGTACACACCACCTTTATCCTTGCTGCCCGGATCGTCAGACAGTTTTGCACAAACAGTATCGAAGTTGGAGCCGGTGTTGATGGCATTACGAATACTGTCGATTAAGTTTTTAGCCGTAGCAGAATCTCTAACCGGGTACATCGCACCACTTTGCTGATCCCGCTGCATGGTGGCCACCAGGATGTGACGGAGGTTTACTGTATCGGGCATGGTGCGAACACCTTCAAGTTTTGCCAGTACATAGCTGTTACCATCAAGGTAAGGACCATAGACGCTGCCAACCGGGGTTCTGAAGATAGAATCCTTTGCAGCTACCTGTATTGTTTTTCCGCTGATGTAACCATTGTAGTAATTAGTAACCCCTTCGCTCATCAGGAACTGCTCCATATCCGTTGCAGCAGCAAATGCATCTTTTTTAGACAACAGGCTGTTTTTGGTTTCAGCACTGTCAGCAGCGCTGGGTGCTGCGCTGAAAGTAACGTAGCTGATGCTGCGGCTTTCTTCCTGTTTGAAATCATCTTTGTGTTTGCTGATATAATCTGAAATTTCTTTGTCGCTGATCTTGATAGTGCTGTCAGGTATGGTTGCATAGGTCTGCCTTACCATAGATATGTTTGCTATCTGGCTGTTGTCTGCATTTTGTTTTTCTACAAACCAGCGGGGAAAGTTCACACTATTGGTAAGCAGTGAAACGAATTTTTCAGACTTGCGGATCTGCTCCAGTTCGTTGATATAATTATTGATATTCTCTTTTTGTTCGGCTGTTCCTTTTTTCAGCATCTGGTCAATATTTTGTTTGGCCAGTACTGCATTATAGTTGCCCGCCTCGTCGGAGAATTGTCTCTTCAAATCAGCCGGTGCGTTAGGTCCGTATAAAATGTCGCCCAGTTCTTTTTTACCGATCTGGAAACCGAGCTTATCAATCTCTCCGTAAAGCAACATCCGGTTGATCTCCTGGTTCCAGGTTTCTTCAATCGCCTGTGAATTAACAATTGCCTGTTCTGGATTTTGGCCATACATCGTAGCTTGCTGTTTAATGTTGGCTTCCATCTGCTCCACTCTCCTGTTGAAGTCCTCGAAGCCAATGCTCTTGCCATTTACTTTACCAACGGTGTTGGAACCTGTAAATCCTCCCTGGCCCCGCCCGGAGAAATAGTCGGTAAGAATGAAACCCACTAAAGCCAGGGCAATCAATACCACAGATACTTTGGCTCCTTTGTCCCTGATCGTTTGAATGATAGACATAATACAGTATTATTCTTTTATAAAAGGAATGACCCGTTCAAAATTAAGGCTCGATACGGGCGGGCAAAAATAGGGGAAAAACTGTGGAAAATCGCTAAAAA
>CAYPBW010000073.1:1606-9792 GCA_964409055.1 uncultured Chitinophaga sp. | reverse complement strand
AGGCTCGATACGGGCGGGCAAAAATAGGGGAAAAACTGTGGAAAATCGCTAAAAATGCGGCTGCAACAGTCGGTTTGTCACCCTGAGTTTATCGAAGGGTGTTAAAAGGATATCGTTTTGATTGCCAGTATTTCGACAAGCTCAATATGACAATCAAAACGACTGCCCGATGCCGGTTGGGGCTTATTTCTTCTTTTTAGGGTGTACCAGGTTCATTTCCTTTACCAGGTGGCCGGCCCCGGCATATTTATCTACTATAAATAATACATAGCGGATATCCACCATTATATTGCGGCAGATAGAGGGGTCGTAGTTAATATCACTCATGGTTCCTTCCCATACCCTGTCAAAGTTGAGGCCGATGAGATTGCCATAGGCATCAAGGGCGGGGCTACCGGAGTTGCCGCCGGTAGTGTGGTTGCGGGCTATGAAACAAACCGGCATTTTGCCGTTGCTTCCGTAGGGGCCATAGTCTTTGTTTTTGTACAGGTCCCTGAGTTTGGCCGGCAAATCAAATTCATAATCGCCGGGTTTGTATTTGTCCATTACCCCGTCGAGGTAGGTGTAATAATCGTATTGTACAGCATCTCTCGGGTTATAGCCTTTTACATTGCCGTAAGTGACCCGCAGGGTGCTGTTGGCATCGGGGTAAAATTTCTTCTCCTTCATCACTTCCATCTGCGCCTGCATATAAGTGCGGTTCAGTTGGTTGATCCTGCTTTGAAGTCCGGTAATGTTTTTTGCAACCGTACTATTGTAATAAGCACTTAATTCAGCAATTAACTGGTTGGCATGATTCATATCGTTGGCCGCCATTACCAATTCCGGATTGGAAGAAAGTTGCTGCAATACTTTATTCCCGTTCTGAAACAGATCTACATTATTATATAATTCATCCGCCAGTTTACTGATGTCGTTGTTGTTTTCTTTCAGTTTATTCAGCAGGTATGGCGCTACAAATTCTTTCGGCTGGCCGGTGACAAATTTTTCTATCAATGCAATGAATAGCTGTTTGTCCACCACCGGGCTGTATTCCTTATAGATTTCAGCCAGTCTTTCTTTTACTCCCGGCAAAGCATTAGTAAAACCTTTTTCACCGTTTTTCTCTTTGGCATTCCGCAGGTTGTTGAGCTGGTTGACAATCGCAAAAGCTTCAATGCGGCTCATGGTTTCATTGAAGAAATCACGGGCCAGGGAGTATTTTTCAAACTCGTTGTAAGTCTTGGCCAGGTCCAGCAATAAATTTCCGTAGGCCTCTTTCCATTGTGGATTTGCATTCACCCTTTTCTGGAATTCTGCTTCGTAGGCTTGTTTTTTTCCGAGTGCATTGGTGCTGGTAAGTCCTAATACTTCGCCCTGCCATTTTTTCCAGGAGTTGGCAATGCCGGCATACTTGGCAGCATACTGGATTTTGATCTGCTCATCCTTACGCATAAAACCATCGATCACGGCCAGTGCTTTATCACGGATGGCTATTTTAACCGGGTCATTCACTTTCATGATCTGCTCTACCGCTGCAGAATGTAAATACTGTGTGGTTCTGCCGGGAAAACCGAATACCATGGTAAAATCATTCTCTGCCACCCCATCCAGTGAAATGGATAAAGAACGTTTGGGAACATAGGGTACATTATCTACTGAATACTCGGCCGGTTTATTATCCTTACCGGCATAAATGCGGAACATAGAAAAATCACCGGTGTGACGGGGCCACATCCAGTTGTCTGTATCCTTTCCGAAATTACCAATAGAAGAAGGCGGTGCACCTACCAGCCGCACATCTTTGTAGGTTTCTGTTACGAACAGGAAATACTGGTTGCCTTCAAAGAAAGCCCTGATGAAACTATCCTGGTAGCTCTCCTTTTTTACATTCTTTCTGAGTTCGGCTATGTTCTTGTCAATAGCAGACTGTCTTTCTTTTTCATCCATATTCTTTGTCACACCATTCAGCACCTGTTTGGTTACATCATCTATACGGATGATGAAAGTGACAAATAAACCGGGGTTGGGAATTTCTTCAGCATTATTGCGGGCCCAGAAACCATCTCTTATATAGTTATTCTGGATCGTAGAATGATTTTGGATGGCGTCAAAACCACAATGGTGGTTGGTTAGTACCAGTCCTTTGGATGAGATCACTTCGCCGGTACAGAACCCGCCAAAGCTGACGATAGCATCTTTCAGGCTTCCTTTATTTATATTATATATATCAGCGGCGCTGATCTTCATCCCCATACTTTTCATTTGTTTTTCATTGAGCTGTGCCAGCAGTTGCGGCAGCCACATTCCTTCATCGGCCTTAGCTACAGAAAAAGCAAAGAGTAAAAAAGCAAGCAATGATTGTTTAAGAAACTTCATATGGAAAATTTTAGTAGCTGTAAAATTAGGTCATTCATCAGTAAAGCTTATTCCGCTTATATATTTAGTAAAGCATATGATTTTAATCATGCATTGTAATTATTTATGCTTCGTTAATAGGCTTGTCTGCGCCTTTTTCTCCCCACCAGGCTGTGAATGAAATTCATTTTATGTGGATATCCTGATGTGAAACGTGGATATGAAACTGAACGTTTAGGAATGAAGTTTTCGTCGTACCCGTAAAAAGAGTTCTGGTGTACAGAACTCACTTTTTATACGTCTGAAATTAACACCAGTTTAATTGTTCCACATCCCTGATTTTTTTCAGGCGGGTATTTCACATTCATGTGAATATCGCTATGAAATGCAATACCAGCAAGTAAACCATATGTGGATTTCGATGTTAAATATGTGAATTACACCAATACTGTAATTTTGCGTTGTTGAGTTATCCACGAATTCACACCTGTAATAATAATAAGCTCTTTTTAAAAAATATATATTAATAATACTATTGTATTAATACAGGGCTTTGAGAAATTTTGTTTTGAAAAATTGCCGGAGTTGACTGAACATTGCCATCCTGAATAACTGACCCGGAAAAAAACAACAAGATGATGCGCAGCGATAAAGCAATACTGGAACAAGCAAAGGCCGATGTGGAATCAAAAGGTTTCCTGGATATTGACCTTGATCCCACACTGGATCTTTTTGCTGCTATTGAGCGGCTGAAGAAGGAAAAAAATGCTGTATTGCTGGCGCACTATTACCAGGAGCCGGATATACAGGATGTGGCCGATTACATTGGCGATAGCCTGGGACTGGCCCAGCAGGCTGAAAAGACCAATGCGGATATGATTGTTTTTGCCGGCGTGCATTTCATGGCAGAAACAGCCAAGATCTTAAATCCCGGTAAGAAAGTAGTGATACCAGACCTGAAAGCCGGTTGTTCACTGAGTGATAGTTGTCCCCCGGCACTGTTTAAAAAATTCAAAGAGCAGCACCCGGACCATAAAGTGGTAAGTTATATCAACTGCAGTGCTGGTATCAAAGCGTTGAGTGATGTGATCTGCACCAGCAGTAATGCCAAATTCATTGTAGAAAGTTTTCCCAAAGACCAGCCATTAATCTTTGCACCGGATAAAAATTTGGGTGCTTATATCAACAAAGTAACCGGCAGGAATATGGTGCTATGGAATGGAGCCTGTATGGTGCATGAAATATTCAGCCTGGAAAAAATTACCAAACTAAAAGTTCGTCACCCGGAAGCAAAACTGATTGCACACCCGGAATGCGAAGAACCGATATTAAGAATCGCAGATTATATAGGATCCACTACCGGGTTATTAAAGTACACACAAACCGATTCAGCACAAGAATATATTGTTGCTACAGAGACGGGTATACTCCACCAGATGATGAAAGCCTCCCCGGACAAAACCTTCATACCGGCGCCGCCCAATAACAGTTGCGCCTGTAATGACTGCCCGCATATGAAGCTGAATACACTGGAGAAATTATACCTGTGTATGGAGTACGAAACACCGGAAATTATCATGGAAGAGGAACTCAGGCTGGCCGCCAAAAAACCGATCGACCGGATGCTGGAGATTAGTAAGGCTGCGGGGCTGTAATCAACGATTTAAAGCTAAAATTTTTGATTTTCCGGGTTTTGCTGTATACTTGCACCGGAAAGAGGCTGATAAGTATAGTTCTCCCAGGCTTTAGTTCATCATTTACCCGCCTGTTTCTTTCAAAATAAACTCAATATTTCAGATTTCAAGATTGGTGACTTCGAGTTGTGACTAACATCAAGTTTTTTATATGTATGACATTCTCCAACTGAACGACATGCTCGTTCCTGAACTGCTGGATATAGCTGAGCAGTTAAAAATTCCCAACGCAAAAAAATTAAGCAAACAAGATCTTGTTTATAAGATATTGGACAGCCAGGCAATAGCCGGGGCTAAAGGCGCCAAATCCAGTGATGATGGTAAAAGAAAGCGCATTGTAAAAACCAGTACCAGTACCGGTGGCAGTGAAGAAGCGGTGGTGGAAAGCGGCGACGAAGAAAAAACCAATACCAAAAAACCCCATATGGCTGTAAAAAAAGAAGTCCCGGTAAAGCGGGGACGTAAAAAGACAGACGAGAAAGAAGTAGTGGCAGATGTAGCTGAACAACCAGCCCCGGCCGCAGAACCGGAAATGGATAGTAAAACAGCACAACTGGCTGAAGCTATTTTAAATGAGGCCAGCCAGCAAGCTGCTGAAAATACAGGACAAGGAGCTCCCAATAAAATATATCCTCAGCGCCGTGAACAACAATTCAATGTGGAGTTTGACGGAGTGATATTAGGAGAAGGTGTATTGGAAATGATGCCCGATGGTTATGGATTCCTTCGTTCATCTGATTATAATTATTTATCCTCACCAGATGATGTGTATGTTTCCCCTTCTCAAATAAAACTGTTTGGTTTAAAGACCGGCGACACGGTGCATGGCGCTGTTCGTCCTCCCAAAGAAGGAGAAAAATATTTTGCTTTATTGAAAGTGGATACGATCAATGGCAAGAGCCCTGAAGAGGTTCGTGACCGGGTGCCCTTTGATTACCTGACACCGCTTTTCCCTTACGAAAAACTGAATTTATTTACGACAGCTTCTGATTATTCAACCCGTATCATGGACCTGTTCACGCCTATAGGTAAAGGACAGCGGGGATTGATTGTGGCACAGCCTAAAACCGGTAAGACGATGTTGCTGAAAGCAGTGGCCAATGCCATTGCCGCCAATCATCCTGAATGTTACCTGATGGTAGTGCTGGTGGATGAACGTCCGGAGGAGGTAACTGATATGGAACGCAGTATAAAGGGAGAAGTAATTGCTTCTACTTTTGATGAACCTGCTGAAAAACATGTGAAAGTTTCTACCATTGCTTTGCAAAAAGCAAAGAGACTGGTGGAGTGCGGACACGATGTGGTGATCCTGCTTGATTCGATTACCCGTTTGGCAAGGGCACATAATACAGTAGCTCCTGCATCCGGTAAAGTATTATCCGGCGGTGTGGAAGCCAATGCTATGCAGAAGCCCAAGCAGTTTTTTGGCGCTGCCCGTAAAATTGAGGGAGGTGGATCATTAACGATTATTGCTACAGCCCTTGTTGATACCGGAAGTAAAATGGACGAGGTGATCTTTGAAGAATTCAAGGGAACCGGTAATATGGAATTACAGCTCGACAGAAGATTGTCTAACAAACGTATCTTCCCTGCTATTGATATTGTGGCATCCAGTACAAGGCGTGATGACCTTTTGCTGGAGAAAGATGTGCTGCAGCGGATGAACCTGCTCCGTGTTTACCTGACGGATATGAATACCGAAGAAGCGATGAGAGAATTGCAGAACCGGATGAAAGGAACCAAGGACAATGAAGAGTTTTTGGCGAGTATGAACAGATAATGTAGCAATTAGCCAATTTGAAAATTTGATAATGGCTGCTGTTTTTCGGCAGCCTTTTTATTTTTACACTTGTTAATGGCAGTTGAAAAAATAGATATCGGCCAGTTTTTAGAATTGGCAAAAGACCACCCGGTTTTTGATGTAAGAAGCCCGGGTGAATACAAACATGCACATATACCCGGCGCCTATTCCTTACCCCTGTTTACCGATGAAGAAAGAAAAGTAGTGGGCACTACTTACAAACAAGAAAGCCGGGAACAAGCTATTAAGACCGGACTAGATTTTTTCGGACCGAAGATGCGGAAGATGGTGGAGGAGGTTGAGTCTATAGTCAGTAGCCAGGAGTCGGCTGTTGGTAGTCAACAGCCGAAAGACTCCAAACTCATCCTTATTCACTGCTGGAGAGGTGGTATGCGCAGCGCAGCTGTTGCCTGGTTATTGGATCTGTATGGGTTCAGGGTTTTTACATTAGCCGGAGGGTATAAGAAGTACCGTAATTATATACTGGATACTTTTAAAATGCCGTTTCGCTTCAAGATCCTTGGCGGTTTCACCGGTTCGGGTAAAACGGAATTATTAAAATCGCTGGAGGAAAAAGGCGAAAAGGTGATCGACCTGGAAGGAGTTGCCCAACACAAGGGTTCTGCTTTTGGAAATATCGGGATGCCGGAACAACCCAGCCAGGAGATGTTTGAAAATATCCTTGCAATGGAGTTGCGTAGTAAGATGACGGATGACCGTTGGCCGGTCAACAGTCAACGGTCAGCTAACAACGGCATCTGGTTAGAAGACGAATCACAGCGCATCGGCCATGTAAACATTCCCAACGACCTTTGGGCCACCATGCGGCGGTCGCCGGTATTCTACCTGGACATCCCTTTTGCTGAAAGGCTCAAACATATTGTGCAGGAATATGGCCAACTGGACACTGAAAGAATGATAGGGGCTATTGAGCGAATCAGCCAAAAACTGGGCCCGCAGAACGCAAAATCGGCCATTTTGTGGCTAAAAGAGGGCAAAATCACCGAAAGTTTCGGGATTTTGCTCCAGTACTACGATAAGTTTTATTTCAGGTCTTTACACAATCGGGAGGCACTGGATACGTTATTACATACGATAAAGTGTAAATCCGTATCCACTGAAAATGCCAATATCCTCGTTCGTGAAAACAGTCTGCAACAACAAAAATCTTAGGCTCACCGCCCTGCTGCTCATTACCCCCCTGTTTTTCTTTGGACAAAGCCTGACCGGATTATGGGTTGGTTCCGTGCATAACGACAGTGCCACGGTCCGCAAAGACCAGTCATTCGAAATTGCCCTGACCGAGTACCGCGGCAAAGTATACGGCTATTCCCGCAGTGAATTCATTGTCAACGATACGCTTTATTACATAGTAAAAAGAGTAAAGGGAACCATTGAAGGAGATGTATGTGAGGTGACCGATGATGAGATAATCGCTTATAATTTTCGGGGTAAACTGGATAAAGGAATAAAAGTAACCAGCACTTTTCGCCGTAACAAAGGTGACAGCACCTGGTATTTGGACGGAACCTGGAAAACCAATGCAACGAAACGATATTACTCCATCACCGGAAAAGTAGGACTGGAAGAAGAAAAAGACCTGACGGCTTCCAAAATATTTCCACACCTGGAAGAACTGAAACTGGCCAATGATGTGGCTTTTTACAAAGAAAGAGAAGAAGGTGCGCCGATTGTAAAAATTGCAAAACCGGAGAAAATAAAAACGGAATATTCTACTGTACCAGAAATTTCTTCATCAACGACAGACCTTGTTGTTGCCCGGCCACAAGTTGAAAGAGCAGAATCAATACCAGTAGTGAAAAAGGCGGAAAGCGATTTGCCTAAAACGGATACAAAAAATATTCCTTCATCAACCGTTGATATAAAACCCGGAGCCGTAGAAACAAAGCTGGCTGTAAATAAGCCACCGGCAGAAGAGTCTATAGCAAATAAGGAAGTTGTAAGAACATCCAGTGATACAAAAACACCTGAGGCTGCTGTGGCAGACAAAAAAGCTGCTAGCAATAATAGTAATAACCCCGACATTGATAAAGTTGCTGCGAATAAGCAACCAGTCATTGTTGCCACCGATAAAAATTCTTCAACCAGTAAAGTAAACAGTCCCGACAATATAAATATTGCCACGAATAAGCAACCGGCGACTATTGCTGACCCTGTTCCTAACAATGCTACCAAGCAAGTAAGCGGTGATACCAGGATAGCTACCCAATCAACGACAACTGTTCCTGACAACAAGGTGAATGATGTGGCGACTAATAATACCGGAACAGCAGCAACAGTTAAAACGAATCAGCCGGCAGCCGTTAATTCAACAAAAGCCAGCACGGTTGTTA
>CAYPBW010000073.1:0-1506 GCA_964409055.1 uncultured Chitinophaga sp. | reverse complement strand
GTTAAAACGAATCAGCCGGCAGCCGTTAATTCAACAAAAGCCAGCACGGTTGTTACCAAACAAGAAGTGGCTGCGGGCAAACCTGCTGCGAAACCAATAACAGGTACTGACAAATCAACCGCTTCCCCAAAAGAAAACAATACAACAGCGAAAACAACTACTGCTGCCGGTTCAACACAGCCTGTTGTTTCTCCTGTAATCAACCAGGCGGGTAAGAATGAGGTTGTGGATGAAAAAATAGTAGCAGGTGTTAAAGCAACGGAGAAGAGGGAAACAGCAACAACCCCGGCAATTGAAAGGGTGCCTATACCCGCAGTAGATATTACTCAAAAAGCGTCTTTGATCGCAGGCAGAAAATCTGAATTCTCACAGGTGGTAAACTTTAAATCCGACAGCCTGGAGCTGGCCTTGTATGATAACGGAGAAATTGATGGCGATACAGTAAGCCTGTTCCTGAATGGCGAAGTGCTGATGGCGAAGCAGGGATTGAAGGCGAATGCCATTAAGAAAACGATCTATATCGCTCCCGGCAATGAAGATTTTACACTGGTTTTGTTTGCCGAGAACCTCGGAAAATATCCGCCCAACACCGGTTTACTGGTAGTGCATGATGGAGAAGACGTATACAATCTCCGTTTCAGTTCTGATTTTCAGAAGAGCACAGGCATAGTGTTTCGGAGAAAGAAATAGTTTGAATCACGCCAAGGCGCAAAGACGCAGGGAAAGAAACAAGGAGCCACGAATTACTCTAATTATTCCGAATAAAAAGGGTTCTCTGCAATAACAAGCCGAAATTTGCAGGATGATCACAGAAACAGACTCTTCGAAAGCCCCGCATGAGGGGGGTTGGGGGGGCCGTCTCACCCAATACTCACACGGCGCCGGCTGCGGTTGCAAGATTTCACCGAAGGTGCTGGATGAAATTTTGAAAAGCAATATCTCGCCACCCGACAACGATCGGTTATTAGTGGGCAATCACAGTAAAGATGATGCGGCTGTATATGATATGGGAAACGGTACGGCGCTTATTTCTACTACCGATTTCTTTATGCCTATCGTAGATGATCCGTTTGATTTTGGAAAAATTGCTGCCGCCAACTCCATCAGCGATGTATATGCTATGGGCGGAAAACCGCTGATGGCGATTGCTATCCTGGGCTGGCCGGTTGAAAAGATACCCGCTGACATTGCACAACGAGTGGTAGAAGGCGGAAGGACCATTTGTGCAGAAGCGGGCATTCCATTGGCAGGCGGCCACAGCATTGATTCTCCAGAGCCGATATTTGGTTTGGCGGTGACCGGGGTGGTGCCAAAAGAAAACCTGAAGCAAAACAATACGGCACAGGAAGGCGATTATTTGTTTTTGACCAAGCCGCTGGGCGTTGGCATCCTGGCCACGGCACAAAAAAGAGGATTGCTGAAAGAAGAACACCTGCCGGCACTCATCAGCCAGCTAACGGCATTGAATAAAGTGGGCGAAGAGCTGGGTAAGATAAAAGGAGTAAC
>CAYPBW010000072.1:0-14404 GCA_964409055.1 uncultured Chitinophaga sp. | reverse complement strand
TGTATCGGAAAGTAAAAAGCCTTATATTGTAAAAAAATAATTGCTCCGATTCCTCATCCAGCTCAGTCTGTAAGACTGCCTATCCCTACTTTCAGTTATTTCAATGCAGCAATAACAAATACAGCTCATTTCAAAGAAATCAATTAGTTGCAAGTGTAACACGTAGTTTAAGGCAATCGATTTGCTTAGTGCACAAGTACACTGAGCAGCATTACCGATAAGGAAGAGGCAAGGAAGTACAAAGCATCGGTATTTGATGAGGTGACCTTTTCAGGTGCATGCTCAAAACGCAAGGATAGGTCATTACTCCGGCACTCTGGTTTATTCACGGTTAACTTTGACCTCAGGTGTAATGTACCTGGATTGAAAGACCGGCTACTGAAGCATGAGTGCTTTAAACAGAATTCCTTTTTGTTTCTCCTTCCGGTTGCGGCCTAAAGTCAGTAATACCAATTGATTTGAAAAAGGCAAAGCACCATGATTATTTTAAGTCTATTACCAAAGACCTCAAGCATACCTACCATTTGTAAGTTGACCAATCAAGTACGAACATTTCAGGAGCCTGCTTCTTAGCAGAGGATGCAAGTGCATTTATCAATCCCAAATATTTATAATCAATGGAGAAAAAGAGATTCAATCCGTTGGAATGGTTGGAGCAACCAAACCAACAACAAATATATACTGAACCGTAGAAAGTAGTAGCCAATACCGATGCAGCTGAAGTTGAAGAAATTATTCAGTACATTGAAGCGAAACAAATTGACATTGCAAGTGCTTGCAGCGATGGTCGGGATTTTGGCTTTACGCTGTTATCGCTTTCGGAGAATTCGCAAAAGCATATTTTCACCGCAATACACCGAACAGGATAAAGTATAGTTACCAACCTTGCTTGAATCCCAACGTTAAGCCTGCCCATCCGCAAGGTGGGGGAAACTCAGGATCTAAGGGAAGTTAAGGGCTAACAGACCTTAGCTTCCACCGTTTCCATAATTTCCTGAAAACCCAAAATCCCGCCAGAATCAAACAAAGGAAAAAAAGATAAAACATTTGCAAAAGGTAGCGGATTACACTACCTTTCGCAAAAAATTACTCTCTTGGAAGATTCAAGGCAACATCAGCGTGCAGAAGATTGGGTAAACCACCTTCTGGCTAAGGGTAAATATGCTTTTGCCCTGCACCAGTTCCGTGCGGATTTTCCCAGGCAGTCAAATACGGCCAATAAGTTTGCCTTGAAAAGGCTGGTTGATAAAGAGCAGATCATTTCCATCCACAAAGGGTATTACCTCATCATTCCACCCCAATACAGGTCAAAAGGAATCCTTCCTCCCACCTTGTTTTTAGATGCGTTTATGAAGGAATTGGACCGGCCTTATTACCTGGCTTTGTTAAATGCAGCCGCCTATCATGGAGCATCACACCAGCAGCCACAGGAGTTTTTTGTGGTTACCGGTTTCCCTGTGCTGCGGCCCATGCAGAAAAAGGGGCTGAAGCTGAACTACATCAGCAAAAAGGAAATACCTGATACACTGTTAGACACCCAAAAAACCGAGGCCGGGTACTTACAAATTTCAAATCCTGCCTTAACAGCCACCGATCTCATCCAGTATGCCAAAAGAGTGGGCGGCATCAACATAGTGGCTACTGTGTTGGCTGAATTGGCAGAGAGTATTAAAACCGATGCATTTGAGACAAACCTGCTGCAGCACGTTCCAGTAACTGCCTTGCAGCGTTTGGGCTATCTGCTGGATAAAGTATTTGACAACCAGCCGCTGGCCAACGCCTTATACATGGCCTTACAAAACAACAAGGCGGCTTTGTTTCGGATACCGCTGAAAGCCTCAGCTCCGGCTAAAGGTTTTGCATCTGACGAAAGATGGAAAGTCATCGTAAACACACCCATTGAAATATAAAAATTAGTCAATAAAACAACTATGGCAAGAGAATTAGAAAGAGATGAAGTGCACCGCACCATCTTGCAAATAGCAAACAATTTGAGAGGCAGTATGGTGGATCAGGGTTTTACCCGCCTGAGCCTGATGCTGGAAAATAAAGCTGATTTTATTGTGGAGTATAACGAATACCTGAAGCGAGACCTGAAAAGAAAAGATGTGGACTGGAGCCAGACAGGGGTTGATATTGTATCTACCAATTTTACCGACGATCAGGTACAGGCAACAAACTTCAAAGACATTGCTATTGAATTATGGGAGTTAAAACAGTTGGAAAATGATACCATCATGTAAAAACGAATATGGAAAGAAGAATTTTAATCATAGATGACGAAGAGAAACTGAGGAACCTGCTGACAAGGATTATCAGTCTGGAAGGGTTTGAAGTGCTGCAAGCGGCCGACTGCAAAACAGCACTAAAGAAATTGGAACAAAGTGATATTGATGTGGTACTTTGCGATGTGAAACTACCGGACGGCAGCGGTGTAGAACTTGCCAAAAAAATAAAAGACAGATACCCAATCGCTGAAATCATCCTGTTGACCGCATACGGAAATATTCCGGATAGTGTGCAAGCCATAAAAAACGGAGCTTTTGACTACATTACCAAAGGCGATGATAACAATAAGATTATTCCTTTGCTTTATCGGGCAATAGAGAAAGTGGACTTAGCCAAAAGAGTGCAGCAACTCGAAAAACAATTGGGGGATAAACATTCCTTTGACAAGATTATTGGAAAGTCAAAATCCATTCAAAAAGCCATTGACTTAGCACAAAAAGTAGCCGTTACCGATACAACGGTTTTGCTAACAGGCGAAACAGGCACTGGAAAAGAAGTGTTTGCACAAGCTATTCATCAGGCAAGCCAAAGAGCTAAGCAAAATTTTGTAGCTATCAATTGTTCTGCTTTCAGCAAGGAGTTGCTGGAAAATGAAATGTTTGGTCACAAAGCTGGCGCATTTACCGGAGCGACCAAAGACCATAAAGGACTTTTTGAAGAAGCCAATAATGGGACGATTTTCTTAGATGAAATAGGTGAAATGTCCTTGGAACTGCAAGCGAAAATGTTACGGGTTATCGAGACAGGTGAATTTATTCGTGTGGGAGAAAGCAAACCTGTCAAAGTAAATGTTCGCATTATTGCAGCTACGCACAGAGACTTACAATCAGAAATTGAGCAAGGACATTTCAGAGAAGATTTGTTTTATCGCATTTCCACCTTTCAAATTCATTTGCCGCCACTTCGTGAAAGAGTGATAGATATGGAAGCCATTGCTACCCATTTTATACATGTTTCTTCTGCTAAAACCAACAAAAGAATCAGAGCAGTTTCGCCAGATTTTTACGAAGCACTGAAACAACATCATTGGAAAGGTAATATCCGTGAACTCAAAAATGTAATTGAACGCAGCTTGATATTAGTTGAAAATGAAGAGTTGAAAGTTGATAATTTACCCGCTGAAATTCAAAAACATTCAACTTCTAACCCTCAGCTACCAACTAAAATTTTGTCTGCTTTTGAGTTGGCAAGTGCAGAAAAACTGCACATCCAGAAAGTATTAAACTATACCAATGGCAACAAAACCAAAACTGCAGAGCTTTTGGGAATTGCATTGACCACACTTTACCGTAAAATTTCAGAATACGGGATAGATAGTTAAAAGTTGATAGTTGCAAATGGATAGTATAGGAAACAAAGTATCCTGAAAGACAAGTCTTTTGCATGTGCCCTTCGAATTGAAAAGTTTATTCATTTCTCAAAGATGCGAAGAAAGAATATTTGCTTTCTAACAGGTATTGCGAAGCGGAACTTCCACTGGAGCACTGGTTGAAGAAGCACCTCAATCGGAAAGTCAAGCTGATGTTATTCACAAATGATCCGTTGCAAATAAAGAAGCCAACGAAACCCGATATTGGATGAGACTATTGTAAGATACCCAATTTATTGGAAAATTCTTTGTCGATTCCATGATTTCTGAATGTGATGAATTCAGTAATATCTTAGTATCTAGCATACACACTACCAAATCACGAAAGTAGTTGCGTGTTTTTCGGCTCTTGACTTCTAACTACCCACTTTCAACTTTACTCCCTCTTTTTCAAAACGCTATGATGGACCCTTTCAAAACGAAAGGGTTTTTGCTTTTCTCATTATTCCAAAAATCATTAAATTCACTTACTGTCAAAGCTTTGTGTGCCTTGTGCCAAAAATGGAATACAAGTTGGATTGATTTAATCAAAAACAACATGACAACTGCATTGCTCATCGGAACAGGCATAATGATTTATGCCTTATTCTTTAAATCCATTAACTGGTTCGAAAAAATATAACAACATGCTGGTATTATTCATTATCGCTATTGTAGCATTTGCCTATATGTGCTATGTGCTGCTGAAACCTGAAAAATTTTAATGCAATGAACTCAGAAATACTTGGTATAGTCCTTATGTATTCCGCAGTAATTGCATTGGCAATTCCATTGGGTCGTTATATCGGCAAGATTTTCAACTATGAAAATACCTGGCTTGATAACATCTTAAATCCACTGGATAAGCTCTTTTTCAAACTCAGCGGCATTGACCCTGACAATGAAATGAACTGGAAACAGCATTTGGTGGCATTGCTTACCATCAATATGGTATGGTTCGTACTTTCAATGTTGGTGCTTACCAATATGAGTTGGCTGCCACTCAATCCGGATAGCAATCCATCAATGAGTGCTGATTTAGCATTTAATACATCCGTTAGTTTTGTAACCAATACCAACCTGCAGCACTATTCCGGTGAAACAGGTTTGTCCTATTTCGGGCAGTTGGTGTTAATGCTGTTTCAGTTCATCAGTGCAGGTACGGGTATTGCCATTTGTGCAGTGGTATTTATGGCTATGAAAAAGTGCACTGCTGAAACATTAGGGAACTTCTATTCATTTTTCGTGAGAGCATGTACGCGGATTTTATTGCCAATATCCTTAGTTGTAGCACTTGTATTTGTGTTTAACGGAATGCCAATGACCTTTGAAGGCAAGGATACCATGACTACACTCCAGGGCGATACAGTACATGTGAGCCGTGGTCCTGTTGCTGCATTCGTAGCCATCAAACATGTCGGCACAAATGGTGGCGGCTTCTACGGTGCAAATTCAGCGCATCCGCTTGAAAACCCGAACTACGTGACCAATATAGTGCAGATGGTAACGCAAATGCTTATCCCAATTGCATTGATTTTTGCCTTGGGGTATGTCTTAAAAAGAAGAAAGCTGGCCTTGATGGTTTTTGGAGTAATGAGTGTGGGTTTTGTGTTGCTCACGGTACCCACTATTATTTCAGAAATGCATGGCAACCCCAAAATTGCTGCATTAGGTATTCAACAACCAATGGGAAGCATGGAGGGCAAGGAAGTTCGTTTTGGTTCGGCAGCATCTGCTTATTGGAGCATTGCCACAACGGTAATTTCCACAGGTAGTATCAATGCTATGCATGATAGTTTTACGCCACTTAGCGGCATGAATCAGATGCTGGCCATGATGGTCAACGCATTTTATGGAGGCTGTGGTGTAGGCTTTCTGAATTTTTATATATACATCATTCTTGCTGTTTTCATAAGTGGTTTAATGGTGGGTCGAACACCTGAATTTTTGGGCAAGAAAATAGAGGCGAAAGAAATGAAAATAGCAATGATTATCGCTTTGCTTCATCCATTTTTAATTCTTGTGGGCACAGCTTTGGCTGCGGGATTGCCACAGCTTACTGCGGCATCCTTGAGCAATCCGGGATATCATGGATTTAGTCAAATGTTGTATGAGTTTACATCTTCGAGTGCAAACAACGGTAGTGGTTTTGAAGGGCTGGGAGATAATACTCCTTTTTGGAATATTGCCTGTGGTTTGGTGATGTTGCTGGCTCGTTATCTGCCCATTATCGGGCCTGTGGCCATTGCAGGTATTTTAGCAAGCAAAAAGTATATTCCTGAAAGCAATGGAACCTTGAAAACCGATACTTCCACTTTTGGATTAATGGTATTTGCGGTAATCGCAATCGTAGCGGCACTGGCCTTTTTTCCTGCCTTAACACTTGGGCCGATTGCGGAATATTTCTCAATTATTAAATAGCAACTAACATGACTAAAAATACTTCACTCTTTCAAAAGGACTTGATGCAGGAAGCATTCAAGCAGTCTTTTGTGAAATTAAATCCGGTTATCATGTTCCGAAATCCGGTAATGTTCACCGTGGAAATTGGAACAGCTGTAATGCTCTTTGTGTGCCTTTGGATATTTATCGGTGAAAAATCACAAGGTAGTTTTGCATACAACGTAATCGTATTTATTGTCCTGCTGCTGACCTTGTTATTTGCCAATTTTGCAGAGGCCATTGCCGAAGCAAGGGGCAAAGCACAAGCCGACAGCTTGCGCAAAACGAGAGAAGATACACCTGCTAAAAAAGTTTCAGATATCGGAAAAATTCACAGTTATGAATTGGAAATTATTCCTTCTTCTCAACTGAAAAAGGGAGATATGTTTTTCTGCGAAGCAGGCGACATCATCCCTGCTGATGGTGAAATCATTGAAGGACTTGCAACCATAGACGAAAGTGCCATTACGGGTGAATCTGCCCCGGTAATTCGTGAAGCAGGTGGCGATAAAAGTTCGGTGACTGGGGGTACAAAAGTGCTTTCCGATAGAATCACCGTAAAAGTTACCACCGAACAAGGCGAAAGTTTCTTAGATAAAATGATTGCTCTCGTAGAAGGAGCAAGCCGTCAAAAAACCCCAAACGAAATTGCTTTGACTATTCTTTTGGCGGGTTTCACATTGGTATTTATTATTGTTACTGTTACTTTAAAACCTTTTGCAGATTATGCTAACACGCCAATCACAATTGCGGCTTTTATTTCGCTTTTTGTTTGCCTGATTCCTACAACCATAGGAGGTTTGCTTTCAGCCATCGGTATTGCCGGCATGGACAGAGCTTTGCGGGCAAATGTAATTACCAAAAGTGGAAAAGCAGTAGAAACAGCGGGAGATATTGATGTACTTTTGTTGGACAAAACCGGAACAATTACCATCGGAAACAGAAAAGCTACAAATTTCTATCCGGCTAATGGAATTGAAGAAAATCATTTCATTAAGGCCGTAGTGCTGAGTTCACTGGCGGATGAAACACCTGAGGGAAAATCAATCATTGAACTTAGTGAGAAGTGGAATGTAAAAAGTGAAATGCGAATCAACATCTTGCATTTAACTTCTCAGGTTTCTCAAACAATTTCATTCACTGCAGAGACCCGTTGTAGTGGAGCAAATGTATCTGATGGGACACGGATCAGAAAGGGTGCAGCAGATGCCATAAAGGCATTATGTGAAATTGCTGGCAATCCATTTCCAAAAGAAACAAACGAAGCAGTAACTAAAATTTCCAGTAATGGAGGAACACCCCTTGTTGTTTCTGAAAACGAAATAGTGATTGGTGTAATAGAGTTACAAGACATCATCAAACCGGGAATTCATGAACGTTTTGAACGTCTGCGAAAAATGGGTATCAAAACCGTAATGGTTACAGGTGACAATCCTTTAACAGCAAAATTCATAGCTGAAAAAGCAGGTGTTGATGACTTCATTGCAGAAGCAAAGCCCGAAGACAAAATGAATTACATCAAAAAAGAACAGTTGGAAGGCCGGTTGGTAGCCATGATGGGTGATGGTACCAATGATGCACCGGCACTGGCTCAGGCAGATGTGGGCGTAGCCATGAACAGTGGCACTCAAGCTGCAAAAGAGGCCGGTAATATGGTGGATTTGGACAATGACCCCACAAAGCTGATTGAAGTGGTTGAAATCGGCAAACAACTGTTAATGACCAGGGGAACGCTTACCACATTCAGTATTGCCAATGATGTGGCGAAATACTTTGCGATTATTCCTGCACTCTTCATAGTTGCCATTCCTTCACTGCAAGGGTTGAATATTATGAACTTGCACAGCCCTGAAAGTGCCATTCTTTCAGCCGTTATTTTTAATGCGATTATCATTCCAATGCTGATTCCATTGGCTTTGAAAGGCGTGGCTTATAAACCCATTGGTGCAAGTGCACTGCTTCGCAGAAACTTACTCATCTATGGGTTGGGCGGAGTGATTATTCCCTTCATAGGTATTAAGGCAATCGATCTTATTGTTTCATTATTCATTTAAAAGTGTAGACCATGATTGCTAATTTTATACCTGCCATTCGTTTGACACTCGCTTGTTCAGTGTTCTTCTGTGGTATTTACACGCTTACCGTTTTGGGCATATCAAAGATTTCTCCTGAACAATGGACTTTTTCCAAATCTGAAAAAGGTTTTTATGAAAATGTTGGACAGAACTTTAACAGCGACCGGTATTTTTGGTCGCGCCCTTCAGCTGTAGCATATAATGCAGCAGGTTCAGGAGGCAGCAATAAAGGCCCCTCAAATCCTGATTACATAGCCGAAGTGCAAGCCAGAATAGATAGCTTTTTGGTGCATAATCCTGATATCAAAAAGGAAGATATACCCTCAGACCTGGTAACTGCAAGCGGCAGCGGTATGGATCCAAATATCTCTGTTCAGGCTGCAAGGGTTCAAGTTAAGCGAATAGCAAAAGTTCGCAATATCAGCGAAACAACCATTCAGCAGAGCATCGAAAAACAAACAGAAAAGCCTTTACTGGGCCTATTTGGAACCGAAAAAATCAATGTACTTAAATTAAACCTTACCTTAGACAAAATCACAGACACAAAATGAAAAAAGTACTTTTAGCAATTATGTCCATAGTTTCATTGAATATTTTTGCGCAAACAGACAGTACCAAAAAACCATTTTTAATAATTGGTTATATGGAAACATATTACGCATACGATTTTGGGAACCCTTCTGACCATAATCGCCCTGCGTTTGTGTACTCTCATAACCGTCACAATGAGGTAAACCTAAATTTGGGTTTTATCAAGGCAGCCTACACAACCGACAAGGTAAGAGCGAACCTTGCTGTAATGGCTGGTACATACGCCAATGCCAACCTTGCAGCAGAGCCTGGAGTTTTGAAAAATGTATTTGAAGCCAATGCAGGAGTAAAGCTATCAAAGAATAAAAATATTTGGGCTGATGCCGGCATTTTTGCTTCGCATATTGGGTTTGAAAGTGCCGTAAGTAAAGACTGTTGGAACTTAACAAGGAGTATTTTGGCTGACAACTCTCCTTACTATGAAAGTGGCGTTAGAGTATCTTACACCAGCGATAATGAAAAATGGTTTTTAAGTGGTTTAATTCTGAACGGTTGGCAACGCATTCAGCGAGTGCCCGGAAATAATGCCCCCTCATTCGGCCATCAAATTACCTTCAAGCCTAATTCAAAAGTAACACTAAACAGCAGCTCTTTTATAGGTAGTGATACACCTGACAGCACAAGGCAAATGCGGTACTTTCACAACTTTTACGGTCAATTACAGTTGACTGAAAAGTTTGGGGTGATTATAGGCTTTGATATTGGAGCACAACAAAAAGCGAAAGGCGTTAGTAATTACAAAACCTGGTACTCACCTGTATTGCTTGTGAAGTATGCACCTGCTGAAAAACTAAGTATCGTTGCGAGGGGTGAATATTATAGTGATGAGAATGGAGTAATCATCAATACAGGAACTACCAATGGATTTCAAACTTATGGTTATTCTTTAAACCTTGACTACCAAATAGGGAACAATGTAGTTTGGAGAGTGGAAGGAAGAGGTTTTGCAAGTAAAGACAAGATATTTCGTTTGAATGATAGGCCGAGCAGTCAAAATTATTTTCTTACAACAGCTTTAGCCATTTCTTTTTAAATGAGCGATAAAGATAAGACGGTTCAACATTTTCTAGACTTAATTAAAAAGTCAAGGCGTGGTAAGTTCAAGATTTATATAGGTATGAGTGCAGGTGTAGGTAAAACCTACCGCATGTTGCAGGAAGCAAGAACATTGCTTCGCAATGGCATCGATGTTAAAATTGGTTTTATCGAAACACATAACCGCAAAGAAACACATGAATTGTTAGACGGTTTACCGGTAGTGCCTAGAAGGAAACTATTTTACAAAGGCAAAGAACTGGAAGAAATGGACGTTCAGGCCATCATAAATCTTCGTCCGGAAGTGGTAATTGTGGATGAATTGGCTCATTCCAATATTGAAGGCAGTAAAAATGAAAAACGTTGGCAAGATGTATTGGATATACTTTCGGCAGGAATCAATGTAATTTCGGCTGTCAATATACAGCACATTGAAAGTCTGAACGATGAGGTAAAAGAAATTACAGGCGTTGAAGTAAGAGAACGGGTACCTGATAGTGTTGTGGCACAGGCAGATGAAGTGGTTAATATTGATCTTACATCCGAGGAATTGATAACCAGACTTAAAGAAGGGAAAATCTATCAGGCCGAAAAAATTGAAACGGCTCTTCAAAATTTCTTCAAGAGCGACCATATTCTTCAGCTGCGGGAACTGGCATTAAAAGAAGTAGCCTCACAAGTGGAACGTAAAGTTGAAACGGAAGTAACCAGACCGAATACCATAAAGCATGAACGCTTTTTGGCTTGTATTAGTAGCAATGAAAAGACAGCCAAAACTGTAATTAGAAAAACGGCACGTTTAGCTAATTACTACCACAGTAAATGGTACGTCTTATACGTACAAACTCCAGAGGAAAATCCTGATAAAATTCCATTGGACAAGCAAAGACATCTTATTAATAATTTTAAATTAGCTACGGAATTGGGAGCTGAAATCATAAAAGTAGAAAGCACTATTATTTCAAAAGCTATAATTGAGCAAGCAGGACAACGGAAAATAACTACTATCTGTATTGGAAAGCCACACTTAAATTTATTGAAGATAATTCTGGCAACTAACGTATTTAATGAGCTGCTGAAAAAGCTATCTTCAAACGATATAGATCTTGTAATTCTATCTTAAATGAAAATTAAAACAAAACTGACATTAGGAGTAGGTCTTTTGTTCCTGCTTATAATTCTCCTAAGTTTAGTAGGTGCTAAATACATCAATGAATTGAAAGCAGATTCTGAAAATATCTTGGTTGCCAATTACAACTCCCTGGAATATTGCCGTAATATGTTAATTACATTAGACGCCGGAACAGAGAAATCCCTTCAGAAATTTGAAATGAATCTAGAGAAGCAGGAAAAGAATATCACTGAAATTGGGGAACCGGAGATTACAGCAGAAATCCGAGCAAATTTTGAATCATTCAAATTAAATAGAGCAGACAGTGCTATAGAAAGTGCCATCAGGAAGGATATTTTCAGTTTGATGGATATGAACATGCAGGCCATTCAGCGAAAAAGTGAAGTGGCAAAGGCAACAGCAGTAAATGCTGTTTTTTGGATCGCAATAACAGGTACTATGTGCTTTCTGATTGCTTTTATATTGTTGGTCAATCTGCCTTCAAATATTGCCAATCCGATAAGAGAACTAACGGAAAGCATTCAACAAATTGCCGATAAAAACTACTCTGAAAGAGTCCATTTTGAAGGCCACAGCGAGTTTGGGCAATTGGCAAAATCCTTTAACACAATGGCTGCGAAGCTGGAAGAATACAATAGCAGTAATCTGGCAAAATTAATGATTGAGAAGAAAAGAATTGAGACCCTCATTAATAATATGCATGATCCTGTTATAGGTTTGGATGAAAACCTGCGAGTAATTTTTGCCAATGAAGAAGCAACAAAAATTTCGGGTTTAGGCCATAATGATTTAGTGGGCAAGTTAGCCCAGGAATTATCTGTCAGAAATGATTTAATCAGAACTCTTATTCAGGATATTGTTATTGGTGAAACAACAAGTGATCAAAAGCTATCACCAATCAAAATATTCTCCGGTAATAAAGAAAGCTATTTTGAGAAGGAGACCCTTCATATATCAGTCACTCCAACAGGGGAAATGCATTCAAAATTAGTAGGGCATGTGATTTTCTTACGGAATGTAACGAGCTATAAAGAATTAGATATCGCAAAAACCAACTTTATTGCAACCGTCTCGCATGAGTTCAAAACGCCAATATCATCAATTGAAATGAGTTTGCAGTTATTAGAAAATGAACAAATTGGTAATCTGAATGAAGAACAGAAGAAACTTGTGGAAAGTATTAAAGATGATGCAAACAGATTGTTGAAAATTACAGGGGAACTTTTGAACATGACACAGGTTGAAAGCGGAAATATCCAACTTTCTATTCTTCCGGCAGATCCTAAAGAAATCCTATTGTATGCCATCCATGCTAGTAAGACACAGGCAGACCAGAAACAAATCACTTTTGAAATAGACTGTCCAGACAATATTTCTAAAGTGCAGGCTGACAGCGAAAAGACAGTTTGGGTACTGACAAACTTAATATCAAATGCCGTTCGTTACTCTCATGAAAACGCAATCATTTACTTAACTGTGCGTCAAACGTACAATCAAGTGCAAATATCTGTTCGTGATACCGGACAAGGAATTGCACCTCAATATAAGGATAGAATATTTGACAGGTATTTCCGTATACCGGGCACAAAAAAGGAAGGTACCGGACTTGGTCTTGCAATCAGTAAGGAGTTTATTGAAGCACAAGGTGGTCACATCAATGTAGAAAGTGAATTTGCCGCAGGGAGTACATTCACCATATCTTTAGTAAAGGCGAGTTCTTGAAACAGGAAATCCCACCCGGCTATTGCTCAAGCAAGGCTTATGCAGTGGCTAAGCCACCACTAAAGCTTTCGGAACCAACCCTTTCTATGCACCTCTGGTATTGCCGCCATTTTTTACTGTCCTATTTTTTGTGGCAATGCTCCCCGCGATTTTGGCACATTGCCTGTTCCCCTGAATTTATCATGCTGCTCAGCGGGACTACACATCCAAGTAGCCAAAGCATCCCAAGCATAGCAAGCAAAAGATGCTTTGCTAAAACGACCAGCGTTCCGCTTATGTCAGGATAAACATTTCGAACGCACCGTTTCTAAACATTAGAATACTTCAGGATTTCGGATGGGTTCAGTTGAAACGAATTTAATTAACAGAATGTTTTCCCTATAGGAGCTTGAACTCTTTTGGGAAATTAAATGGGTATGTGATTCAACAAAATTGTAATATTTATGAAAAATGTGTGGTCTTATTTGTTGTGTGTACCTTTTTTGTTGTTGTCGTGTTTGTTATTTGGCCAGCGTGCAGGTACGATAGACTCTAGTTTTGGAAACAAGGGCGTTGTGCTTACAGGATTCCTCAATTACAATGCGTCTGCCTATAATGTGGCCATTCAACAAGATGACAAAATTATTCAGGCCGGTCAATTTTTAGTTGGTTCCTTTTTTAATGTGGGCTTCGCACGATTTACAAAAGAAGGGGCACTTGATTTGACATTTGGAACGGGTGGTCAGCTTGCCATCCCGTTTTCAAATGACAAAGTTCAAATCAATGCCCTGCATGTTCTTTCCGACGGGAAAATTCTTGCAGCAGGACAGTCAGATGCAAAGCCTTTGTTGATTCGATTGAATGCCAATGGTACACCGGATAATGGCTTTGGCACAAAAGGAGTTTTGAGTTTTTCGCCGGAATTGACTGGAATTATAGACTTGAAAATCAGTACAAGTAAAAAGATGATCGGTATCGTCACTAATGCTGCCGGCCAGCATTGCGTTTTTCGTTTGAATGAGGATGGTTCCTATGATTCGTCCTTTGGAAATAAAGGGATCTCTTGTTTCAGGCTGGGTGATCAAATGACTTTGAAGAGCCTGGTGATCCATTCGGATGGAAGAATTTTAATTAGTGGAACAGCCTATTACTCAGATACAAAATATGATTTGGTCCTTATACGGTTATTGTCCAATGGCACGGTAGATCCAAGTTTTGGGTCAGGGGGAGTTGCAAGGGCCGAAGCAGGCACTACGCAGTCTTATGAACTGGGATGGGATCTTGCAATCCAAAAGGATGGAAAAATTGTATCCTGTGGTTATGTATTAAATGGCAGCATCTCGCATTTTTTAATAGCCCGGTTTTTGCCGGATGGTGAGATGGATACGGGCTTTGGAAGCAATGGATTTCTGACGATACCATATTTTAATACCAAAGCGGAGGCGAAGCGAATGTGGATTCAGGACGACGGGAAAATACTGCTTGCTGGTTATGCCATTGACGGCGCATCAAAAGTTGTGGCACTTGCCCGCATTCAGACAAACGGAACCCTCGATTCCTTATTTGGAACTTTAGGCAAGGTGAGTACAAGAATTGAGCAAGCTGCTATGGCAGAAGATGTGCATTTGCAGTCCGATCAAAAAATTGTAATCGGAGGTTATGTACAGAGTGCCGGGCAATATAAATTTTTATTGGCGCGCTATCTGCCTAAATCATATGTTTCAGTGGATGATATGGCAGCAAACGGATCGTATTTGGAAGTATGGCCGAATCCCATTATGGGAAGTAAAA
>CAYPBW010000071.1:11934-14481 GCA_964409055.1 uncultured Chitinophaga sp. | reverse complement strand
TAAGGTCATCCGGTAACAATATAGCTATTAGTCCAAAGGAAAAATTTAATCCCTGAATGTATCGGCCATACGTTTTAGCTATCTCCTGGTTCAGGGGTTTCAGCTTTAGAATATCATTATACCAATCGAAAACAACATGTCGTATATAAGGATAAATGATAGCAGTAAAGATCTGCCCGGCACCACCGAGTATGATCAGCCAGTTAGGAATGGTGATATTCATGGTTATTTTTTTATGGTTCTTTCCTGTTGAATTCACGGAAAATCAATCGCAGGTTCTGGTCGTAAGTCACATAATTATAAAGCCAGTTAACAAACACAAAGAACCTGTTCTTTACGCCGAGTATCAGCATCAGGTGAAGGCTCATCCAGATCAGCCAGGCAAAAAAGCCACCAAAGTGAAGCCTGGGTTTAGGAATGTCTACCACGGCCAGGTTTCGTCCAACCGTAGCCATTGATCCTTTGTCACGATACCTAAACTGGTATAATCTGTCCGGGTTTGCTTTCTTTTCAATAAGCCGGAGGTTGCCGGCAATCAGGTCAGCCTGCTGAATCGCAACTGGTGCTACTTGCGGGTGACCATTTGGATAATCAGCAGTTTCTAAATAAGCAAGATCACCTAAAGCATAAATATTTGTATATCCATGCACCCTGCATTGTCTGTCCACTTTAATTCTGTTGCCTTTCGCTATCAAAGACTTATCAATACCATCAGGAATATTACCTTTAATACCGGCAGCCCAAATTACCGTTGCTGAAGCAATGGTTTTGCCATCCTGCAAAACGACATTTTCTCCATCATAATCTTTTACCAGGGTATTAGTGAGTAGCTTTACACCCAACTTATTGAGGTAACTGGCCGATTTGGCTGAAGCTTTTTCACTCATGGAAGCAAGGGTTTTTGAGGCCCCTTCCAGCAGGTAAATATTCATCCGGGAAAAATCAAGTTCCGGAAAATCTTTAGGCAGTACATATTTTTTCATCTCCGCCAGGGCACCTGACACTTCCACCCCTGTCGGACCGCCTCCCACAACTACAATATTCATTAGTCGTTGCAGCGCAGATTCATCGTTGATCGTATGAGCATTTTCAAATAATTGCAATAATCTGTGCCTGATCTGTAAGGCCTCCACCGTGGATTTCATAGGAAATGCATAAGAGGCCAGTTGCTGGTTACCGAAGAAATTAGTGTCTGCCCCCGTTGCCAACACCAATACATCGTAACTAATCTCCTCTGAATCGGTAATAACCTTATTTTCCCCGGGCAACACCGTTTTCAGACTGGCCAGCCTGATACGTACATTTTTGCTTTTCTGAAACACCTTTCGTAACGGGAATGAAATATTGCTGGCATCCAGGCCAGCTGTAGCTACCTGGTAAAAAAGTGGCTGGAACTGGTGATAATTGAATCGGTCTATCAATACTATTTCAAAGCCCGGTTTATTGCTGAGCTGACGGGCCAGTCTTAAACCTCCGAAACCGGCACCGGCGATAACTACTTTCATGATTCATTAGTTTTAAAACACAAATTTACATTATTTTCAATAATTATTGAAAATTTAGGAAAAAATAATTTTCCTGTGCGCATTCGGCTCTCAAGAAGTAAAATTGTCAGTACAATAACCTTACTTTAATAGTATGTTTTACCTCCCTTAGCAGGTGAAGGGCATGAGCAGATATATTTTTGTCGACATCCAGAACCACATACCCGATTTCATCATTTGTTTTCAGGTATTGGCCCAGGATGTTGATCTTGTTTTTAGAAAGGCGGGTATTTATTTCTGAAAGCACTCCGGGTACATTTTCATGTATGTGCAAGATGCGGTGACTTCCTTCCTGCGGAGGCAAGGCCAAAGCAGGAACTGTATGAGAGCCAAACGTAATTCCTTTTTCAAGGTAATTGAACAACTTGACACTTACATCTTCCCCGATATTTTGTTGTGCCTCCTCAGTAGATCCGCCAATATGCGGAGTGAGTATTACGTTGGGCAGGTCTTGTAAAGGAGACCGGAAGCGGTCACCGTTTTTCTCCGGCTCCCATGGAAAAACATCTACTGCAGCGCCGCCTATATGACCTTCAAGGATATGCTTACGTAAGGCTTCAAGGTCCACCACCTCTCCCCTTGCATAGTTTATCAGTATGCTTCCTTTTTTAAAATATTTGAGGTTGTTCTTATTGATAAGGTTTTTTGTATGCGGCGTTTCCGGTACATGCAGGCTTACAATATCTGACCGGACCAGCAGTTCTTTCATTGAACGGGCATCCTCTGCATTACCTAAAGGGAGTTTTGTTTCCACATCATAAAAAAGAATTTTCATCCCTAATGATTCAGCCAGCACACTAACCTGAGAGCCAATATTACCATAGCCGATAATACCCAGTGTTTTGCCCCTCAACTCATAACTTCCTTTGGCTTCTTTCATCCAGATGCCTTCATGAGCGGCTTTATTCTTATCCGGAATTTTTCTGATCAGCATGATAGATGCCCCTATCACCAGCTCGGCTACTGAACGGGTATTGGAATAAGGTGCATTAAATACCACTAC
>CAYPBW010000071.1:0-11834 GCA_964409055.1 uncultured Chitinophaga sp. | reverse complement strand
CGTATTTTTTCTTTGGGATAACTGGTATTGCCTGCTTTTGCCATACTGCAAATATACTAATGTGACGCCTGGGGTAACCAGGTTATTGACTCACTTTAACCGGTTTAAATTATAATTGCTAAGCCGCTTTTATCAAGGTCTGGGGAAAAGTAGCTGTACTAACGGATGAAAGCAGCCTCTATTTTTGTTTAAACAGTATTTTTTGAAGACGATACTTTCACTAACCATTTTTTTAGTTGTTTTTTTTGCCTGTAATTCTAATTCGGTTAAAAAAAAGCCGGAGGATGATTCGCTGAATTATTACCCGGTGACCCCGCAAAAGATGGAGCAACAGGAGTTCAGGCAATATTATCGCAGGCTGAGTGAGTTTTTCGACACCAGTCTTTTGCAGTCAGGTTTTAATGGCGGTGTATTGGTCGCAAAAAATGGAAACATCCTGTATGAAAAATATTCAGGAAAAGTGGATATCCGGAAATCAGATTCGATCACATCCAGTACATCGTTTCATATTGCTTCTACCAGCAAAACCTTTACAGGTATAGCTATCCTCCGGCTAATCCAGGAGGGCAAGCTTTCCCTTGCCGATACAATCAATAAATTCTTTCCCGGTTTTCCCTATACCGGCATTACAGTGAAAATGTTGCTCAACCACCGCAGCGGCCTGCCCAATTACCTTTATTTTATGAGCAATAATAAATGGGGTATCCTGCCGGATGGTAAATGGAACAAACAAATGGCCACCAACCGTGACATGCTCAAAATGCTTATTGAAAAGAAACCAAATGTTACCGGCAGGCCGGATGGAAAATTCACCTACTCAAATACCAACTATGCGCTACTGGCACTCATCATCGAGGAAGTAACGGGTAAATCCTTTCCGGAATACATGAAAGAGAAGTTCTTTGCTCCCCTGCAAATGAGCAATACTTTTGTATTTACGTTAAAGGATACACTTACAGCTACACCTTCTTTCACAGCAACCGGTACTTACTGGAATAATGATTTTCTGGATGCTACTTATGGCGATAAGAATATTTATTCTACCCTGCAGGATTTATTGAAATGGGATCAGGCATTATACACCAACCAGGTACTGGAACAGCCCCTGCTTGATTCTGCTTTCAAGGCTTACAGCTTTGAAAAGCCCGGCGTTCATAATTATGGCCTTGGCTGGCGTTTGCAACTACTGCCCAATGGAAAAAAAGTAATCTACCATTTTGGAAAGTGGCATGGCAACAATGCTGCCTTTGCCCGTCTCCCTGATGAAAAAGCCACCATTATCATTCTTGGTAACCGATTCAACAGGAACATATATAATGCAGCACATCTCTGCTATGACATTTTTGGAGATTATATGCAGCGCCGCCAGACAGAAACAGATGATAGCCCTGAATCAACTGATAAAACTCCTCCTGCACCGAAAAAAGAATTAAAGAAAACTACTTCCTCAAAACCTGCCACTAAAAAGAAAGAATAATCATTCTTTTTCCGGATTTTCTTTGCCAACTTTATAGCTAATGAAAATTCTGTCAGCAGACCAGATCAGGCAATGGGATCAGTTTACCATTGAACAAGAACCGATAGCATCCATAGATCTGATGGAAAGAGCGGCACAAAAATGTACGGATTGGCTTTGTGAGCAATATCCGGATGCAGCTTCTTTCAGTATTTTTTGTGGCAAAGGAAATAATGGCGGCGATGGCCTGGCAATAGCCCGGCAACTTATAGAGAGAAACTATTTTGTTTCAGTATCCATCCTTGAATTCGGGCACAAAGGAACCGATGATTTCCAAGTCAACCTGGCAAGACTACATAAATTACCGCAGGCCGATATTCATTTTATTCAGACTGAAGAGCACTTTCATCCTTTCAATAAAGGAACGATTATCATCGATGCCATTTTTGGCTCCGGGCTTAACCGGCAACTGGAAGGAGTAACCGCCAACCTGGTTCATCATATCAATAATTCCGGGTGTGAAATTGTTTCGATTGATATACCGAGTGGTTTATTTACAGATCATTCATCAAGGGGAAATGTGATGATTCATGCCAGCCATATACTCACCTTTCAATGTTATAAACCAGCTTTCTTTTTTGCAGAGAATGAAGCTGCCATTGACCAGATCCATTTACTGGACATAGGCTTGCACCAGCAATTTTTAGAACAGATCACAACCAAACTTGAAATGGTTGATGACAAACTGGTTCATACTGTTTATAAGCCAAGAAAGAAATTTTCGCATAAAGGCCATTTTGGCCATGCACTCATCATTGCAGGCAGCTATGGAAAAATAGGGGCAGCTGTGCTGGCAACAAAAGCATGCCTGAGGAGTGGTGCCGGGCTGGTGACGGCGCATATCCCCTCTTCCGGATATACAATCATGCAGCAAACCGTTCCAGAAGCAATGATAATGACAGATTTTAGTTCATCACTTGTTACAAAACTGGCTGAACCACCGGATAGATTTACAGCAATAGGATTGGGTCCCGGAATAGGAACAGCAAATGAGTGCAAAGAATTATTGATTGAAATCTTCAGTACTTATAAACGACCATTGGTAGCAGATGCTGATGCTTTGAATATAATGGCTGGCGAACCAGAACTGTTACGTTTACTTCCTGCTCAGTCTATACTAACACCACATCCAAAAGAGTTTGAACGGCTTTTTGGTACGGCTGCAAATGAGTTTGAAAGAATTGAAAAGATAAAGCAAAAATCTGACGAATTAAATTGTGTTATTGTATTGAAAGGCCATCATACTGTGATAGCATTACCTGGTGGCAGCATTTTATTTAACTCTACCGGCAATGCCGGTATGGCGACTGCCGGCAGCGGTGATGTGCTGACCGGCATACTTACAGGATTGCTGGCACAAGGTTATAGTTCTGCCGCAGCCGTCATTTTAGGCGTTTATCTTCACGGTGCTGCTGGCGACCTCGCCGCACAAAAAAATTCTATGGAAGCAATGATAGCCGGAGATATTATTGACAATCTTGGAAACGCCTTTCTTTTCATCAAAGACTGATCACTTTCCTGTCATAAAAGTATTGGTCCAGTTTCGGGACTTTGTCTTCCTGTCCGAAGAAAAAAACTCATTGCTATAGATCTTGTTATAGGCCAGCGTATAAGCCTCCCGGTATTTTTTAAAGTATGAGTTATAGTAATAGGGGTCAAAAATGGTGCGGGTTTCCAGGATCTTTCTTACCCACTCATTGGCTTGTTTTTGGCGTTCACTTTCAAAAAAAACTCCGCTATACATGTAATTGAAAGCAATGTGATACAAATCATCATACCATGATGTCAGCGACTTGCTGCCGGCATAGACCGTAAGCCCATTTCGGATGCCTGCTCCGGCCCATTCTGCAGCCTTTTGTTTTCGTTCACTTTCAAAGAAAACATCTGAGTATAATTCATTGAAAGCAAAATTATAAGCACTGATAAACTCACTTTTTACATCAATATTAAAATTGCCCTGAGAACCATAAAAGTTGGCACTGTCGGCATTTATCCATATTCCGTTAGGAAAGACAATAATTCGCTGCCCGTTGGCTGTAATGGCTGTGGTTTGTGAATAAACAATAACCGATGTTATGGCCAGGACGAGGAAAAGGGTTAGTTTTTTCATGAGTAATGTTTATAGACTAAAATAATGGTTTAATATAAGTCGGCCCATTCTTGACGGCCGGATGTTTGGCAGGGTTGCCCTAATTCGTTGCTAAAGTATATTCAACCAATGTCTTAGCCATAAAATTTTGACCTAAACTATCCGCCGGGATCGTTATCGTGAAAGGCATTTTCCCCTATCTTTGCCGCCCTTGATTGCGACATGCACCTATCCAATTGATCCGGTGGTTATGCAATCATTAAATCTTGATTAAGAATACACTGTATGGACAAACTGTTTTATCTCGTCCCTGTAATGGGCCTGATTGGGTTACTCTACACATTTATCAAATTTAACTGGGTATCGAAACAAGATGCCGGTAATGACAAGATGAAAGAAATCAGCCATCACATTGCTGAAGGTGCCATGGCCTTTCTAAAAGCAGAATGGAAGATACTTGGCTACTTTGTAGCTATCGTTGCCATACTGCTGGCTGTTATGGCTTCTGCAAACCCGCATTCACACTGGCTGATTGCCGGTGCTTTTGTGGTTGGTGCAGTGTTCAGTGCTACTGCCGGTTACATAGGTATGAAGGTGGCCACTAAAGCAAACGTAAGAACAGCTCATGCTGCCCGTACCAGCCTTAGCAAAGCGTTGAATGTTTCTTTTACCGGCGGTTCAGTAATGGGACTTGGCGTGGCCGGTCTCGCTGTACTCGGATTAGGTGGTCTTTTCATCGTTTTCAAACAAATATTTGCCCCAACTGCAGCGGTTAATTCTGAAGAAATGGTAAGAACCATTGAGGTATTAACTGGTTTTTCGTTAGGCGCTGAATCAATAGCCCTGTTTGCAAGGGTTGGCGGTGGTATATACACTAAGGCCGCCGACGTAGGTGCTGACCTGGTGGGTAAAGTAGAAGCCGGAATACCCGAAGATGACCCGAGAAACCCCGCTACCATTGCTGATAATGTTGGAGACAACGTAGGTGATGTAGCAGGTATGGGTGCTGACCTTTTCGGTTCATACGTAGCAACCGTTTTGGCTACAATGGTGCTGGGACAGGAAACCCAATCCATAGATGAATTTGGTGGTCTCGCCCCTATCCTTTTACCCATGCTGATCGCTGGTATCGGGATTTTGTTCTCCATCGTTGGAACCTGGTTTGTTCGTGTAAGTGATGCTGCCGGTATTAATACAGACAATGTGCAGAAAGCATTAAATATGGGTAACTGGGGATCAATTGTATTAACTGCTATTGCCTCAATAGGTCTTGTATATTTTATCCTACCTGAATCAATGGTGCTTCGTGGTCATGAGTTTACCAAATGGGGTGTGCTGGCAGCCATTGGTGTAGGATTGGTGGTAGGTACTTTAATGAGTATCATCACTGAGTTTTATACAGCAATGGGTAAACGTCCTGTAAACTCTATTATCCGCCAGTCCTCCACTGGTCATGCCACTAATGTAATTGGAGGTCTTGCCGTTGGTATGGAATCTACTTTCCTGCCTATCCTGGTATTAGCTGCCGGTATCTGGGGATCTTATGAGTGTGCCGGTTTATATGGTGTAGCAATCGCTGCAGCAGGTATGATGGCAACAACAGCTATGCAATTAGCTATAGATGCATTTGGCCCTATTGCTGATAATGCCGGTGGTATTGCAGAAATGAGTGAGCTTCCTAAAGAAGTGAGAGAAAAAACCGATGTACTGGATGCTGTGGGTAACACAACGGCTGCTACTGGTAAGGGTTTTGCAATCGCCTCTGCTGCGTTAACTGCTCTTGCATTATTTGCAGCCTTCGTTGGTGTTGCCGGAATTGATGGTATTGATATATATAAAGCAAAAGTTTTAGCCTCCCTTTTTGTGGGTGGTATGATACCGATGATTTTCTCCTCACTGGCTATCCGTGCAGTGGGTGAAGCAGCCATGAGTATGGTTACAGAAGTTCGTCGCCAGTTCCATAGCATACCTGGTATCATGGAAGGAAAAGGGAAACCAGAATATGACAAATGTGTAGCAATTTCTACCAATGCCTCTATCAAAAAAATGATGTTGCCGGGAGCCATCACCATAGTTTCCCCGTTAATCGTTGGCTTTGCATTAGGCCCCGAAGCATTAGGTGGGTTTCTTGCCGGCGCTACAGTAAGTGGTGTTTTGATGGGAATGTTCCAGAATAATGCCGGTGGTGCTTGGGATAACGCCAAGAAATCATTTGAAAAGGGCGTTGAAATCAACGGACAGATGTATTATAAAAAATCTGATCCGCATAAAGCATCTGTTACTGGTGATACAGTTGGTGATCCGTTTAAAGACACTTCAGGTCCTTCAATGAATATTTTGATCAAACTGATGTCAATTGTATCTTTGGTCATCGCCCCTACTCTTGCTCAAATGTATAGTGATAAGAAGACTGAGGCAGAAGTAAAGAAAGCTGAAATAATATCTGAACCTGTTACAACTGCTCCCAAAGCCAATACAGTTCAATTATAAATAAGAGCTTAATCAGAACCATTACTAAAGTCCTGCTGTTTCTACAGCGGGACTTAGTTTTTATACCCATTATGTGTATTTTTATCCTTGTTCAACCATTAACCCAGAAATATGAAACCTCAGTCAATTCTGCTATCACTAATTATCATCACCTTCACTGCCTGTAAAGAAGGAAAAAAACAAGAAAGAGAAGATGGAAAGAATGGCCAACCTGAAACAGAAGATGTAGACAAGCCCATCGATGAAAAAGAGAAAAAGAAAAAAGTTACCGACAGGGATTTTAGTGTTACGAAGGAGAATGCCTATAATGATATTTTCCTGGACAGTATGGCTATGGAAAACTACATAAGTCGCCGCCAGCTGACCGATAAAAAAATATCCAGGAGAATCCGAAGCTTTTATAATGCCCGCAATTATCAATATGCCTGGTTCACTTCAACGGGCTTAACGGAACAAACAAGATTTTTCTGGAACCAGTATGATTATGCAGTGACGCACCTGAAAGACAGCTCTCTGGTGAACAGTGATTTTTATAAGAACGCAGAGAAATACCTGAACCAGGAAAAAGTAGCAGTCAGCATCAAAGACTCTGCCCTGCTGAATACTGAATTTGGATTTACTGAACATTTCATACGCTTTATCAACAGTACTTACGAAAAGGGTTATGTAAAACGTAAGGAGCAGGAAAAGTTTGTTCCGATCAAGAAAGCAGACCCTGTTTACCTGGCCGATTCCTTATTGAATAAGAAACATAGCGATGACAAGTATTACGAGCAGGTGAATGATATGTATGCCGCTTTAAAAAACAACCTGCAGCTTTATTTGGACATAGAAAAGTCAGGAGGCTTTCCTCAGGTTCCTGCTATTAAAGGAAGCCTGAAAAAAGGTACAGACGATCCGGCTATAAAGGCCGTTAAGAAGAGACTGCAATTATCTAAAGACATGCCGGGCACAGATACCAGTTCGTTATTTAATGATACCCTGGAACTGGCAGTTAAAAGATTTGAAAAAAGGCACGGATACAAAGATGACGGGGTCATTACCGGGGAGATTGTGAAAGAGATGAATGTAAGTGCGGAGAAAAGATTGATGCAGATACTGCTGAATATGGACCGGATGCGCTGGATGCCGCAAAAACCTGAGGGCAATCTCATCATTGTAAACATACCCGAATTCATGCTGCATGTCTATAATGGCAAAAAGAGATTATTTGACATGGTTGTCGTAGTAGGAAAAGTGGGCAACAATACCATGATGTTCAATGGAGATCTTAGTTACATTGTTTTCAGTCCATATTGGAATGTGCCGCCCAGTATTATCAAAAGTGAAATATTGCCGGCCATGCAAAGAGACCCCAACTACCTGGCCCGCAAGAATATGGAGAAAGTGGGTAATGGCATCCGCCAAAAACCGGGGCCCGGCAATGCACTGGGTAAAGTAAAGTTTATTTTTCCCAACAGCTTCAATATGTATTTCCACGACACACCGTCCAAGAGCCTTTTTGGACAAGATAAAAGGGCATTCAGTCACGGATGCATACGGTTGAGCGAACCGCAGAAAATGGCTGAATGGTTATTAAGAAATGACCCGGAATGGAACAGAGAAAAAATTGTTGCTGCCATGAACCAGACTTCAGAGAAAATGGTAAAGCTAAAATCCCTGTTACCTGTTTTTATCATTTATTATACTGCATGGGTGGATGACGAAGGCCTGCTCAACTTCAGGGATGATGTATACAAACATGATAGTGAACTGATCAGCAAAATGTTCACAAAAAAAGAAGCTCCGAAGCTAATTAAGGTAGATAACCTGCAGGTTTCCGGTTCTAACTGATGTGCCGGAAATACCGTTTATCCATAAAGAAGCTGTTTCATCCCTTTGAAGCAGCTTTTTTGATTATATCATTGCCATAAAGAAACCGGCTGTACTAAACCAAAACGTATGTAATATGGTAAGGTATATTATGTCCTTCAAAGTGCCGGAGAACAGCCAACTGACTGTTCAGCAGGTAGTCAACCAGTATTTTAATGAATTACAGAGAAGCGGCCCTGGCGGCATGCGAAGTCAGTGCTATGCCAGCCATGATGATCAGTGCAATTTTGTACATATCAAAAGCTTCAAAAAAGAATCAATTGCCCATCATCATTTCAGGTCTGCTATTTTCAGGCAATACCTGGATAAACTGGCTTTAATCATTGGTGAGCAGCTTAGTTTCTCCAGGCTTCATCAGCAAAAAACATTTGAGTCGATTTATTAACCGCCCGGTTGTTTTTGATAAGGATTGATTAGCGGATTGGCTTTATAATCTTTTATGATTTTAGCCACCAAATCCTGTAAATTTATCCCTTCGAAGCAAACCAACGGCTATGCACAGGGTTATTGTACCGGTTGACTTTTCTGAAACATCTTTGAATGCTGCCCGCTATACAGCGCAAATGCTGGCAGGTAAGGATAATGCCCTTGCCGTGCTTTACCATAATTATGAAAGTCATGACGATCATGATGTATCCCTCAACTACCAGGAAAGCCTGAAGAAAGAGTTTTTGAAAGCAGGTGTAAAAGCAGTGCAGACCGAAAGCGAAATGGGTGGCGACCTGATTGAAAATATTTCGAGACTGGCCCACACCATCCGGGCAAGTTTGATTGTAATGGGGATTACAGGAAAATCCGCCATCAGGGCTGCCATGTTTGGAAGTAATACCCTGAAGTTAATCGACAGGAACCTCTACCCTGTTATGATAATTCCGCCAGATGCAAAATACAAAGGCATAAAAAATGTCGCATTCGCTTCAGATTTTAAGAACGTTGAAGAATCTACTCCTGCTGCGCTGCTGGATTCTGTACTTGACCTGTTCAAACCACAACTGCATATATTTCATGTAAACAAGGATATAAGTGCAGGTGACTCTCCGGAAGTAGTAGGCCAGAAAGCTGTATTTGAGCAAATGTTCAAAAAATATGATACCCGTTTTCATTTTCTTATAAAAAATGATTTTTATTCAGCGGTTGACAGTTTTATCAAAGACTATGACATTGATGTGATGATAACAATACCGAAACATCAAAGCAATTCCATGTCATTATTTAAAACAACGCATACCAAGCGATTAGCTTATCATAGTCATATCCCGATACTGGCCGCACACGAATAGACCTGCTGCAGTTTCTTTCCTGATGATTTCGGTGTATATTTAAATTCTATTACCATCATCCAAACAATGATTTTATGAAAACTGTAATTGTGCCGGTTGATTTTTCAGAAACCTCTCTTAACGCAGCCGGTTATGCCACAAAATTGCTGACAGGCCACTATGGTGTCACCATGGTATTGTTCAATTTTTGCGATAACGAGAAACAAATACCCGAAGCGATTCAAAGCCTGGAGAACTTAAGAGCATTATTGCGGGAATCAGGCATCGTAAAAACTGAGATCCTGGCTGTTACAGGTCCTGGATTTATTTCGGAACTGGACAGAATGGCCCGTGAGGTGGAAGCCGACCTGATCATAATGGGAATTACCGGCCGCTCACCTATTGGCCAAAGCCTGATAGGAAGTAATACACTTAAAATGGTGGAAAAAAGAACCTGCCCTGTATTAATTGTGCCTTCATCTGCTACTTATAAAGACGCAAAAGAAGTAATGCTCACTTCAGATTTCAATAATGTTGAGTATACGATCCCTTCTCAGCAAATCAAGAATGTACTGAACAGGCTGCGTCCTAATCTCCATATTATGAATACGGATGAAGAACATTATATTTCTATAACGGAAGAATATAAGGCCGAAAGAGAAAAACTGGCCTCGCTATTTGCGGAATTTCATCCTGAGTTTCATTTCCTTACATTAAACGATGTACAGGATGCTATATATCAATTTGCACAGGATAAACAAATCGACCTGATAATTATTGTTCACAGGGAACAAACATTGTTCTCAAAGCTTTTTGTGAAGAGTAATACTAAAAGACTGGCCTATTATAGCACAATTCCTGTATTAGCTGTCCATGAATAAGCGGTATTCAAAAGAGCTTGTGCACATCTCTTGACGGCATAGGTACATTTTATTAACTTTGCTAAAGCTCTATGCGGTTTGATCTGAATCATACATACCATGTTTTTTCTTTTGCAGAGCAATTGCTGCCTGCAAATTTTTATATCCCTGATTAATCGCAGGTTATTCTTAGCTTACTTACTCTCCCCGTTACTTTTCAGGCTTTTGCCTAACCTAATAATGCTATATGAAGAATATCAAATTGATTGAAGTACCATCCGAAATCGGTGCCGGCACAAGAGGCGCCAGTTTGGGTATAGAAGCGATAAAAATTGCGGCTCTGGATTTTATGAGCAATTTTTTTATCCATTTCCCTTCTGAAAAAATTCCGACTGAAAATAAATTGTTATACGAGCCCATCGAATCTCCTTATGCCAAAAGAATAAAGGGAGTTGCTGCCATTTATGACAGGGTGAGCAAAGCCGTATGTGATACACTTAAAAATAATTTCTTTCCCGTCATTTTAAGCGGAGACCATAGTATTGCAGGGGCTACCATTGCCGGGATAAAAATGGCAAAACCGAAAAGTAAATTGGGTGTGATATGGATTGATGCCCACTCCGACCTGCATACCCCCTACACCACCCCTTCCGGTAATGTGCATGGCATGCCGATGGCTGTGTCAATTAATAAAAATAATGAAGAATGTGCTGTTCATGATGTAGATGATGAAACAGCCAAATACTGGAACTACCTGAAAAATATTGGCAAAATAGCCCCCAAAGTTTTACCGGAAGATATCGTCTTTATCTCCCTGCGGGATTACGAAAAGGAAGAAAGACACCTTATTGAAAAATATGACATGAAAGTTATAACGACCAAGGAAGTCAGAAGTAAAGGTGCCGAGAATGTGGTCAGATCAGTACACCGCTACCTTGCCGATTGTACGGATATTTATATATCATTCGATGTAGATAGCCTGGATTCGTCCATATCCAAAGGCACAGGCACCCCGGTAAGTAACGGATTGAAGGAAAGGGAAGCCGAAGACCTTATCAGTAAGTTTATGCAAAACCGGAAAGTATGTTGTTTTGAAATAGCTGAGGTGAACCCCACTCTTGATAAAGAGAACCTGATGGCAGAGATTGCTTTCAATATTCTGCAACGAAGTGTGAATGTGCTAATGATGAACTAATTTTCTACTATGCAAAAGAGTTTTATCTTCTTTTTATTCCTGGTTTCCTTTATTCCTTCTTTTTGCCAGGATTTGAGTTATGCGGATTCTGTCAATACATATAGAAATAAATATGTAAAGGAGCATGAAGTGGTAAAAGGCAGTGACAAAAAACAGATGAGCTTTTTTCCTGTAGATGGAAATTATCGTGTCAATGCACGGGTTGAATTAATTGAAGATGCTCCCTGGTTCAGTATGGAAACATCATCTGACAAAAAAAAACCATACCGTGTCTATGCCATACTTCATTTTTCGCTAAATAACAAAGAGCTAAAACTGCATATTTACCAGTCAAAAGATCTTATGAAGATCGCAGAATATGAAGATCATCTGTTCATACCCTTTATTGACGAAACCTGTGGTGTGGATTCCTACGAGAACGGCCGGTATATTGATTTAACCATCCCTGATATTGCACAAGGAACATTCCTGCTTGATTTTAATAAGGCCTATAATCCCTATTGTGCATATATCAGCAATAAGTATAGCTGCCCGGTTCCGCCCAAAGAAAATA
>CAYPBW010000070.1:0-14566 GCA_964409055.1 uncultured Chitinophaga sp. | reverse complement strand
ATTTACAGTATTGGGCTTGCTGGTTACTGCTTATGGAATTATCACCAACTCTGATGCAGAACTCTATAAAAAGTCATTTCAGTATAATGTAAACCTTTGGTCGGGATTACTTATGCTGTTGTTTGGTGTAATAATGCTTTTAATGGCCAGGAAGAAGAAAACATAATTGCTACAATTATGCCGGGCCTAAAGCCAGGGGATCATAATAAAAGCCGCTCCAACCTTGCTCAAAGCAGGAGGAACGGCTTTGTTTATTAGCCCTGACGAGAGAAAGGTCAACCTCATTGCAGAATGTGTCCTGCAAGTTTGGTGTATCAGAAAAATTCGGATTAATAGTATTTGTCTCTCAGGCAGGCTTGTAACTGCACTGTGACCCTTTTTGATCTGCGGGGTTTAAAAAAGGGGAGGAATAATTTTAAACAACTGATTTTTGATGGTCTATAATGAACTGAATCAGCTCTTCCAATGTGGTATCCGTTTTTGATACAGCATCATTTATTTCCTCCCGGCTGACCTGGGCTGCAAATGAAGGAGTCTTTAATCTTTTTAGTACACTTTTTACCTCCAGTCCTTCGTACAAAGCAGGCCGTATCAGTGCGGCAGCATGAATAAAGCCGGATAATTCATCAATGGCATAGATCATCTTATCCATTTTGCTCACCGGCTCTACGCCGAAAACAGAAGGCCCATGGGAAGCGATACAATGGATTACATCAGGGTCAATATTTCTTCTCTCCAGTTCTTCAATAATGATACGGCAATGATCATCAGGATATTTTTCCCAGTCAGCATCATGGAGCAAACCGGCCAGTTCCCATTTTTGTGCGGTTATATCATCTGCACCTTCTTTTTCAATAGCCCAGGCCTTCATATTAGCAGCCACCTGTTTCATATGCAGCCGGAGGCGTTCGTTAGGCACCCATTCATTTAATAAATTATGCGCTTCTTCCAGTGATAACAGATTGCCGGCATTTTTCGGATCACCAAATACGGTGCGTCCCAGGTTTCGATTTGACATGCAGATTCAGTTGAAATTTAAACCGGCCAGGCTATTGTGCATCATGCATACCTTTACCGGGAAGGAAAACTAAAATTATGGAGGAAAAGATACTAAAGGGAACCATTTCGTTTGTCAATTACGAGAAAAATTTTGCTACTATTGAGTACTTGCAGGGTATGAAGAAAAAATCAGTTAACTGTAAAACCGATTTTGAATCAACTGGCAGAAAATCTCATCACTTCAGGATGGGTGATACGGTAAGTTTCCAGTTAAGATTGTCTGATCGTGGTGATAAGATGACAGCCTGTAATATAAAATACCTGCATAATACAGAGTTGGATCTTTTGATACAAAGAGCCGCTATTGAGAACCGGTTTTCAGGGTATTTGAAAAAGAACGAAGACAAATATTTTGTAAAGGAATGGAATAGTTACATATTCTTTCCGCTTCAGTTATCTCCCTGGGAAAAGCCACCCGTTGAAACTGCAGAGAATGAAGCCATTAGTTTTCGCCTGTTAAACCTTGACCGGCCCAATAGTATTGTAGCCGAACTTTTTTCGCATAATTATATATCAGAGTATAAAAAAGCAGTTCAGCATTTTAAAAATGAAATTGCTATTGATGCGGTGGTTTATAAAGTCACACCACACGGCATTTACCTCAACTTATTTGATGATAAAATTCAAGTAAAGCTTCCGGTTGGTTCCACTGAAGTTAGTCCTATCAATGAAGGAGATACGATTCCCGTGCTTATTACCCACTTATCTAATACCCGGATAGTCGTAAAACGGCTTATCAATTCAGCTTTCTAACCTCCCAATGAGGGGATGATTTTATTTTATGAACAAAAATTTTATTGAAAATCAACAATTTACAAGGGTTCTATAAAAATTACCTCTCCTTTTCGTAGGCTGAGATCATGCTCAGACCTATCTTTGCACCCCATTTAAAAACAGTTGCCGGGATAGCGGTGACATAACCTTCGACTCCGCTCAGGATGAAAAGGGATAACATTAAAAAAGAAAAAAATGAGCAAACTACATTTCACTACCAAACATGCGAACGAGGCTACCGTTAAGCGCAACTGGTATGTTGTGGACGGTACTAATCAAACCGTTGGTCGTATGTGCGCAAAGATTGCTGCCATGCTTCGTGGCAAGCACAAGGCCTCTTACACTCCCCATGTTGATACCGGCGATTATATCGTGGTCATCAACTGCGAGAAAGTTGTTTTCACCGGTAACAAACTGGAACAGAAAATTTATGATCATTTCACCGGGTATCCCGGCGGCCGCAAGGAAGAAACTGCTGCCAATTTGCAGAAACGTCGTCCAGAGGTTGTTATTGAAAGGGCTGTAAAGGGTATGTTGCCTAAAAATCGCCTCGGCCGCAAGATGTACAAGAAGCTATTTGTATATGCCGGGGCAGAACATCCGCACACTGCTCAGCAGCCGAAAGAACTGAAGTTTTAATCATCATTCAAAAAATTCCTAATTAATAAATAATGGAAAAGCAAAAAAACGGAGTGGGTCGTCGTAAAGAAGCTGTAACCAGGGTTTTCATTTCTAAGGGAGAAGGAAACATTACAGTGAACGATAAAGACTATAAGGTATATTTTCCGCTGGTATACCTGCAAAACCAGGTGGAACGTCCGCTGAAAACAGCTGATGTAATGAACAAGTTTGACGTAAAAATCAATGCTGCCGGTGGTGGTTTAAAAGGTCAGGCTGAAGCTGCCATGCTTGGTATCAGCCGTGTGCTGGTTGAGCTGAATCCTGAGTTTCGTCCTGCATTAAAAGCAGCAGGCTTGCTAAAAAGGGATCCGAGATCAGTTGAACGTAAGAAATTTGGTCATAAGAAAGCCCGTAGAAGCTACCAGTTCTCTAAACGTTAATCGCCACAAACAATTATTAAAAACGATTATTCAAATACAATGGAAAATAATACATCCTTACAACAGCAGCTTCTGGAAGCAGGTGTTCATTTTGGTCACCTTAAGAAGAAGTGGAACCCCAAGATGTTGCCTTACATCTTTGCTGAGAAGAAAGGTATTCACATCATTGACCTGAACAAAACAGTAGAGTGCCTGCAGGAAACTGCTGCTGCACTGAAACAAATTGCCCGCAGTGGTAAAAAGATCCTGTTTGTTGGTACCAAAAAGCAGGCGAAGGACATCGTTAGCGAATGTGCCAAGAAAGTAAACATGCCTTTTGTTACTGAAAGATGGCTGGGTGGTATGCTTACCAATTTCAACACCGTTCGTAAGAGTGTGAAGAAAATGCAAAGCATTGAGAAAATGCTGGGCGATGGTTCTTTTGACAGCATTACCAAAAAAGAACGCCTTACCCTGAGCCGTGACAAGGATAAAATGGAAAAGGTGCTGGGTGGTATTGCTCAATTGGGCCGTGTACCTGCCGCTTTGTTCATCATCGATATCGGGCATGAGCATATTGCCCTGGCAGAAGCAAAACGTTTGGGTGTTTCTACATTTGGTGTAGTAGATACCAACTGCGATCCCAATAAAGTAGACTTTGCTATTCCTGCTAACGATGATGCTACCAAGTCAATTGCTATCATCGTTAACTATATCACTGCTGCAATCGCTGAAGGATTAGCTGAAAGACAAGCTGCAAAGGACGAAGAGGTAGAAGAAATGACCGATGATGAAAAGGAAAGAAAAGCAGCTAAGTTGCTGGCTGAAGCCGAAGCTGAAGGCGGTCGTGGCGGCAGAGGTCGTGGCGCTGGTGGCGGACAAAGACGCCGCACACCTGCTGGTGGCAGCCGTGGTCCGGGTGGTGCCAGGAGATAAAAACCAAAGCCGGAAGTCAGAAGAATGAAATCTGACAAAAGGAAAATGCGTTCAATAATTTTTTAACCCTGAAGAGTGGAGTTATATCAGACTTCTTCCTTCAGACCTCAATTTCAAATCATGAGTACTGTAACAATAAGTGCAGCAGATATAAATAAGCTTCGCCAGGCTACTGGCGCCGGCATGATGGATTGCCGTAAAGCGTTGACAGAAACAAATGGAGATTTTGAAGCAGCAATTGACTGGTTGCGGAAGCAGGGTCAGAAAGTAGCTGCTAAAAGAAGTGACCGTGAAGCAAAAGAGGGTGTAGTTATTGCTAAAACAACCAATGATAATAAAACGGGCATTGTTGTTTGTGTGAGCTGCGAAACAGACTTCGTTTCAAAGAATGCTGACTTCGTTGCATTTGGTCAGTCTATTGCTGATGCAGCTATCGCCAATAATGTAGCCAACCTTGACCAGCTGATGGAAGTTAAGATCGGTGATCTTACAGTAAAGGCACTGGTGGATGAAAAACTGGCAACTATCGGTGAAAAAATAGGCATCACCAAGTTTGAAAGAATTGATGCTCCTTTTGTAGCATCTTATATTCACGGCGCATATCGCATCGGTGTGCTGGTTGGAATGGATAAAGAAGCAGCTGAAGCCGGAAAGGATGTTGCGATGCAGATTGCTGCATTAAACCCGGTAGCAGTGGATGCAGCCTCAGTACCTGCAGAGGTTATTACCCGTGAAAAAGACATCATTATGGAATTAATGAAACAAGATCCTAAGATGGCGGGTAAGCCTGATGAAATGCTGGCTAAGATTGCTGATGGCAAAATGGGTGCTTTCTTTAAAGAACAAACATTGACTGCCCAGGCTTTCGTGAAGGATGGAAGTAAAACAGTTGAGCAGTACCTGAAAGATAGCGGCGATGTGAAAGTGACCTCATTCAAGAGAGTAGCACTAGGTTAATACATAAAAATGAAATAGAAGAAGGGAGCCATTGGCTCCCTTTTTTCATGGCTTTATTTTTATTTCGTACTTGCTGGTGGTAATGGTGCAGGAACCACGTTATTTACAGGCTTAGTTGTTTTCAGGTAAGTGTAAACAGCTTCAAGATCTTCGTCAGTCATGTTAGAAAAGTTGGTCCATGGCATGGGAGGCAAAAGATCACGGCCGGTCTCCATACCTTTTAATTTTCCATGCCTGATGGCATATTTGAAGTTTTCTAATGGCCAGTTGCCAATACCCGTTGCATCACTGGTAAGATTGCCGGCGAATGAAATACCCCACACTCCGGCTGCAGAAGTAAAATCTTCGTTGAATTGTACAATACCGGACTGCATTAATTCCTTGTTATAGGAAGGAACAGGTCTTGTTCCGGGAAAACCAGATAATCGTCTTTCCATATCTATCTCAGGTCCTTTGGGCCCCATTATTTTGGGCGAATGGCAGTCATCGCACACACCGATGGTAACCAGATACTCCCCTCTTTTTACAAGTGCTGATGAGTCTTTTTTCTTTTCGCTAATAGGGGGGGTATCTGCGGTGGAATTTTTACAGGCTGTCGCAAATATGGCTACGCCGGCTATATAAACAAACAGCAGCAGAATCATTGTACGCATAAATTAAAAGGTTTAATGCCTGCCTGTCGGCAGACAGGGTTAATGGTTTTTGTTTATGATGTAAAGATGTTAATCCAGAAACCCTGTTTCAATCCCATAAATATGTGAAACGGAACTTTCGTAAATAAAAAAGATGTGATTTACATTCACATCTTTTTATCAGTTATTTTATTTGAGTGTGGTTATACGATCTTGTCCTTGAACGCCTTGGCAACTGCTTCAGATTTAGAATTTACATGCAGTTTTTCATATATCTTTTTGATGTGGCTTCTTACTGTATCGATGGCAATAAACATTTCTGATGCAATCATTTTGTAACTATAACCATTTACCAGGTGCTGTAATACTTCTTTTTCCCTGTCGCTAAGGTTATAGTCTTCACCCGGAGGCGCCTGTACTTCCGAAAACATTTTTAAAACCTGTGTGGCAATTGATGAGGTCATAGGTGCGCCACCGCTGGCAGCTTCGGTTATATATTCCAGCAGTTTGGCCGGAGGTGTCTTTTTTAATACATAACCGTTGGCTCCATTTTTTAATGCTTCAAAAACATTCTTATTATCATCGAAAACAGTAAGCATCAGGACTTTTACATCGTGGTTATGCTGGCGAATGAGTTTTAATCCTTCAATGCCGTTTACAACAGGCATATCTATATCCATCAGGATAACATCTGGTTTAAAAGCCTCCACTTCCTGTACTACGTTGCTGCAATTTTTAAATGATGCCAAAACCTGGAAACCTTCGCTGCCATCAATTAGCATCGTTAAACCTTCTCTCAGCTGCGGGTTGTCTTCGTACAGCATTATCTTGGTCATAGTATTAAATTGAAGAGTGAAGTATAGCCGTTTATACAAATTTACCAACCCTGCCACTGATATCCTATCACATATTAATGTGAAATGGCCGGCTTATCAGAAGCCCCTGCTTCCCGTAAGGGTAAAATAGACAGCGGGTAGAATTTTGCGCAAAAACCGGCCTGCCCAGATACAAAATACAACAATCAGCCCGGGTATCACAATGTAGCAAAATAGCCTGTAATAGGGTAAAAAGCTTAGTTCCATTAAGGCCATGGTCATAACGTATGGTAAAAGAGGTACGTGGGCTCCATAAAGAAAAAAGGAGAACCCGCTGGCTTTGTAAAACCATTTTTTTCTTAGGGCCCATCGAACTACTTTATCCAGGCCAAACCACATCGCCATAATTCCTGTGATAACAGATAGTTGATAAAAAATTACCAGGGTAAGACTGGTTGAGAACTGGTTGGGCTCCAGTTCGAACGCCATAAATGTTTTAATTACCGTCAGTCCTATAAAAAGTATGAAGGCTAACCCGGCACTAAACCATTCCGGTTGTTTATCAATAGATATTTTCTTTTTTTGAAGCCAAATTCCCAACGAGAAAAAGAAAATGCCCCTGCCATCAACATAAATAAATTGGAACAGCGAAAAGAAAAGCAAAAAGGTCAGCGGTAACCAGATAAAAGGAATTTTTACCACCAGCCACCTGATAACCGGATAAATGAGATTATAAATAAAAAGTGAAACAATAAACCATAGCTGATAGGACACAGGATGCAGCAGCCATCTTTTAAGCATCCCTTCCCAGCCAATTTCAGTATAAGGCCTGTTATCACCAAGCTGATCTATGCCTGCCGTATAAACCACATCAGCAGTATAGGTGAATTGTTGCAATAGAAAAGTAAAAGCAAGGCCTGCCGCACTCCACAGAAAAAAAGGAACGATTAACGTCTTGAATCTTTTTTGTATTTGCTGCAGATAAGGCCGGTGATCATAGGTGGCATACAAATAACCTGAGATAATAAAAAGCATTGGTATCCTGAACCTGAGCAGACCGTTTGCTATAAAGTATTCAAAAAAAGAAGTAACAGTTAATGGTTCTTCTACCGTGCTATAGGGCGCCAGGTAAGTATTATTCAGATTATAACCATGCACATAAGCCAGCAGTGCTATGCAGATAAATGTGAAGAACCGGAATTTCTGGCTTATGGTTTTGTTCATGGTTATTATTTAGTTGAATGGTACAGCAAGTTTTACAACAGTGCCACTTCCTTTTTTTGAGGTGATCTGTAATTTACCCTGCATCGCATCCGCTCTTTTCTGCATGTTGCTAAGCCCATTTCCGCTATCAGCAAAAGCCACATCAAAACCTTCACCATCATCAATAACTTCAAGAGTTAGCTGTCCGGTTATAATAAACAGGTTGATATTAACTTTTTCAGCTTTTGAATACTTGGCTGCATTGTTAACAGCTTCTTTGAATACGAGGAAGAAGTCCCTGCGGGCCTCCATATCCAGCTTTACATCATTTACCTCTTCTTCTATATTAAAAGACGCTTCAATGTCTTTTGCCTCAAGTATATTGGTGGCATACTCCCTCATCCTTGCAATGATTTTCTGCATACTGTCGTTCATCGGCTTTATACTCCAGACAATGTCATCCATGGCTTCCATCATACGCTGGCTGTTCTCGCTGATCTTGCTGATATATTCGCTTGTTTTTACATTATCAGAATTTAGTTTGCTTTTTGCCATTGTACTGAGTATGTTGATAGTGCTAAGGGTAGATCCCATATCATCATGCAGGTCTCTGGCAACACGGTTCCTGATCTTTTCAACGGCCATTAGCTTATTAACCCGAAGCCGGTGTAATGCATAGATGAACAGCAGGATAATCAGCAGAAGGGTACTGATAAACCAATAAGTTTTCCAGAAAGGAGGTTTGATATAGATTTCAAATGAGGTAATCTCTTTTGAACGTATCCCATCAATGTTTTCACAATAAACACTAAAGGTATAATGGCCGGGAGGCAGCAGCGGATAATTTACGTAATTCTGCCGGTCTGCTTTTATCCACTCTTTATCTACTCCTTCCATTTTATAATAGTAGGTCAGTTTCTCTTTTTGTGAATAACTAAGTGAAGAGAAGTAAATGCTGAAAGAATTTTCATCGGAGTTAAATTCCAGTTTTGGCCGCTTAAGCAGAGAGTCCAGTGGAAGATAATCATTGAATAACTTAAAATCAGTAATAACTACACTGGCAGGCGGTTTTTTATTTTCAAAAAGGGATGGCATAAAATACATCAGCCCGTTAGATCCGGCAAAGAGGATATAATCTTCCTGGCTGATAAAATCAGCAACAGTAGTCAGGTTTGCCAGTGTAATGCCATCTTTTCTTCCATACGGCGTAAAGCGGTTAGTCCGTGGATTATATTTACTCAATCCGTTCTTTGTAATGATCCATAAGTTGCCATTCCTGTCTGCCCGAATACGCCTGATTGAATTACCCGGTAATCCGTCATCAAATGTGCGCCAGGTTACTTTCCCTGTTCTTGTATTGATAAGGTTTAATGCTCCTGCCCCATAAGCAATAGTTGTATCATTGATCTGATCAATGTCGTCACCGGAATTGAGGAATAAAGCATTCTCTTTACTGTTACTGGTGTACCGCCTTAAGATATTTTTGCCATCGGCACTCAGGCAATAAAGCCCCTGGTTAAAAGTGGCCAGCCACAATAATCCATTGTTATCAATTAATATTTTTGGGATGATAGTACCAAACTGCTGTACTACAGTGAATTTTTTTCCATCATAGCGAATAATGTGTCCCCGTTGAGTGGAGAACCAGATATTCCCTTTCTTATCCCCGGTAATAAATCGAATAGTGGCGCCATCGGCTTCTTTTATTTCAGCAAATGATGATCTTTTCGTTAATGTATCGTAAATAATGTATTTACCTGCCTGGCACCCAATCCATATTTTTCCATCTGTGTGCTGGTACAATGCCCATGTTTGGTAATATTGGGCTAAGCTGACCTGGTCCATTTTGGGCATCTGCTTGTAAACACCGGCAGAATAAGTTGCAAAATTTTTATCCATTGTTATCAGCCCTTTGCCCCAGGTAGTCAGCCAATACTGACCGGAGTTTAATTGTAGCAGATCTGTTATTTCTATTCCTCCGTTTCTTTCATCAAATAGGATATTTACCACACCATAAGTTCCGCTTTCAGGGGTGGCGAAGAAGAGTCCGTTGTCTGTCGATATCCAGATACTTCCATCCCTGTCCTCCATAATATTATGTGCAGACTGATAAGGAATTCCGGTTTCACTGGTCACCCCGGGTTTGTAAAAAAAGAAACGATTTACATCGCTGTCATAATTGAATAAGCCGTTTGCCCCATATACCCACAATACTTTTTCCCTTGTCTCAAAAAAACTGGTAAGCTCTGAATATTCCCTGTTATCGTTTAGTCCTGCTGTATCTTTTAGGAGGATCCCTTTTTCATCAAAACACCATTTATGCTGTCCGTTGGTCCAGTTAAATATCCAATGCCTCCTTCGGCTATCGATAAAAATTTCAGTGGTGCCGGGTATGATATTTTTATTATCCAGCAAGGGAATTTTAAGCGGATTATTGCTGCTGGTATATATTTTTTTTGTGGGGATATCATAAATGGCTATTCCACTATCGGGGCAGGGGAACCAAATCTGTTTTTTTAATGTGTCTTCAAATACATTGATAGCGGAAACCCAGCCTGCCGGCAGCGGAAAGGGATTTTCGTCTGAAAAAGAATGCTTGTTTTTATTGTAGCGAAGTATCCCGAATTTCCAGATAACCAGGTAAAGATTTTGCTGGCTGTCTTTCCAAAGCTTCATGCCGCTTCTGGCAGGGATAGGTTTAGAAGTTTTTATGGGCACAATATGGTATCGGAAAGAGATCGGATCAAATAAGCCTACTTCAAGCCGGGAGCCAAAAAACAACCACAGCATGCCATTTTCATCAGGAATAATTTGAACAAGATCAGAAACGGGTAATAAGGTACTACCAGGGTCACTATTTCCAAAGCTCACAAACTTGCTGCCATCAAAGCGTTGTAACCCATTGGCAGTTCCTACCCATATGTAACCCTTTTTGTCCTGGTAAGTACAATAAACAGCGTTGGAAGAAAGACCCAGTGCATCATCTGTACTGATACGATTAAATGTATAGCCTTGCTGGGTATGTGCTAAAAACCCATTCAGCAATACTGCCAAAAGCATCAGTTTTCTCATATATACAAATCTAATAAGTGGAACCGGCATATGAAAGGTCGCTTTTTAAAACCACATATTTATGTGGGATTTGATTCCCGGCCCTTCGATCTTATATTGATTCCCTGAGAAGTATAGCAGCACAAATATTGGAAAGCAGGAATTTTTCACCCGGATCAGTACTGTTTAAATAAACTGTTCCCTTATCAATAGCTGATACAGCAGCAACCGGTTTTCCTTCTTTATTTCTTAACTCAAACCCAACAGAACCAACGGGCATTATATATACCTTTTCATTCTTGCCTGTCATTTTATATACAGGATGAATAGTGTAATAATTGTCACGGCTTTGTGCCACTACACCAGTGTAAGATTTGCTGTTTCTTTGTGCAGCTTCATTATCAAGCAGCATTTCCCATGAACTGGACTGGTTATTGATGAATATTTTGATCCAGAATGTATTTTCCGACATGTCGCCCTTGCCGGAGATATCCAGTAAAATATTAATCAGGCTATTGGGGTTATTGCCGATCATAAAATCTTTCTCCCTTGTCCGGGACAGGCAAAAAACACTGCTTTCATTGCCTTTATCATCAGTCATCTCAAAGCGGATAGTTTGTTTGCGCTGTGAATACTCGGTGCCGATGACTCTTTCGTAATCATTATAGCCGGGTCTGCCGGAAGCCCAACCGGCGAAGTAACTGCTTCCCCTGGTCCATGATCTTTTTACAGAGACGGTGCGGTAACTGCCAAAGCTTAGTTTCTGGTTAATCATGATGCCCTGCCTTCCTTTTACAGCAAACTCTTCCGCTTTAATCCATTCATTATTATCCAGGGCAATTTTCGCAGATCCGCATGCTGTAAAAAAAACAGCCAGTAGAAAATAGATATATTTTTTCATTCATTATTTTTTGACAAAAATATTTTCTCTGAAGATTTTCTGAATCGCATGAATGTGTGAAACTGTGATACAGGTCGTATAACATGATTATGTGAGTAAGAACTTGTTTGCGAGATAATATATACATGCTTGTGTTATTTTATCGGGCATATTAAGAATTGATCTTTGACTTGTAATTGAATTAATAATCTTATAAAATGAAACTTATGAAACATAACTTCTTAACCATAATTATTGCAACCATATTTACATTGATAACTGGCATGGTAAGCGGAAAAGAGTTGCCGCCTGTTATGCAGATTAAGCTGGACCAGCATTTTAGTTACCTGGAAGTAAGTGATCATATTTCTGTTGTGTTAACCAATGAAACCGGAAAGGATATTTCAGTAGACGGAGACAGATCAATGTTTGGCAAAGTAAGGTTCCTGGTTAAAAAGGGAAAATTATCTATATGGCTTTACGGAAATAACAAAGGCGAGAAATTAACAGTATATGTACCTGCCCGTTTATTAAGGCAGCTTGTTATCAATGGAGACTCTAAGGTTGTTACCAAAGAGGCGCTGGATAATGAAAAACTTGATGTGGTGGTAAATGGCGCCTGCCAGCTTTCCCTGCGGTCAAAAGGGAAAATAAATATTGCCGGAACGAATGAGTTTGAGTTCCGGCATTCATATGAATGAATCAATAAATCAATTTGCAGTATATGAGAAAGTTATTAATTGTTTTGTTAATGTGCCTGGGTATGGTACATGCCTATGCAGAAGGAGAAATTGACGGGGAAACTTATTATCGTGTTACCAAGGTAAAGGATAGTCTCAGTCTCTTTAACGGTAACCTGAGGCTTATAAACATTTATAAGCATCAAATAGCTGTTTTGTATGAAACAAGAAACCTGGCTGAACAGCAGGTCAGAACAGAGCTAATCAAAAGAACCTATTTGCCATATCAAGAATTTTGGGAAGGCTATGTGGGTGATAGTACTGTTTATTATGAGCAGGTAATGAAGCCGCTTATTATGGACAGTATAAGCATGATGTCTAAAAAGGCGTTAACATTTTCATCTTTTAATATTGATAACTTTTTCAATCTTACAGCATCCGTTTTGAATTGTTATAGTGGCAGAACACCGTCGGGCACATGGTTTATTGCCTTTGGCAGTGGCGTGACCGATATGGGGGGCTTTGGTAATGGCAGAATGGTGCTTGATCTGACACATAATAAAACAGAAATTGGTTATGTGCAGATGCTTCTGCCACATGAGATCAATCACCAGATTTATGAAAATACAACTCTCCCCGATACAACTGCTCTGGGCTTATACCGGGTGATTAATGAAGGATTTGCCGTTTATATGAACCAGGTGGTATTTGGCGATAAGTATGAGCTGCATGATTATTTACAGTATTCTGTTTCCGGACTTCAATTTTGCCTGGATAATGAAAAAGCTATTTTTAGCAAGCTGAAACCATATCTTTTTACTAATAACAGGGAACATGCACTGGCATTAGCGGACCGGGGGCAAAAACCTTTTAAGGAAGGACCAGGTGCTATTGGTTATTTCATTGGTTTCAGAATATGTGAAGCATATGTAAAAAAGCATGGAAAAGAAAGCTGGAAAGATCTGTATTCCTTATCCCCCCGGGAGGTTTTGCTTAAAAGCGGATACGGGGAATAATATTATAGCAAGACTTGGCAGAAGATGTGGGAAATTTCTCACATCTTTTTTGTTTATTAACCATTCTTCACACCAATATGTGATTGTCTGCCTTTTTCCTTTCTATGATCTTTGCATCAACAAAAACCTTAAACCATTAAACTTATTTTATGAAAGGAAAATACATCACCCGGAATATTCAACTGGCCTGTCTTGCCACTGAAAAGCCGAAACAGGAAACTGATCCAAAAAAGGCAATAGAGGCTGATTGCGACCAGGTGTCAAATGGATGTGAAGATGAGAATGATATGGCCGGGAACACCTGGCTTGTATTTGGCCGTTCTGATGCTTCTTAAAAAAGAGAATCGTCATTCACATGTTTATGTGATTGGAACAAGTTTTCCATAACAGACATTTGTAGCAACAATTGATTTATCCGATTTAAATTTCTCCTACATAAGCAATCATTAGCGGCCTTCTTTTTCTAAAGAGGGCCTTTTCTTTTTCACATCTTCATGCGGTTGGTTCATTTTGCCGTGCAAATGATATTTGCTATATCATTAAACCATTTCAAATGAAAGCATTAACAAAAACATTTTTCGGAATAATAGCGGCTATGCTCTTATTCACCGCCTGCTCAAAAGAACCCAGTAATCCCATTGAGAGAAGTTATTCTAATATTGATTTTAATAAAATTGATGCAGGTGATCAGCATCGTCTGACGATTACAAAGGGTACTGGCTTTTCCATCATTGCCCGGGGTGAAGAAAGAGACATTAATGATCTTGTTATCCGGGTTATTGATTCTTCTTTAAAGATTGAATATAACCGGTATAAGTCAAACCGGAAAAGAGTGTATTTTACCATAACGCTGCCTTCCCTGGAAGGTTTAGTGTTATCTGGTCAGTCAGAGGGAACTGTTTCAGGATTTTCAGAAACAGACCTGGTAAACCTTGCTGTTTCAGGACAGAGTGCATGCTGGGTTAATATGAGTGCACCCAAATTCAATTTGCTGGCAAGTGGCCAGTCTAAAATTGAATTTCAGGGCGGAACTGCTACGGGTTTTGAAGCAGAGGCAAGTGGTCAATCTCAAATACTCGCCTATGGTCTGTCAACAGTTGTTTTTGCAGAGGTAATTGCTACTGGGCAATCCACTATCAAAGTAAAAGTAGGTAACAGTTTTAAAGCAAATGCCTCTGGTCAAAGTAGTATTTATTACAGGGGCGATCCCTTGATCACCCAAATTGTTTCATCAGGCGATTCCAGGATAATAAAAGAGTAAGTATTAGCCTGTTCATTGTGGAAAACACCCTGTATAAACGGGGTGTTTTCTTAATTTTAATCTTTATGGGTAATTACGATCAGTATTTTAATGCCAACAAAGAGCTTTGGAACCAGCGGACCATCGTTCACAGAGATTCGGAGTTCTACAACCTTGCAGGGTTTAAGAAAGGCGAAACGGCTTTGACCCCTATTGAGCTTACTGAGCTTGGAGATGTAGATGGTAAAAAACTATTGCATCTGCAATGTCATTTTGGTATGGA
>CAYPBW010000069.1:12900-14602 GCA_964409055.1 uncultured Chitinophaga sp. | reverse complement strand
AAACAATTTCGGCAGTCATTTCCTTTCTTGTTGTCAGCAGGTCCTGCATCACTTCACGGGTAGATTTATGACAGTTATCTAAAAAAAGGGGGTCTCCTTCTGCTGTGTACCGGTCAAAAACCGGCTCTTCATTTTTTAAGATTTGCTGTACCCTTTCAATAAACTTGTGCTGAAAGGCCTGAAGATGCACTACATTTTCAAATATGGACCATTTGCCGGGTATGAGCTGTCGTCTTATTTGCTCATCACTTAACCCATCAATAACCTCTACCAAAACCTTATGCTGGTAATGAAGACGGGTAGAAATAGCAGATGATAATTGCATAAAGCTGAATTTAAATTATCGCTCCCACACTTTTGTTCCCTCACTGCAGTTGGAGCAGATGTCAATATTCTTCCTTCCCTGCAAAATCTGTTTCCTGAATTTAGTGTATTCTCCGTTTTTCCAAATTTCTTTAAACGACTTTTTCTTCAGGTCGCCGAGCTGGTGCTGCGCATCCTTATCAAAACAACAGGGTGCCACCAGGCCATCCCAGGTAATAACCGGATCATGCCAAAGTCGCCAGCAGTGATTGGCCAGCTTTCCTTTAAAGATATACCCCTCATCAGTTTTCTTATACCGGCTGTATTTGTCAGTCACCGGAATCAACTGGTTCGGATCATTTTTATAATCATATACCTGTGCTGTCTTGAACCACACATCGTCCACCCCTATTTCCTTGGCAAGCCTCTTTACATCCTCTACCTGGTGTTCATTGGGTTTTACTACCAGGAACTGGAACACCACAAATGGCTTTTTGCTCTTAAGCTCCTTTTTCCACTTCACAATATTGGCAGTTCCTTCTAGTACTTTTTGTAATTGCCCGCCCACCCTGTACTGCTGGTATACATCCTGTGTTGTGCCGTCTATTGAAATAATGAGCCGGTCAAGTCCGCTTTCGATAGTACGTTTCGCATTTTCATCCGTTAAATAATGTGCATTGGTAGATGTAGCCGTATATATTTTCTTTTTGGAAGCATATTTAACCATATCCAAAAAAGAAGGATTCAGGTAAGGTTCTCCCTGGAAATAAAAAACAAGGTAGAGCAACTCCCTGTGTAACTGATCGATAGTCTGGCTGAAGAAATCTTTTTGCAGCATCCCGGTAGGTCTTGTGAAAGCCCTTAAACCGCTGGGGCACTCCGGGCATCGCAGGTTACAGGAAGTAGTAGGCTCAAAAGAGATGGAAACAGGATAACCCCATTGCACCGGCCTTTTTGTCCACTTGCTGATATAGTAACTTGATAACACTTTCACCCCGTTCCATGCCCGGCGAAAAGTGAGTTTGGATAATAAATTAAAGCTGTCCCGCAGGTTTACTTTAGCCATCGCAGTAAAGTTAAGCTCCTGAAAACAAAAAAGCCCAACCATAGGGTGAGTTGGGCCTTTTGTAATCATCCATCCTTGTTGTGTGTCCAATCAGCCGTTTAGTATTTTAGAGCCAAGCAGGTAATTTTTTGACGGATGATATATAAACAGGCAGGTGCCATTTTTGATGGTCGTTATTATTTGTGCCGATTCCTTCACAGGCACAGCCGGGCATCCAAAACTTCTGCCCATCATAATGCCGGACTTTGCTCTTGCCCCATCCACATATGCAGCTCCATGTATCACTATACTGCGTGTCAGGGCCTTATCATTGAATCCGGGATCTACGCCATT
>CAYPBW010000069.1:0-12800 GCA_964409055.1 uncultured Chitinophaga sp. | reverse complement strand
TGGAATAATAATTTTTCTCACTCAGGTACGGTTTTTCTCTGAACATCCTATTCGGATCTTGTTGTTCAGATGGGATTCTTTAAACGGAAGCCGGTGCTAAAATATTATCCTATCGTTAATAATTCTAACAATAAATCATTGTTTTCTATGTATTTGCGAAGAAGTACGCAATGAAATCAAATTTATAACAAGGAAATTTACGAGGGTATAAAGGGATATACTTATACATACTGCTATTGATTAGTTCTCCATGATCTTATGCAGGTCTCTTTGTTTGGTTACAAATTCACTGGTATATATTTTAAGTAAAAGAATGAACATGGATATAAGCAATGGACCAAATATTAACCCGAGAAAACCAAAAAGATTTAACCCGATAATAACCCCAAACACAGTGACCAGCTGGTGCACATTAGCCATCTTCTTTAATAAAGTAAAACGAAGTACATTATCTACCAGGCCAATGATACCAAATCCAAAGATCAGTAATGCTATCCCCTGCCCTGATTGCCCGTTGGCAAAAAATATAATCGCAAGGGGAACATAGGCCAATGCCGCTCCTACCACCGGCAACATCGCAGCAATGCAGGTGACACCAAACCAGAAAAATGGTTCCTTTACTCCAATAATAAGGTAACCAATCAACCCTACAACGCCTTGCACAAAAGCGATCAGCGGAATACCTATGGCATTGGAATAAACCATCGTATGTACTTCTTTGCCGATCTTGGAAACGTTCTCATCTCTTAGCGGAATGTATTCATACAGTGCATCCTCCATTTGACGGCAATTGACCAGCATAAAATAAAGAATGAAATACATGAAAAAGATAGTAGTAAGGGTATTAAAAGTTGCCCCCAGTATTTTGGGCAGGCTTTGTGCTATGGCATTACCCAGTTTATTAATGTTCTCCTCGCTGGCTATAACAATATTATATTGCGTTTCTATGTCCGTTACTACTTTTTTCAGAGCTGTCGTCAGTTCTGCAGAATGCTGAATAGCATAACTCACTTTTGAAGAAAGCATGTTTACCAGCAATCCTACAGGAAGCAGGATGACAATAAAAGAAACAAACATCAGCAGAAGGGCTGCCAGGCCTTTTTTCCATTTCCTTTTCTCAATAAGGTAAAACATCCACCGGTGCATGAGAATATACAGCGTTATAGCGCCAAGTATTGCCGGTAAAAAAGAATACAACTGGAACGAAAGCAGGATACCGATCAATAATATCAGTACAATAAAAAAAAACTGGCGAACCCTGTTTTGGTCAATTACATTATTACTCATACACCAAAAATAAAAAGTAGGAAATACGAAGTATGGAATGCGGACCACCGGCTCTTCCATACTTCGTAAAAGTATTGATTAAACAGCTACCTTTTTCCATTTGCCTTTCCGGAAATAATACCAGGCAATCACGGCTATTACCGATTCTGCTACGGGTATAGCAATAAAAGCACCCAGCGGTCCAAGTTTAAATACCTTGGCCAGTAAAAAAGCAAATGGTATTTGAAATAGCCAGAAACCAAAAAAATTGATCCAGGTGGGGGTACGGGTATCACCGGCCCCGTTCAATGCCTGTATCATTACCATTCCTATTCCATAAAAGATATACCCGCTGCCGATGATCTGGAGCGATAACACACCATAGGCATGTACTTCGGGTTTGGTGGTAAAAATGCTGATGATGGGAGAAGCAAACAAAAGGAACAACAGCATTACACCTGCCATAAAGATGGCATTATACTTTGTGGTAAGCAGTACGCTTTTTTCCGCCCGGTCGGGCTGTTTCGCTCCCAGGTTCTGACCTACCAGTGTAGCCGCTGCATTACTCAATCCCCAGGCAGGCAAGATAAAAAACACAACATTACGTATCGCTACCTGGTACCCTGCACTGGCATTGGTACTGCCCGTATCAGAAACCAGCCAGGCCAGTACGATCCAGCTGCCGCTTTGAATAAAAAACTGCAGGGTAGCAGGCCATGCCACTTCATACACATGTTTGATAACAGGAAAATCCCATTTAAAATGCGGCCATTTTATCCGGATATTCCCTTTACTGTGAAAAAGGTAATAGCACTGGTACACTACCCCGGCTCCTCTTCCGATAGTAGTTGCAATAGCAGCACCTTTTAAGCCTAATTCAGGGAATGGTCCATACCCGTTGATCAGCATGGGACAAAGAAAGATATTGATGATACTGGCCAGCCACAAACTACGCATGGCAATAGCAGCATCACCAGCTCCGCGGAAGATACCATTAATTAAAAACAGCAAAACGATAACAGTACTGCCTCCCAGCATGATCCGGGTAAACACGGCTCCTTCCTGCACCACTCTTTCTTCTGCTTTCATCAATCGTAAAATATCCGGTGCAAAAATGACCCCAAGAATACTGAGTATAACAGCAGCCGCCACTGCCAGCAAAATGGCTTGTGCACCTGCATGTGCGGCAGCTTCAGGATTCTTCTCCCCAATTCTACGGGCCACAACTGCAGTAGCGCCGGTACTTAATCCAATTGCCAGTGTATAAATAATCGTTATTACCGATTCCGTGAGGCCAACCGTTGTTATGGCCACTTCATTATCGGGCAAATGACTGACAAAGTACATGTCTACCACCGCAAACACGGACTCCAGGCTCAGTTCGAGTATCATGGGTATCGCCAGCAGTACAATGGCGCCGCGGATACTTCCTTGTGTATAGTCATGCTCCCCGCCCTTTAGTGATTGCCATACAAGTGAGCGGAAATAAGAAAATTTATTGGTTTTTGTTTGTTTCGACATAGTTGTTGGTTTGGCCGGTATAAAGCGAATGCAATACACTGGCATATGAAAATAAATTAAATGAAATTGAAAAACAGCAGTTAATGCTGCTGATTGACGAACGGTCTTAGTATATCAGGTTCTGTCCCGGCTATCCGGGATTACAATGGGATCGAACCTTAGCAGATTTTCATATTCGTTACTTGAAAGAAAAGCGAAGATAAAAGAAACCGGGAAATGCCTAATCACATAAAGATGTGAATGAAAATATCAGCAGATACGGGGCAATTGTTCACCGGGCAGGAACCCAACTACCCGCTGTCCGCCAATACTGCTGTTGAGTATTACCTTTCCGGTATGTGTATTGGTTACTTCCCCGATAAGGGCAGCATGGGTGCCATTACTGTTTTGTTTCAGAACAGACAAAAATTCATCTGCTATATCAGCCTTTACGATAGCGAGAAATATTCCCTCATTGGCAATATATAAAGGATCTAATCCCAGCATCTCACAGGCCCCCTCCACCTGCGGATCGATTGGTAACGCAGACTGGTAAAGCTGGTATCCGAGACGGGTAAGACCGGCAATCTCATTTAACACAGAAGCCGGGCCTCCTCTTGTCGGGTCACGAAGAAACCGTATACTATTACCAAATTCATCCAGCAGTTGCATTACAGTATCATGCAGTGCTGCTGTATCGCTTTGTATGGTTGTTTCAAATTCCAGTCCCTTTCTCAGGCTCATAATGGTGATGCCATGATTAGCCAGCTGACCGCTGATAATAATTTTATCGCCCGCCTCTATATTATTATGGTGAATCTTCGCTTTAGGGTGCATGATGCCAATACCGGCTGTATTGATAAATACCTTATCGCCTTTTCCTTTTTCTACCACTTTTGTATCACCGGTTACAATTTTTACCCCTGCTTGATCGGCCGCCTGTTTAATACTCACCAAAATTTTCCAGAAATCATCCATCGTCAATCCTTCTTCCAGGATAAATGATAAGGAAAGGTATTTGGCTCTAGCCCCACACATGGCGAGGTCATTCACCGTGCCGTTAACTGCCAGGTCGCCAATATTACCACCCGGAAAGAAAATAGGAGTCACTACATAACTGTCAGTACTAAATGCAACATTGCCTTGCAGCGAAAAAGAGGCACCATCATGCTGCTGATCAAGCAGGTCATTTTTAAATAAATCAAATACGCCGCTCTCCAGCAATTTATGTGTCAGCAAGCCGCCACTGCCATGGCCTAAGGTTATGACATCAAAATCAAATTTGGGCATAGGACAAGTTAACATCATATCAAGTTATTTGTACTGTACCTGTATGGGAGTAATGATAATAGGCTGCGCAGGCTCCTTCGCTGCTTACCATAGGTGCACCGAGCGGATGCTCGGGTTTACATAGTGTGCCAAAATGGGGACATTGAAAGGGTTTCTTCAATCCTTTCATTATTTCACCACTGATACAGCTGTCGTTTTCTTCTGCCAAAGGAATATTGAGATTAAACTTCAGCCGGGCATTATACTTTATATACCGCTCATTCACTTCATAACCGCTTTGGGGAATCGAACCGATACCTCTCCATTGCCTGTCGCTGACAGTAAATACCTTTTCTATCGAATCTTTGGCAAGCCGGTTCCCTTCTCTTTGTACTGACCTTGCATATTGATTTTCTACCTTGTACTCTCCCTTTTCCAACTGCATCACCGTCATCAGTATTCCCTGTAATAAATCCAGCGGTTCAAACCCGGTAACAACGATGGGTGTTTTATATTTTTCAGCAATCGGAAAATACTCTTCCATCCCCATAATGGTACAAACATGACCAGCTGCTAAAAATCCGTCAATTTTATTTTCCGGATCGCTTAACAAAGCTTCCATGGCAGGCGGTACCAGTACATGCGAGGCCAGTATGCTGTAATTATTTACACCGAGCTTATCCGCCTGTATCACACTCAATGCATTGGCCGGGGCCGTTGTTTCGAAGCCTACTGCAAAAAAAACAATTTCTTTCTCCGGGTTTTGTTGTGCCAGCTGAACTGCCTCAAGCGGAGAATATAAAATTCTTACATCCGCACCGGTAGATTTTACTTCAAGTAAACTCTTTGTTGAACCCGGCACCCGCAACATATCGCCAAAAGAACAGAGAATAACATCTTTCTTCTGCGCAAGATTAATTGCTTCATCAATTACATGGATACTCGTCACACAAACCGGGCAGCCCGGCCCATGCACCATGGTAATTTTATCCGTTAACAAATCAAGGATTCCGTTTCTTACAAGGCTATGCGTTTGCCCGCCACAAATTTCCATCAGTGTCCATGACTTTGTGGTAACCCTGCGTATCTCTTCAAAATATTGCCGGGCCAGCTCCGGATCCCTGTATTCTGATAAAAATTTCATTCTTCGTTCAATTCATTTGTTTCGCCAATCTGCTTCAGGTACTCAAATGTCAGTTTTGCTTCTTCCTCATCAATACGGCTGATGGCTACCCCCACATGCACCAGCACATAATCATTCACCACAGCATCCGGCACCATACTCAGGTTTACTTCTTTGGTAATACCGCCAAAAGAAACCTTTCCCATACGGAAAGTTTCATCCGTTTTTGGAATGATCGATAATATCTTTCCTGGTATTGCTAAACACATAATTCAAGATACATTTAATTCATTTCACTAATTATCATAGATGCCGGTAATTGCATCTCCATCTGTCTTTTCTTCGATAAATGATAACATGCCAGTTGTCCAAATCCTATACACTCGTCATTCGAACTTAATTGCTTATGGCGATACAACTGCTTCTTACCCGCATATAAACTATCAATCATATTGGTCAAAAAAGCATTCTGAAAAACACCGCCGCTGAAGGCGATCTTATCAATACCCAGGTAATCACTCATCCTGCCAACTGTTAATGCCAGCGAGTAAAAAACTTTAGCGGCAACCTGGTCAACGGGCATTCCCGCTTCCTTATCATGCATCATATCCTGCAACAACAGCAACAGTTCAACACGGTTATTCTTTACAGGCAATGGATAATAATCAGTCATTTCACCCCGGTAACTTCTTGCAACTGCCTCCAGTTTCATGGCTGCTTCGCCTTCATATGTATTGATGGGGCAGATACCCAGTATGCAGGCAACGGCATCCAGCAGGCGGCCCACACTGCTTGTGAGGAGTGTGGCCGGTTGTTTTATCAATTGCTGATAATACTGCCACTCGGTTACTGAAAAATATGGTTCAAGTACAGACTGTTTGGCGGGTAACTGTTTCAGCAGACTTAATGCAGACAATCTTGGTTCACGGCTCATTTTGTCACCGAGCAATTGCGGGAAATAATCAAAGTGTATCGTCCTGTTGATCTCACCCTCTTCAAAAACAAAAAACTCGCCGCCCCATACCTGCTGATCATCACCATAGCCGGCTCCGTCCCAAATAACACCCAGCACAGGCTCTTTTGTATTCAACAGATTATTCTCTGCCAGCACAGCCCCGAAATGTGCCTCGTGGTGCTGCACCAAAAAAAGTGGGAGATTATTTTCAAGCGATTGTGCATTTGCCCGCTGCGATACAAAATAACCAGGGTGTTTATCCGCAAGGATAACAGATGGTCTTACTTGCAACAAATCAAATAAATGATCACTGGTATGCGTAAAGGCCTCCTGTGATGCAAGGCTTTCCTGGTTTCCCAAAAACTGGCTGATATAAAGCCGATGCCGTTCCTGAATGGCAAAAGCACTTTTCAATTCACCGCCCGTTGCCAATATGCACTCATCAGTTGCTTGAAAAGGATTCGGAAAATAATTAGGAGCCAGTCCACGGCTTCTCCGTAAAATTATTTTCTCTCCTTTTTCAGTCAGTTGCAATACGCTGTCATCCTGCGGCACAACAATTTCCCTGTCATAAGTGATGATAAAATCTGCAATGCCGGAGAGTTTTTCAATAGCATCATCATCCTTATAAACAATAGGCGATCCGCTGATATTGCCACTGGTAGCAATCAATGGCTTTCCAAAATCATTAGCCAGCAGTTGCAACAGCGGTGCACAAGGCAGCATAATTCCAATTTTATCAAGCCCGGGTGCAATTACGGATGTACAAATTTCATTTTGCTGAATAGCTTTCAGCCGGCAAAGCACAATGGGAGCTGTTTTATCTTTTAGAGCTGCTTCTTCGTATTCAGAGATATGTACATCCTTTGAAGCATTCTCGATGCTGGCATACAAAAGAGCAAATGGCCTGGCTGGCCGGTGCTTTCTGCTGCGCAACTGCTGAACAGCAGATTCGTTGGTAGCATCACATAGCAGCAGGTAGCCACCTATGCCTTTTACTGCAATGATATTTCCCTCATCAAGATATTGCTTGCAATTGGTCAGAATTTCTTCGGGTTGATGACTTATAATTTTACCGGCAGCCGAAAAAAGATGCATCGGTATACTGCATTTATGGCAGGAATTGGTTTGACTGTAATGCCGGCGATCACATACATTATTATATTCATCACCACAAACCTCACACATTTGCAAATGAGACATCGTTGTATGATATCGCTCATACGGCAGGGCTTTGACGATAGAATATCTTGGCCCGCAATGTAAGCAGGTAGTAAACGGGTAACGGTATCGCCTGTTGCGAGGGTGAGCAATTTCATGTCTGCAGGCATCACAAATAGCAAAATCTGGCGTCAGTAAAAGATCAGGCTTACAATCTGTTTCATTCTGCAAAACAGAGAAAGAAGAAAACGATTGGGCAGCCACTTCATTTATACTATAAGCGGTAATGACGGCATTGGCAGGTGGTTGCTGTATAATCCTTTCATAAAACTGCAGGGCTGTTTGATCGTCGGCATTTATTTCAATATGTACGCCGTCCCTCGTATTACTTACCCAACCGCCCAGCCCTGTTTGCACTGCTATTTTATATACATGTGGTCGGAATCCCACTCCCTGCACCAGGCCGCCGATATGGATGTGATACGTTTTCATAAAATCAGGCAGGCTGCAATACAGGCACTTTCGCCCGCAGCCAGTCGTACCACCGGGGCAAACCCTCCCCGGTAAGACAACTCAATTCGATAATTTCTAAATTATGGTTAACCTGCCTGGCATAAGCTTTTGCCTTGTCAATATTAAAAGGCACATAAGGAAGCAAGTCTGTTTTATTAATAATACAAAGTGTGGAAGTATGAAACATTTCCGGGTACTTCAGTGGTTTATCCTCACCTTCTGTTACACTCATGATCACCACTCTTTCTCTTTCTCCTAAATCAAACATAGCAGGACAAACCAGGTTGCCTACATTCTCAATGAACATTACACCATTTTCTTTTGGCATCATTCCCTGCAATGCATGCAGTACCATATGTGCATCAAGGTGGCAACCTTTACCAGTATTGATCTGAACCACTTTTGTACCGGTGGCATGTATACGGTCGGCATCCAGGTTGGTTTGCTGATCACCTTCTATTACATAAAAGTCAAACTGGCCTTTCAGGTCTATTAATGTTCTCTCCAGCAAAGCTGTTTTACCGGACCCTGGTGAGCTCACCATATTTATAGCAAGGATATTTTTTGCATCAAAATAGCCCCTGTTTCTTTGTGCAAGAAGGTTGTTCTGGTGCAGTATATCCTGTTCTACTTCCACTACTGTTTTTTCATGACTGTGTGAGTGGGCATGGTCATGATGGTGATGTTCATGTCCGGGTTCATGAAAGGAGATATTTCCATTGCTGTCGCAGCCGCAGGTAGCACACATAACTAAAGTTTTTGTTCTTGAATAAATTATACCTTCTTCTCTTTTTTAAAATAGCTGCGAAAAAAAAGAGTACCTGCAGCCAATACACCAATCAGCAATAGCAGGTGTTCGGGCTCAACAAAATAATGGGTGATGGTAAATCCATGTGTATGGCCATGACCTTCATGTGCAAAACTTAAAAAAGGAACCAGGAATGCCAATAAACTAATTAATGCAATCTTTTTCATTTTGATTTGTTTTACAGACATCAATATTAGAAAATAAGTTCCGGCAGGCGGAGCAATACCGTCATAGTTGAATATGATAATAATCAGGTGAAAGACTGTTTTAAACAGCCGGCTAATTATTAAAAAGGGTGTCTGCTTAAAATCACATAACAGATTAACAATAGTCATACATTTCTGAAATGAAAAGTATTGATATTGAGTCGTTTTCTGAAACCATAAATCCCGACTATGCCTGCCGAAACAGTACAACAACTGGTGGAACCCGGGCAAACTCAAATGCTCAACCAGTTATGGGAATTGCAATTAAAAAATGGCTTTATCAATGATGACGATATAAAACGAATTGCAGATCAGTTTAGTCTTTCAACCATCGAAGTGGAAGGCGTCGTTTCTTTCTACCATTTTTTTCACCGGAAACCCACCGGTAAATACACCATTTATCTCAACAACAGCATTGTTGCCGATATCAAAGGCTTCAACCGGATAAAAGAAACATTTGAAAGAGAAACCGGCGCTGTCTTTGGTTCGGTAGATCGCACCGGTACATTCGGTTTATTTCTCACACCCTGTATTGGGCTCAGCGACCAGGAACCTTCTGCCTTGATAAACTTTTATCCTTTCACTAACCTGAATGCCATTCGGGTCAAGGATATCATACATGCTTTGAAGAATGGCGCTGCACCTGAATCTATCTGTGATACGCCTGCAGATAATATTCGGTATACACCTCCGGGTGATAAAAGTATTTTCTTTAAAAAATTCAATGACGTTAAAGCATTGGCTAATGCAGCATCACTCGGGGCGGACGGTGTAATTGAATCGTTGAAAAAAACAGAACTGGCCGGACGAGGCGGCGCTTATTTCCCCACCTGGAAGAAATGGAAAGCTGCAAAAGAGCAAACAGCAAGACCAAGGTTTGTGGTTTGCAATGCCGATGAAGGTGAACCCGGTACATTCAAAGACAGGGTACTCATCAGCACACAGGCAAAATCAATGATCGGGGGAATGATGATTTGCGGTTACACTATCGGCGCTGAATATGGTATCATTTATCTGCGTGGCGAATACCGATGGCTGAAACCAAAACTGGATGAAGCCATTGATGATTATCGGAAAAAAGGATTGCTGGGAAAAGATTGCGGAAATATCAAAGGATTCCATTTCGACATCAGGGTTCAAATGGGTGCCGGCTCTTATGTATGTGGTGAAGAAACCGCTTTATTAGAATCATTGGAAGGCAAAAGGGGTGAACCCAGAACCAAATGGTTTTTCCCGGTTGAAAAAGGGTATTTACAACAACCCACTGTCATTAATAATGTAGAAACCTTCTGTGCGGCAGCCCGTATCCTGGAAATGGGTGCGGAGGAATATATGCAGATGGGCATACCCGGTTCACCGGGTACCAAGCTCATCAGTGTGTCCGGCGACTGTAAACTACCCGGCATCTATGAAATAGAATGGGGAATGACAGTAGCCGAACTGCTGGAGCTCTGTGAAGCGGATGATCCTTATTACATACAGGTAAGCGGACCATCCGGTGAATGTATTTCCATTAAAGAAAAATACCGCCGCATTTCCATGCTCGACCTGCTGGCAAGAAAAGATATTCGTTGCGGTGGTTCCTTCATAATCTTTAATAAACAAAGAGACCTGGTAAAAGTCTTGCTGAATTTTTCTGAATTCTTTAAAGCAGAATCCTGCGGTATTTGTACACCCTGCAGGGCCGGCAACTTTATTATTCAGCGCAAACTGGAAAGACTCGACAACGGTCTCGCCAATGAAAAAGACCTGGAAGAATTAAAGAGCTGGGGCACCATCATGAAAAATACCAGCCGCTGCGGCTTAGGTAAAACGGCTACCAACAGTCTGATATTCTCCATGGAAAAATTTGCTGATTACTTCCGCAGCAAATTGGATAAAGAATATAATGGACTGAACCTGAAGTTTGACATGGAAGAAGCAACGGAAGACTATGAGAAATATAAAATCTGACGGTCATGGCAGAAATGGTAAACATAACAATTGATGGAAAAAACATACAGGCTGAAAAGGGAAAAAACCTGATGCAGGTGGCAAAGGAAAATGGCATCTTTATTCCATCTCTTTGTTACTATGAACATATCGAACCGCCGCTCGGCACCTGCCGGGTGTGCACCTGTAAGATGAATGGGAAATACAACCCGGCCTGTACGGAGAAAGTGAGTGAAGGCCTGGTAGTTGAAGTTAATACACCGGAATTGCTGGATACCCGCAAAGCATTGGTGGAAATGATGTTTGCCGAAGGCAATCATATCTGCCCGGCCTGTGAGAAAAGCGGCAATTGCGACCTTCAGCACATGGGTTATGAATTGGGCGTTTCCTCTACAAGATTTCAGCATTTATTCAAAGACCGGATTATTGATTTCAACCCGCAACGAATGGTGATGGAGCATAACCGTTGCATCAAATGTCTCCGTTGTGTGGTGGAAGTAAAAACCAGTGATGGAAAAAAAGTATTCAACTACCAGGACAGGGGCAATGAAACCTATGTCGGTATCGACTATGAGCAGGAAGCAAGACTAACCGAAGAACAGGCCCTGAATGCCATGCATATCTGTCCTACCGGCGCCATCATTGTAAGAGGAGTAAGCCTGGCAGCGCCGTTTGGCGACAGGAAATACGATATGGAATCGGTGCAGAAAGATTACAACAAGAAAAAAACTACACACAAAAACCGGCCCCCGGTAATGGGTAAAAAAATTGTAGCCACCGTTTCGCTGGCAGGTTGTTTTGGCTGTCATATGTCATTGCTGGATATTGATGCCGACCTGCTGGATGTAGTAGAACTGATATCCTTTGATAAGTCACCGCTGACAGATTTCAAAGAATTTACTTCCCGCTGCCATATTGGTATTATCGAGGGCGGTGTATGCAATTCAGAAAATGTGGAAACGCTGCGAAAATTCAGGGAGCATTGTGATATACTTGTTTCATTAGGAGAATGCTCTGTATGGGGCGGCTTGCCTTCAATGCGCAATTCAATTCCGTTGAGTGAATGTTTGGAAGAGGCCTACCTCAACTCTGCTACCAGTGAACCCGGTGCTAACATCATTCCCTACCACGAAGATTTACCCAAGATCCTGGATAGGGTGTATGCCTGCAATGAAATTGTGAAAATCGACTATTATATCCCCGGTTGCCCGCCGGATGCCAATCATATCTGGAAAGCAGTAAAGAATATTTTGTGGGGAGAAGAGTATTCCATTTTGTATTCAGAATTCAAATACGATTAATGCCTGCAACATGACAAGAAAAATAACCATCGATCCTGTAACGAGAGTAGAAGGCCATGGCAGGGTTACGATACATCTCGATGAATACGGCCAGGTGAAAGATTCTTTTTTTCACATCGTAGAGTTCAGGGGCTTTGAACGATTTATTCAGGGTCATCCCTACTGGGAAGCCCCGGTACTGGTACAACGCCTTTGTGGTATTTGTCCCGTAAGTCATCACCTTGCAGCGGCCAAAGCAATTGACCAAATCGTCGGTGTTGACCCCAACGATCTTTCACCCACTGCAACCAAACTCCGCCGGTTGATGCACTATGGACAGGTATTTCAGTCGCATGCATTGCATTTCTTTTATCTCGCCTCTCCTGATTTATTATTTGGGGTAGATGCGCCTGCAGAAAAAAGAAATGTAGTGGCAGTTGCCGTAGAGAACCGTGAATTGGCTGTAAAGGGCATTACTATGCGTAAATACGGACAGGAGATCATTAAAGCTGTAGCCGGTAAAAAAATACATGGCATACTGGCCGTGCCCGGTGGTGTTCATAAAACATTTACGGAAAAAGAAAGAGATTATTTTCTCGACGGAAAGAATATTGAGAACATCGACACGATGATTGAATGGTCTTTGGCCATGGTGGATTTTATGAAAGGGTATCATGAAGCCAATAGAAAGTTTCTTGATGATTTTGCTTTCTTCCCCTCTGGTCACCTTGGTATGGTGAATGATTTTGGAGGAATGGATTTGTATGACGGCAAACTGAGAGCCATT
>CAYPBW010000068.1:0-14699 GCA_964409055.1 uncultured Chitinophaga sp. | reverse complement strand
ACTGGAGAAAAAAACTGTGACTGATTAATAACATTACTATTGACCTGGATTACGATGAATATCAAGGTTAACCATAGCAGCTGCAGTAAAGCAATTTCCGTTTTTTTGGAACGATGCCAGTAGTTTTTTCTTTAAATCACTTTTATTTTTCGTCGTTTCTTTTCCATGTTTCTTGTCAAAGTCTGCAAGGCAAGCATAAACAGATGAGCTTTTGTCTCCCAGCGATTGTATCTGTCGGGTAAAAAATTCTGCTTTTTCCGGTGTCATTTTTTTTATACCCTCCTGCAATACTGCTTTGGGGTCTGCCGAATTACTTACTTCCTTTAATAAAGAAACAGATTCGCTGTCAAACCGCTCTTGAAATGCAGAAAAGCAATTGCACATTTCATTGGCTAATTCCGGTACTTTTTTATCAGCTGAACCGGAACCACAAGAAACAAGAAGAATATTAACAACTGTGATAACAGCCACAGGTTTAATTGTACGCATATTTAGTAATGTTACACAGCTAAAATACAAGTGTGGTGCCGCATGTCTGCTGTATATTTATAACCGATGTACTTTGCCATATAACTGTATACTACAAAAGTGCAACCGTTCTGAAGCCGGAAGGACAAAAAAGTAAAGGCAGTTATTCGCCACCTGAACACATTTGTATATCATGCCTGTGCACTTACGCAATCGCTGAAACAGGTCTGCAGCTCATGCTTAATTTTATACACAGAACGACTAACCGGGCCGACTTTTAAATATCATGGTAAAGGATGGAAGGGCAGTACAACAGCCAATGCAGATAGCGCCGGAAGTGTTGCACAGTTTGACTCGCCGGTAGCTGTGGCAGAAAATTTTTGTAATAACACACTGTATGTTGTGGATTTCAATACTATTAAAATCTGAAAAGTTATAAAAGAATAAATAACCGACAGGCTTCCGCAGTGCTCAAACCTGTATAAAGTAAAAGTTTATGGAAAAACAGGAATTCTGGCCAAAAGAAGGTAAACTTAAAAAAGGTCTCATAGTACTGGCAGTTGTTATTATATCTGCGTTGTTGATGACGGTACTGGAGGAAAAAACAAACTTTAAGCAAACAAAGAAACTTACGCTGGTCATTGCTCTTGCCTGCATCGCTGTATGGATTTATCAGCCAAAGAAAAAAACAGGGGTATGAAGAAACTTATAGCCATATTGCCTTTTGTTCTGCTGGCCCTTGCCGCTTATCTTACTTTCAGCAACAGTTGGGTTGTGCCGGGTATAAATAGATGGCAGGCAAAATTGATGGGTGACAACAAATACTTTCCCGCTCTTACCATTTTTATACTTGTTCTCCCTCCCCTGCTAGTGCTTGCCGTTGTAAAATGGTGGCTGCAAAAGAAGTCATTCTAACCAAGCCTTATACCTTCCCGGTAAAATCCCGCTTCGGCGGGATTTTTATTGTCGCTCCGGAAGCAGGATTATTAATAAGTGATAAAGCAAAATGAATAGTTGCAGGCATCCGTCAGATAACTGATACTGTTTCACATACGTTGATAAAGAGTAAATTATTATTGACGTTTTCCAGATAAGTTTACTTTATTTTTAGCCTGTCACACACCTGAAATTATGAAAAAACTATTTGGCACATTTCTTTGTTCACTTACTTGCCTCATCTCACTTTCCCTTGCCGGCCAGGACTGCTCCTGCAGCGAAACAACAATTGCTGCTATGGAAAAGCTCCGGGATGACAATGACAGTGCCGCCGCTTTTTCCCTTATAAAACAGTTAAAGAACAGCAGTAACACAAACTGTAAAGTGTATGGCTATACCCTTGATCTATGGTTCATGATAGCCAATAAAAAGATGGACACTGTCCTTGCTATGGTGAAAGAACAGGAAAAATACACCAACAGCCTTCCTTGTAAAGAATCATTAATCCTGCTGGTTTATCTGAATTATTCCCGCTGTTACAAACGGCAGAATGATTACGAGAATATGTCTTTGTACGCCTTTAAAGCGCTGAGTGGCGCAGAATCTCAAAAAAATAAAGAAGCGGAGCTCAGCGCCATTATGGATATTGTTCATGTGTTTACCAGGCAGGACCAGGATGAACGCATTCCGGAATATCTTAAGCGGGCAGAAAAAATAATACCCGGCCTGCCGGACAACTACTCTGCTGCTGCCAATTACAACTGGCTGGCTTTTGAATACGAAACAGAATATACCCGAACACAACGGCCTTCCTTGCTGGATACAGCGCTGTTGTACGCTGACAAAGCCATTCAATCCGCCAAACTGCAAAGCAATTTTGAACAACTTACAAAATCATTCAGGGTGTATGAAGCCATATCGTATCACCGGGGGGATATAAGAAAAGCCATTTCTTTTATGGATTCTGCTATTTTTTATGCAAAGCAAATCAAAATACCCACCAACCTTGCCGGGCTTTATATTGCTAAAGCAACCGATCATCTTGACCTGGGCGAAAAAGCAGAAGCTATACGCTGGACAGATACCAGTATTGTTTATGTTGACAGAGATTTTAAAGGCACCCTGTCCGCACTCGGTGTGTATAAGCAGGCGAGCGATGTATATGAAGGGGCCGGTGATTTGCAGAAGGCATTTGGTACATTTAAAGTATATGAAAAACTAAAAGACAGCCTGTTTAAAGCGCAAAGAGCTGAAAAAATAAATGAACTGGAGCAGCAATATTCTAAAGCCAAAAATGAAAAAACAATTAAGGAACTGGCGCAACAGAAGAGGATTTATATTTTGCTGGCTGCTGCTGGTTTGTTTGCATTGCTGGGCCTTCTGTTCTTTATCCGTCAGCAAACGCTGAAGAACAGGCAAAAAATTTTAGAAACAGAACAAAGGCTGAACAGGGCCAGGATGAACCCCCATTTCTTTTTTAATGCCCTCTCCTCCCTGCAATCATTCGCTATGGAAGGCAATGATGGCAAGAGTATTGCCAGTAACCTTTCCAAATTCTCCCACATCATGCGGGAAACGCTGGAGAGCACTTATAAGGAATATGTTACTATCGAGCAGGAAAACGATTTTCTGAAAGAATACCTGGAACTGCAAAAAATAAGATTTCCGCAAAAATTTACTTATGAAGTGAGTTGCGCTGACAATATTGAACCGGATGACACACTGATACCATCCATGATCCTGCAGCCTTTTGCCGAAAACAGTATTGAACATGGTTTTACCGGAATTGACTACGCCGGTCATATAACCATTCAATTTACCCGGCAGGAAAAAGAGCTGCATATCAGCATTGTTGATAACGGAAAAGGGTTGGCCACTACAGCCAGGGAAAACAGTGAACATATATCCAGGGCCAGCCAGATTATTAAAGACCGGATTTACCTGCTGAATATTAAACTAAAAACGAAGGCTGCTTTTAGTATTGAAAATAATGCAAATGGAAAAGGGGTAGCCGTTTTGGTAAAGCTCCCCCTTCTATACAAACAGGATATTAAGGCATAATGGTAGCTGATAAAATAGCTTCTCAATTAACCAAATTAGTTTGAAAACCAAACTTCGTTATTAGGTGTACCGTCAGAATCATATCCGCCAATTACACAAACCTTGTCATTAAAAATGGCAGATTGATGACCGGCTCTCTTGCTGAATGCTGCATTCGTTTCTTTTGTCCAGTCTTTACCATTGGTACTGCTCCATATTTCGTTGGAAGTAAAGAATCCGGCCAAACCTCCCACTACATATATTTTGCCATTATGCACCACCGCAGTATGTTCGAACATCGGAGAAAATTTTGCAGCAGTTGTTGTCTCTTCAATCCAGTTTTTACCATCCGCACTGCTCCATACATCATTTTTAAATCCGGTTGATGAATAGCCACCGGTAAGATAAATTTTCCCATTGTATACAACGGCTTGCTGACCGGCCCTGATGCTGAATGGAGACGTTTGCGTTTCCTGCATCCATGTAACCCCATCGGCGCTGCTCCATACATCATTTTTGGTACCGCCAATTCCATCGCCGGCAAGTACCCAAAGTTTATTATTAAATATTACTACCGAATGTTGTGAACGGATGCTGAACGGTGCAGCTGCACTTACCTGTGTCCATGTTATACCATCGGTACTGCTCCATACATCATTTAGCGCAGCGCCATTGCTCAATCCGCCTATCACCCATATTTTATTGTTAAATACGACAGCACCAAAAGCACTTCTGGCACTAAACACCGGGCCTGAAACAGTAACCTGTGTCCACGTTGCACCATTGCTGCTGTTCCATATTTCATTTGAATAAACTGTATTAGATTTTCTCCCGCCAATAATCCAAAGTTTATTGTTGAATGATAGCAACTGATGTCCGAATAATGGGGCAAATACCGGGCCTGTCGTTGTAGTTTTGGTAAAGCTGATGGGGCCTGATGGAACTGGCGTATCATCTTTACCGCATGATGTGAATAATGCCGCCATTGCTGTAAAAACCAAGAGGATAATTTTCATGTGTTAATTGTTTTTTATAGGTCAAGAACTATTTTACTTTATCACAGCCTATTTCCCGCTTGCTGCCGTAGCTGTTATACTTAACCGTGCTGCTGTAATTACCGCCACCAGCATAATCCTGCCGGAAACTGAATTCCTGGTAGTAACATTTTCCATCATTGCTTTTGGTAGTAGCCACGGCACCAACATAACGGTAAAGAATTGCACCGGTCAATTCATTTTTAGAAATAGCCCAGGAAGATGAGGTAATGATCACTTTTGTGAATTTATCATTCCAGCCAAGGTTGTTGGCTGCCTGCAGCATCTGTTGTTCCAGTGCGGCGTTGCTCATGCCGGCTTTTGGCAATGTTCGGCTTGCCATCAGCTGGTCATGCAGTTTGGTGGAAAGTGATTTTATGGCGGAAGAACCGCTATTCAAATCAAGCGAAAGAGCACTTTTGATATTTCCCTGGATATTACTGGGGAAGTCCAATTCCACGGTGAGGTTATGGCCTATATCGCCACTCCGTGCCAGCTCATCTAAAAAATAGGAGTATGTCCAGTTCTCTTTAGCAATATAAGGGGCATAGTTATTGGCAAACCACTGCTCATCGGGCAATAAAGCGAACTGCCAGTAAGATTTATCCTGTACAGCCAATGGAACGATAAAGTAAGATAAATCCCCGCCCCAGACAGCAGTTCCATTGTCCACTTTAATAATAACCCGTATCCTTTCGTTTCCGCTTAATAATTGTTTAAGGTTGTTACCCAAATAAACGGTGCCGAATATGGCCTCGCCTGTTTTGAATTCTGTTTTAATGTTGGCAGTCATATCTTTTTCCTTACCAATAACCAATGGCTTATTGCTCCATATTATTTTACCAACATTTTGCCTATGAAAATCGCTGGTGTACATTTTTGAAGCCTCACTGTCTGCACTTCCCAATAATTTATTCACCTCTTCTAACTTTTTTGTAAAATCTGCATGATTGGGCGACATAACCAGCACTGCTTCGCATTCGTACTTCGCCTGCTGCAGCATGTCCATTTTTTTCTGAGGGTTCGGCTCATTGCGGGCTTTCACCATTACCTCTGTTACATTCCATCGAAGCCTGTCTGTCCGCTTTAAGTAGTTGTCATAATCGGCCAGCATTTCATCAATCAGTTTTATATAGTTACCGGTTTCAGCTGCTGAGGCTGTCTTCTTTTTTTCGTTATACGCTGACAGATTAATAGCCTGTACCCTGTCGAGATATGCCTTGCCCGTTACTCCCGGTTCTATGATGCTCCCCGTGGAATACACCCCGATCATCTTTTGCCATACATCGTTAAAGTATTGCCTGCTTTCATTGGCTTTATCATCTGCCGCTTTTTTTGCCTGGGTTTCTTTATTGGATTTATCCCGGTACGCAGCTACTTCTGTTTCCAATGCAGCAACATTGTAGGAAGGATCGTTCTCCTTCACCTGTTTCAGCATCCGTTCGGCGTTATTAATATCAGAAGCCGTGTAAGTGCCGCTTCTCAACTTGGTTAAGGACCTCCAAAATGCTTTTAATTGCACTTTGGCGGGGCCGGCATAACTCTCATCAAGCTGTGTCGCTCCGGATGGTTTTGCTACCGTATCAGCAGTGGTTGTAGTTGGAGGAGTTTCCGTTGTTGTTTTGGGTTCAGTTGTTGCAGGTTTTGAACCATTGTCCTTAGAAGAGCCGGACTTGCCTGAAGTTTTTACGTCCACCTCACTACCTGATGTTGTCTTTCTCACCTTTACTGAAATTTGGGCACTTGCCGCCTGTAAAAGGAAAAATGTACAAACGACCACTAATACTTGTTTCATAATTCACAGATTTTATTATAAAGCTATCCTGAACTTTTTCTGTTGAGAGGGGAGATAGAAAAATGCTGTGGTCGGATAAGCAACTGCACCAGTTGGGAGAATATCTGTGTGGAGTTTCTTAAAGAACTATTTTTCAATATCTTTAGATACCGCATGAGAGCACTTATTATTGATAATGAACCACAGCTAAGAACAGCGCTGCAAAAACTACTGCAGGTATTTTGTCCAGAAATAAATGCTACTGATGAGGCTCCGGGAGTTCAAACTGGTTTACAAAAAATAAAAACCTTTCATCCGGATATTGTATTCCTGGATGTGGAAATGGATGATGGTACCGGGTTCGACTTAATGAGGCAAGTACCTGCTCCTTCTTTTCAACTGGTTTTTGTAACGGCACATAATCAATATGCCATTGAAGCATTCCAATTCAGCGCTATCGATTATTTATTAAAGCCTGTTGATCCGGATGCGCTTCAAAAAACAGTCCTGAAAGCACAAAAAAATATACGCAATACTAATCTCCAGCAGCAGGTAGAAGTGTTATTGCAGCAAATGGCCGGTCTTCAAAACCAGGATAAAAAGATTGTACTAAAAGACCTTGAAAATACATATTTCATTAAAGTGTCTGATATTCTATATTGCGAAGCTGAGGGTACTTATACAAAGTTTTTTATTTCCGGCAGTGCTCCAATACTTGTTTCAAAAAATCTGAAAGAATACGAAGCTATACTGGAACCATTAGGCTTTATCCGCACCCACCACAGTTTTCTTGCCAACCCGGAGAAAATAAAACTATTTGACAAAACAGAAGGCGGTGCACTTGTATTAGAAGGCGGTTTCTCCATCCCCGTTTCCCAACGCAAAAGAGACTATGTATTACAAGTGCTGGAAAACCGATAACTGCATTACTCTTTCTGCCAGTTTTTCCCGCCTGTTTGACAAAAGCCAGGCCGATGCGGTGATGGCCGTTGCAAAAGATGCAATGGCTACTGTGACGGGTAAGATTGGCAAAGGCACTGTTGATGCGGAACTAAAGGAATGCGGGTTTGCAGAATAATTAAACTATATAAAAGATGCCGGCATATTTATTTTACCGGCATCTTTCAACATTAAGCCAACCATTACTACTATTTTATTGCTCAGGGTTAAAAAATAATCTTACTCCACCGGTAAATTAAAATATTCACGAACTGCAGTATAATTTGAGAAATCAATATCAGGCAGGTTCATTCTTCCGCCTGTTTGGTTGGTGTTGGCATAAATGCGAATGATTTTTGCACCGCTGTAAATTTCGCCGGGACCGTTCAACCGGGTTATAGTATGCGTAACCTTGTTTAGCCCTGTATTGAAATAATAGGAGCTTCTGTAATATGAATCGCCATTATAACCATAACCCGGTAAAGCATAAGTGTACTCATTCAATCCGCTGTATTTTAAATAAACAAACCAGGCAGATCTGTTCATGGTATCAGCGGTAGTAGTAACATTAAGATTGAAGTCCGAATTAGTGGTAAAATCATATGTATTGCCATAGTTATATTGAACAACATTGGCGTTTCCGGGTGTGCCCTGCGATCCGGTGTTTCCCTGCGGGCCGGTTGCACCTGTAGCACCGGCAGGACCTGCGGGGCCTTCTTTATTACAGGCAAATAAAATAATGGTTAAAGAAAAAAGAAACACTAAGCTTACTGATGTTTTCATAATCCAGATTTATAGTTATTAAATAATTAAATGAGAAATTACCTGGCATTTTCACACAAAAATTCATCTGCCAAAACTCCATGAGATGAACGACTGCTGACACTACTGTAACCACTGCCGCTGTGCTGCTGTTTGATAGTATAATCGTACATTACACAATTGCCGCTTTTTTGTTTAGCAACTATTGCTGCTGATTGGGTGCGATAGAGAATAGTACCGGTAAGGCTATTCCTGACAACAGACCATTCCCGGGTTTGTATATTGATTTTAATAATTGTTTCTCCCCAGCCTTCTGCCAAAAATGCTTCCTTAAATTCTGCTTCAAGGGCTGCGTTAACAACTATTGCTTTGGGCATAAAGGTGTTTTTTAATCTCTCCATTTTCCTGGCTTTTGCTTTTGCCAGCAAACCATCTAAACCACCAATGGATTGAATCTGCTTTTGAATAGCTGTATGAACTTCGGCTGCCCCATTTATATCGGGGTATAGTTGCATTGCAGCCTTCCAATAAGCCTTTTCTCCCAGCAATTCCCGGTAAAGCTGTTTTACACCAATTTCTGCATCAATAATTTCCATTTTCCTGATCAGTTCTGCCAGCCGCTGTTTGGCATCGTCTGTCCTCGTTTTGATATAATCATGGCATGCATCAACCCCTGCCATATGATTTTTTAGAATATTCTCCAGGAGTTTATTGTAAGCTTCCAGTTGTGCAATATGCGTTTTTGTATCTTCTTCAACATTACCTGTTTGCCTGAACTCGGTTGTGGTATTCTTTTTAAACAGTCCGTAACACCCATCATCTGAATCATGAAAAATGGAAGCTTTCATCCGCTTATTATTAGCATCAACCAATGCCTGCTGAGCATCAAAATAAGGTTGTATTAATGCTTCCATTTTAGAAACATCATAACCGGGATCTCTCTTTTTAATATGCTCAATTTGTCTTTTGGCATTGTCGGCTATTATTTTCAGCTTCCTGGTAATCACGTCTCCGCCAGCAGAAGCTTCGCTATTAGCCTCCGTATTTTTTGTAGTAGAGACGAACTGTGGTTTTACAGCTTCAGATTCTATCTTTTTAATTTCATCAATGTATTGATAAAACTTATCTATAAAAGGTTTCAATTTGGCATTATCAGCCGGTTGCGCCATTAAAAGAGAACAACTGAACAATGCAAGAAGTAAAGAAATTGTTTTCATTTACACGAGTTTACGCTTTAAAAATACCTTTTGTAATGTTTTGGTAAGTACAGGTTTTATAATTGTAAAAATTATCTGCATAAGTGTACAGACTGTTTACACAACCGTCCTGAACACTATAACAGGCTTCTTTTACAGTTATATAAAATCAAGGAACGTCTGTAAATGTTACTGAACAGTATATGGAGGAAAAAATAATTTAGCAACTAATCTTTTACTCTAAAAAAATAATCATGAACTTCAAAGCCCTTTCTGTACTACTATGCAGCACACTGATTGCTGTATCCTGCAAAAAAGAAAAAACAGAACCAGCAGAAACCGAAACGGTTTATATCGCCGGTTACCAGGCAGATTCAGTTACCAGCCGTGACCAGGCAACTTTTTGGAAAAATGGTGTGGCAACAACTAACCAACTACCGGGCAACAACAGCTATTACGCATTAGCTATTGCTGTAACTAACAATGATATTTACACTACAGGCTATGAGAATAATGGCACAACCTCACCTTGCCAGGTATGGAAAAACGGGCAGCACCTGTACTCGTTGGGTGATGCAGCCAGGAACTTCGGCAATGGCATTGCAGTTTCAGGGTCGGATGTATATGTTGCTGGAAGTACCAGCGAAAATATTCCAGGATATAGTTATGCTGTAATTTGGAAAAACAGCATTGCTACTCCTCTCACTTCTTTTAACAACTCAAATGGCACAGGCTGTTATGCCATAAAAATTTCAGGAACAGATGTGTACGCTGCCGGTGCTGTAAATGGTATTGCCAAACTTTGGAAAAATGGCATAGAACAACCACTAACAAACCCAACAATTCCTTCGGCAAATGTAACTGTTGTAGGAATTGCTATTGAAGGCGCCAACGTATATGTGGCAGGGTATGGCGGCGGGGATTTTTTCCGTGTTTGGAAAAATGGTAACCCAACAGATATTAATACCAGTGGCGAAGGTTATCCTACATCGATTACTGTAAATGGTATCGATGTGTATGTAGGAGGGTATGAAAAAATAGCAGGTAAATGGGTAGCTACTTATTGGAAGAACGGAACAGCAGTGAATATTGGCGACCCTGCAAGACATTCATTTATTAGGGGTATAGCGGTAAAAGGGGCAGATGTATATGCGGCAGGCGAGCAAAGAGATGCCAACGGCATATCGGACTATGCTGCTTTGTGGAAAAATGGGACTATAGAAATAATTGGTAAAAGAAGAAGCAGGGCATCGGCAATAGTTGTTAAATAAGCTAACGCAATTTTATCAGGCGCCCAAAGCCGGCAAATCATTAGTAATCGCAATTAATGCTTTGCCGGTTTTTTATTTTCAGTTCTAAAAACAGTTATGCAAAAAACTTATACGAGTAAGCAACAAGGAATCACAGTTGTAAAAACCGCTCAGCAACCGGCTTTCAGGTTTTTAATTTTAAACTAACGCTTAGTATGAAGATAATTACAAACAATAGACTCTCATATAGCTTAACAGATGATGGTGGATATTGTATCGGTACTTTGCAGTATGAAACAGAAGCCCTGTCAGCAGCCACCTTGCAGACGGGCCTCCTGTTTGATGTAAAAAACGACAAGCCCGGTACATGGACCTTTTGTAACCATAATGAATCAAAAGAGATAAGTCGTATGAAGGTTTTGACCGGGGGAAAAATCAGGCTGGAAACTGGTACACAGCGCCATGAGTTCAGGAAAACGAGTCATTGGTATTCACGGTTTGTCTTGCATAATAAAGAGAAGGAAGAATTACTTGCTATTAAGCCCGTTACTAACTGGGATTTGCAATCACACGACTTTATCCTGCAGGTAAATGACGAACTGGCCGCCGAGTGCAATTCTTTCCTTATTTTACAGACAATACACTGTGCTGTATGCTGTATGGGTATGATGTATGACAAAACCGTTCCGCCAATAGTCAGTATCTGTTAACCATGAATAAGCGAAAAAATTACTTTTTAAGTATTTTATTACTCCCCGCTATTTTTTTTACTGTCTGCACAGAAATTATTTCACAAAACTGCAACTGTAATATTTGGAAAAAAGATGAAAAAATAAGCAGTGACCTGCTTATCGGCAATCCTGATCCTATCTGCAAAGCAAAAGGACATGAGCAAAAGGCACAAACCTATCTGGATATAAAAGAACTAGATTCAGCGCAACTATCTTTGGAAATAGCCGAAGCTTACCTAAAAAAGGAGGGTTGTAAGGAACAAGAATGGCTTCCCATTTACAAATTACGTTCATCGCTTCACTTTTTTAAAGCAGAGTACCAGGCCGCCATTGACTATAGTTTAAAAATGCTGACTGCTGTGCAAACTTTGAATGATAGCGAACAGGAAGCAGATGTAATGCTCAGCATCGCACAGATCTTTTCCCGGATGGGACAGGCAGACAGAAGTCTTGACTACCTGCATAAAGCACTTCCAATAATAGAAAAGATAAATAGTTCAAACGCCAAAACCGATCTTTTAAACAAAGCAGGATCCCGGTACTACTTTCTCTTTCAGGATACGAAAGAGAAACCATTGCTGGACTCTGCTACCATATTCTTTAACCAGGCTATTACTATCGCCCGCCAAACCGGTTATAAAAAAGGGCTACAGGTAAGCTATAATAAAATGAACACCATTTCTTACCAGCAAAAGAACTATAAACAAGCATTATTATATATTGATTCATCTATTGCACTGGCAAATCCCGGAGAACTGAATAATGCAGTAGGAACCAGCTATGGGGATAAGGGTAATATTTTATTAAAAATGGGAAATTTCCCCGAGGCTAAAAAATGGGCCGACTCCTGTTTAAATTACTTTAAGCGATTAAAATTCCCGCCATTGATTGCCAATGCTTACAGCCTGGTAGCTGAAATAGCTGACAGTCTGGGTGATTATAAAACGGCTTACCGGGCGTTGTACGTCGAAAAGAAAATTACAGACAGCCTGAACACCCAGGAAAATGCCAAGGCTGTAAATGAAGTGGAAAAAAAATATAACCAGGCTAAAAATGAGAAAACAATTAAAGAACTCTCCCAGCAAAAACTAATCTATGCACTTCTTGGATTAGGGGGGTTGCTAGTGCTGGGGTTAGCTGCATTCTATTTCAGGCAGCAGTCGCTAAAAAACAAACAAAAGATTTTAGAAACCGAACAGCGCTTAAACCGTGCCCGCATGAATCCTCATTTTTTCTTTAATGCACTAACAGCTATGCAACGGTTTGCCCTTAAAGAAAACGATGGAAAAATCCTTGCTTCCAACTTATCCAAGTTCTCCCACATAATGCGGGAAACTTTAGAAAGTACTTATAAAGAATATGTGACAATTAAACAGGAGATAGAATTTTTAAAAGAGTACCTGGAAATTCAAAAAATGCGCTTCCCGCAAATCTTTACTTATTCACTCATGGTTGATGGCGAAATTGAACCTGGCGATGTTATGATTCCTTCTATGATTATTCAGCCTTTTATTGAAAATAGTATTGAGCATGGATTTGCAGGAATTAATTATGTGGGAGAAATCCGGGTTGACTTTAAGCAAGTAAATAAGACGATAGAAATAATAATCCTTGATAATGGCAATGGATTGATTACACCCGGAAGTAAAATAAATGAGCATATCAGCCGGGCCAGCCAGATTATAAAAGACCGGATATATTTGTTAAATATTAAACTGAAATCAAAAGCTGATTTTTCTATTGATAACAATAGCAACGGTAAAGGGGTAATTGTAAAAATTCATCTTCCATTAATATATATGAATGAGAATACTGATAATTGACAATGAAAAAATAGTTCGGGAACTACTCCGGGATATGATTGAATCCATAGAGCCTGACAAATATTCTATTGAAGAGGCAAATGGTGTAGCTGCAGGATTGCAAAAAATTAAAAGCTTCAACCCTGATATAGTATTTCTTGACATAGAAATGGATGACGGCACCGGCTTCGACCTGATGCAAAAGATTCAACAGCCCGCTTTTCAGCTTATATTCACAACAGCTCATAATCAATATGCCATCCAGGCATTTAAGTGCAGCGCCATTGATTACCTCCTTAAGCCAGTTGATTTTGCAGAACTGGAAAATGCATTGAATAAAGCCAATACTAAAATATCCGGCAATATACTGAGCCGCCAAATGGAAGTGCTGGTACAACAACTCACCTCAAAAAATACTGACAAACAAATCGTACTAAAAGACAGCGAGGCCAGTTACTTTGTAAAAATTTCTGACATTTTATATTGCGAAGCTGAAGGTTCATACACCAAATTCTATTTTGCTACAGAAAATCCAATTGTAATCTCTAAAAACCTGAGTACGTATGAAGACCTGCTGAATTCTTATGGTTTTATCAGAACACATCACTCTTACCTTGTAAACCCATCCAAACTTAAAATGTATGATAAAACGGATGGCGGTACGCTTGTCCTGATCAGCGGACACACGGTGCCGGTTTCTCACCGTAAAAAAGATTATGTAATGACGCTACTGGAAAACAGGTAAGCCTTAAACCACTTCTCCTTCCAAATCATAATCGTAAGCCTTAGTGATTTTTACATTTACAAACTCACCGATAGGGAGTTTTTTGGAAGAGTGTATCACTACTTCGTTATCTACTTCCACTGAATCGAACTCAGTGCGGCCGAGATAACGACCAGCTTCTTTTTTATCTATAATGGTTTTGAAAACCTTTCCTACTTTTTCCTGGTTCAGTTCATAAGAAATTTCCTGCTGCACTTCCATGATCTCCTGCGCCCTTCTCTCCTTCTCTTCAGCCGGTACATCATCTGTCAGTTCATGTGCGGAGGTGCCTTCTTCATGTGAATAGGTGAATATGCCGACACGATCAAAACGCTGACGCTGCAAAAACCCTTTCAGTTCTTCCACATCATCTTCCGTTTCACCGGGAAAGCCGGCAATTAATGTGGTACGTAAACAAATGCCAGGCACTTTTTCCCTGATAGCAATCGTCAGTTCCTCCATCTCTTCTCTTGTGATCTGCCTTTTCATGGCTTTCAGCATATTGTTGGCTGCATGCTGCAATGGCATATCGAGATAGTTACAGATATTCTCCCTTTCCCGCATCACATCCAGCACTTCCAGCGGAAATTTTGACGGGTACGCATAATGTAGACGGATCCACTCAAGGCCCTTTACATCGGCGAGCCGGTGCAGCAGGTCGCCCAGCATTCTTTTTTTGTAAATATCAAGGCCATAATAAGTTAATTCCTGGGCAATCAGCATCACTTCCTTTACTCCTTTTCTTACCAGGCCATCTGCTTCTTTCACCAACTCGTCAATCGGCTTGCTGATATGTTGTCCCCTCATTAGCGGGATAGCACAAAAAGAACAGGTGCGGTTACATCCCTCCGATATTTTCATGTAAGCATAATGCTGCGGCGTAGCCAGCAATCTTTCGCCTACAAGTTCAGTTTTATAGTCTGCTTCAAATTGTTTTAATATCAACGATAGTTCCATCGTGCCGAAATAGGCATCCACCTCCGGTATTTCAGCTTCCAGGTTGT
>CAYPBW010000067.1:0-14810 GCA_964409055.1 uncultured Chitinophaga sp. | reverse complement strand
TTGGAGTCAAAATTGAACCATTTATCCTCTTCATCAAACTCATCTGCAATGATGATGTTCTTATACCCGTGTTTATTCAAAAAACCAAGCAGGTAACTTCCAATGAATCCGGCAGCGCCGGTCAATATTATTATTTTTTCTTTACCAATCATATTGAACTCAATGCAGCACCTGCTTCTTCTTTAGCAAGATATTTTTCAATGGATGTTTCATATTTTTCTTTCCACACTTCAATATTTCCCCATGACTTTCCGTCAACAATTATTTCGCCATTCGTTACTGTACCCAGTTTTGCAAATGGCAACTCTGTTTTACTCATATGCCGCAGGAAATTAGCTACCTGTTCTTCGGCCACTGTCACCACTACACGGCTCTGTGCTTCACCAAACCAGAAAGCATCACTGCGTAAAGCCTTGCCGTCTGTATAGGATTCAGCGATTGTACTTACATCAAATCCTAATCCCCTGCTGAATCCTTTCTCCAATAACATGGTCATCAGCCCTCCTTCACTTATATCATGTGCACTTTGAATATCTCCGTTTTCAATCAATCCTTTTACTACCTGCTGCAGGTGATGTTCTTTCTCCAGGTCAAAGTAAGGGGCCGGCGAATGGTCCACCCCGCAAAGTTTAGCGAGGTATTGTGATGAACCTATATCATTTACAGATTCTCCCAGCAGGTATATATGATCACCGGCATTCTTGTAATCCAATGTCATCTTCCTCGTTACATCTTCCAATAAACCCACCATACCAATGGTAGGTGTTGGAAATACAGGGCCATCCGGATTTTGGTTGTAGAAACTTACATTTCCACCTGTTACAGGTGTGTCAAACCGGCGGCAGGCATCACCCATTCCTTTGATGGCATGTACAAACTGGTAATAAACTTCCGGGTCGTAAGGATTACCAAAGTTCAGGCAATTGGTTACTCCCAAGGGCTGACCACCACTGCAAACAATATTTCGGGCAGCTTCACTCACCGCAATCATTGCTCCTTTATAAGGATCTGCAAATACATAACGGCTGTTACAATCTGTTGTTATAGCAATGCCTTTGGTTGTTCCTTTCACCAGTACCACAGCTGCATCCGTTGGTGCATTGGTGGACGTATTATTTGTTCCTACCATACTGTCATACTGGTTGTACACCCATCGTTTTGATGCAATAGAAGGCAACTGAATGATTTCTTCAGCCACTTTCTTCAGGTTACCGGGAACGGGAACAGTATCAATATTGAATTTGCTGATTTCAGCGAAGTAAGCCGGTTCTTTATACTCACGGTCATATTGCGGGGCGCCGCCACCCAATACCAGTTCATGTGCCGGAATGGAAGCATCCAGCTGGCCATTCATATAGAAATTCAATATGCCGTCATCTGTTACTTCACCGATAACGGAGCAAGGGAGGTCCCATTTGTCAAACACTTTTTTTACTTCCTCTTCTCTTCCTTTCTCAGCCACCAGCAACATTCTTTCCTGGCTTTCACTCAGCAGCAGTTCCCATGTCTTCATATTCTTTTGCCGGGTGGGTACTTTGTCCAGGTCAATCCGCATACCCACACCACCTTTGGCACTCATTTCAGCCGTAGAACAAATAATGCCGGCAGCACCCATATCCTGCATACCCACGACGGCGCCTGTTTGAATGACTTCCAAACAAGCTTCCAGTAATTTCTTCTCCTGGAAAGGATCACCTACCTGTACAGCAGGTAAATCCTGTGCACTTTCTGCCGTAATATCTGCTGAGGCGAAAGAAGCGCCGCCAATACCATCCTTGCCGGTTGCACTGCCAACAAACATCACAGGATTTCCTTTCCCTAATGCAGTAGCAGACACGGTTTCACCTGCTTTTACAATCCCTGCACTCATGGCATTTACCAACGGGTTTGTATGATAACACTCATCAAAGTATATCTCACCTCCTACAGTCGGCACTCCAAAGCAGTTGCCGTAATGACCGATACCATGTACAACACCGGATAATAAATGCTGTGTTTTGTCTTCATCCAGATTGCCAAACCGCAGTGAATTCAGCGCCGCAATCGGCCGGGCGCCCATTGTAAAAATATCACGGTGTATTCCTCCAACACCTGTAGCAGCTCCCTGGAAAGGTTCAATAGCAGAAGGGTGATTATGTGATTCAATTTTGAACACCACTCCTAAACCATCACCAATATCCATCAGCCCGGCATTTTCTTCACCGGCTTTCACCAGCATACGACCGCCTTCACGGGGCAATGTCTTCAGCCATTTAATAGAATTCTTATAACTGCAGTGCTCACTCCACATGCCTGAGAAAGCACAGAGTTCATTAAAGTTGGGTATTCGTCCCAGTTTCTGCTTAATTAACTCAAACTCCTCGGCTGTCAATCGCAGTTGCTGTGCGGTCTTTACGGTTATTTCCATGTAAGAGAATATTGAGCCGCAAATTTACAAGATACGGGGCAGTACCTCTTCATAACTTGTCAACTTTGTGCTGACATTCACCACAATTATGGCTATTATTGCGCTATAAAGAAATTGGATTGGAACACCTTCTTTTTATTGCCTGGCTGGTCTTTTTTTCCTGGCTGGTTACCCGGGTAAAATTTTTTACCCAAACGGGATTAAGTAAACCTCAGCTTATTAGTTTTTTTTTGCTAAAAGTGATGGCGGGCATTTTTTACGGCTGGATAGGCTTGTACTATGGGGGCCTTGCAAAAATGCAGGATACCTGGAGCTTTCACCTGGGCAGTCTTGAAGAATATAAATTACTATTTAAGAACCCGGGAGAGTTCTTTACCAATCTTTTCCGTGATCCGTATGAGTCTTCGGGGGTCGCTACATTCTTTGGCAGCGATAATTCATACTGGAATGACCTGAAAGGAAACCTTTTTATTAAGGTGCTTTCTATTTTCAATGTATTTAGTACCGGCAATTATTATATCAATGTGATCTTTTATTCCTTCATTACATTCTTTGGTCCGCTGGCTATTTACCGGGTGATGTCTGATGTTTTTCCTTCCGGAAAACTACCTGTATTACTATCCACTTTCCTGGTACCATCTTTTATATACTGGACAAGCGGATTGCATAAAGAAGGACTCATCTTTACCGGTATCAGTCTTATTACCTATGCCATTTATTTTGGTACAAAAGAAAAAAAATGGAATTTAAAGCGGATTGCCAGTCTCGTAACCGGCCTGCTGCTACTGCTGGCACTGCGCAATTTTATATTTGTGATTATTATCGGTGCTTTGATTGCCTGGTTGCTGGCTAACAGAAAACCGCAGCACGGCCTGGCCATTTTTGCCGGTACATACCTTGTTTTCCTGACATTATTTTTCACGGCCCGTTATATTGACCCAAGACTCGATTTTCCGCAGGCAGTGGTGGACAAGCAAAAAGCATTTCTTCAATTATCTCCCGGCAATTCCACTATACCGACTACGGAACTCTCTCCAACAGCAGGGGGCTTTTTGAAAAACATCCCGCAGGCAGTAAACCTGTCAATGCTCAGGCCCTTTCCTTCCGATGTAAATCATATCCTCTCACTCGCCGCAGCCATTGAAATTGACCTGCTGCTCTTTTTATTTATCATATTCCTGCTTTGGCGAAAACGGGAAACCAGGCCCAATAACCTGGTATTTTTCTGTGTATTTTTCTCCTTGTCCTTATTGTTGGCGATTGGTTTTACAGCCAATAATCTTGGCGCCATAGTACGTTATCGTAGTGTTGTTATACCTCTTTTAATCATTCCCATCGTTGCCCGGATAGACTGGAAGAGAATTGAGTTAGCATTTAATAATAATATTAAAAATAAAAATTATATTTAAAAAAGAAATAAAATAATCATTTTTAAAGCCTAATTATTGAGATAAACCACATTTTTTCCCCATTCTAAATAAAAAATTGCTCCATTCGGTCCAAAATATTTGCTTTGTGGAAAATTTATAAAATGTCACTCCGATTCAAAGCAATTGACAGACTTACAACCAAGACAAACATTTCTGTAGAGAGTGCTACCAAGATCACTTCCATATTTAACAGCAATGTCTTTACACTTAAAACTGCCAGGGAGTATTTAAGCGATGAAGCCTATAAAAGCCTTCAGGCATCTATTAAGGCAGGGCACAAAATTGACAGGGCTGTTGCTAACCAGATCGCCAATGGCATTAAGGCATGGGCTGAGTTAAAAGGCGTAACCCATTTTACCCATTGGTTTCAGCCATTGACCGGTACAACGGCAGAAAAACATGATTCGTTTTTTACATTAAAAAGCGACGGCACGCCTATCGAGCAATTCGAAGGAGACGCATTGGTACAACAAGAACCAGATGCATCATCATTTCCCAGCGGTGGCCTCAGGGCTACATTTGAAGCCCGGGGTTATACTGCCTGGGATCCTACTTCTCCTCCATTTATTATGGAGATCGGGCAGGGCAAAACACTTTGCATACCTACCATCTTTGTTTCCTATACCGGTGAGTCGCTGGACTATAAAGCTCCGTTGCTGAAAGCATTGGACGCATTGAATAAAGCAGCAGTGGATGTGTGTAATTACTTTGATAAAAATGTAACGAAGGTTACCCCTACATTGGGCTGGGAGCAAGAATATTTTGTGATTGATGAAGCCATGTTCAATGCCCGTCCCGACCTGATCATGACAGGCAGAACTGTTTATGGTCACTCCTCTGCAAAAAATCAGCAATTGGAAGATCATTACTTCGGTTCCATTCCGGAAAGGGTATATACCTATATGAGGGATTTTGAAAATGAAGCTTACAAACTGGGAATTCCACTTCGGACAAGACATAATGAAGTAGCCCCGGCCCAGTTTGAGTGTGCCCCAATATTCGAAGAAGTAGGTGTGGCCGTTGACCACAATTCACTTTTGATGGATATTATGGACAGGGTAGCCCGTCGTCATAATTTGAGGGTACTGCTGCATGAAAAACCTTTTGCCGGCATTAACGGCAGTGGTAAACACAATAACTGGAGTATGGCAACCGATACCGGTGTCAACCTGCTGGCTCCCGGTAAAACACCGAAGACGAACCTGATGTTCCTTACTTTCTTTGTCAACACTATCAAAGCAGTTCATGACTACGCTGATGTGCTAAGGGCATCTATTGCTTCGGCACCTAATGACCATCGTTTGGGCGCCAATGAAGCTCCCCCTGCTATCATTTCCGTTTTCATTGGCCAATACCTTACCAAAGTGCTGCAGGATGTAAAGGAAAGAGTTTCAGATAAAATGGATGAAACGGATGAAAGCATGCTGAAGATCGATATCCATAAGAGCATTCCTGAACTGCTGATGGATAACACCGACCGTAACCGGACATCGCCTTTTGCATTTACCGGAAACAAGTTTGAGTTCCGTGCCGTTGGTTCTTCTGCCAATTGCGCCAACCCTATGACCGTATTGAATACGATCATGGCTGAAACACTCAAACAGTTCAAAAAAGAAGTAGATGCATTGATTGAGAAAGGCGAGAAGAAAGAGATCGCTATTATGCATGTCATCCGCCAGTACATTGTAGCCAGCGAGAAAGTGCTTTTTGAAGGTGATGGTTACAGTGAGGCATGGGAAAAAGAAGCTGCCAAAAGAGGACTGCCCAATGTAAAAACTACCCCGCTGGCCCTTGATGCGATGGTTACAGAAAAAGCCAAGGAGCTCTTTGAAAAAAATAACATCTACAGCCACTCAGAACTGGAAGCCCGGCATGAGATCGAACTGGAGAAATACATCAAGAAGGTGCAAATTGAAAGCCGCATCATGGGTGAAATGGCAACGAGTCATGTATTACCTACTTCCATCCGCTATCAAAACCTGCTGGCCAACAATATTCTTCAGTTGAAGCAAGCTGGTTTGAAAGAGTCTGCTTATGCTAACCAACTGCAGATACTGGAAAAAATTTCAGAGCATATCAATAAAGCCAGCGACCTGGTAGAAAAGATGATCGGGGCCAGGAAGGTATGCAATAAGATCGAAGATGTAAGAGAAAAGGCTATCGCTTACCAGGAGAAAGTAAAAGATACTTTCTTCGACCAGATCCGCTATCATGTTGACAAGTTGGAATTGCTGGTTGATGACCGTGAATGGTACTTGCCCAAATACAGGGAGATGCTATTCCTCCGATAAAAAAAAACTATGTATGTATCAGCCGGCAACAAAAAATTGCCGGCTTTTTTATTAACTGCGTTTATGATAGTTCAGTATTGCCCATGTGTTGAGCACCACTGCAAAGCCACCGATTGTCAGTAACTGGTATTTAATATCTGCCAGGCCACTTCCCTTTAGTACCACCATGCGTACCACCTGGATGAAATAACTCACCGGGTTAGCTTTTGTAATGGCCTTTGCCCAGTCCGGCATACTGTCAATTGAAGTGTACAGCCCACTCATCAAAACAAAGATCATCATCAGGAAAAAAGAAATCAACATGGCCTGTTGCTGGCTGTCGGCATACGTAGAGATCAGTAAACCTAAGCCCAATACTGCCAGCAAATACACAGCCGCAAACAGATAAATCGTTAACATACTGCCGGCAGGGACTATTCCATAAAAAAAACGGGCTATTAAAAAGCCAATAGTAAACACCAGTAACCCTAGTATCCAGAACGGAATCAACTTACCGAGTATGAAATGAAATTTTTTGACAGGTGTTACATTGATCTGTTCAATCGTTCCGATTTCCTTTTCTCTGACTATATTGATAGCCGTCAGGTTGGCGCCTACCATCGTAAGCAACAGTACAAGCATCCCCGGAACCATAAATACTTTATAGTTCATTAATGGATTAAACCAATTGGAGGATGTAATTTCGATATTTGTTTCAGGATTAAAACGGGGAAATTGTATCCATTCTGTTCTTACTTCTTTATTGTAATCCTGGATAATATTTTTCAGGTATGAACTGCCTAAGCCTGCTTTCACTCCATTAATCGCATTTACAGCCATGAACAAGGTAGCTTCACTTTCTTTTACCAGGTCTTTTTCAAAGGAAGCTGGTATTTCAAGAATGAGATCTGCTTTGTCCTGTTCAATTTTTTCGAAAGCCTTGCTAAAAGAACCGGTATAATCAGTAAGTATAAAATAACCGGACGAAGTTATTTTAGTTACAAGGTTGCGTGAATATGAGGAATGATCATGATCTATTACCGCAAGCTTGATATTCTTGATTTCATAATCCGCCGCGAATGGTAACATGATTAATTGTATTACCGGCATGACAAATATCAGGCGGAGGATGGAGGGATCCCTGAATATTTGTCTGAATTCCTTTTGTAATAAGAATGTAAGAGTTCTCATACCAGGCGGATTTTAAAATTCTTAATAGCCAGCCCTAAAAAGAAAAAAAGCATTCCGGCCAGGATGAGTGTTTCTTTCCAAACAGCCTGTAAACCGGTTCCTTTTATCATTACAGATCTTACGATAATGTAATACCATTTGGCAGGCACAGCATTGGAAACAACCTGCAAAGGCAATGGCATATTCTCTATCGGAAACATAAAACCACTAAGCATCACTGTGGGAAGTAAAAGGCCCACTAATGAAATGAATAATGCAGTTTGCTGCGAATCAACTTTTGTGGAAATTAACAGCCCTAAAGCCAGTGACACTAATGTAAACAAAAGACTTTCAGCTACGAGCAGGATAAGACTTCCATTAATTGGCACTTCCAGTATATATACACTTAATAATAATATGCTGGCTATATTAACAGAAGATAACAATAAATAGGGAACAGCTTTGGCGAGAACTACCTTCAATGGCTTCATTGGAGATACCAGCATGATCTCCATCGTACCCATTTCTTTCTCTTTTACAATGGTGATAGCAGTCATCATCGTACAAACCAGCAATAAAACCATTGCCATAACACCCGGAACAAAATTGTAAGCCCCTTTTAATTCCGGGTTATACAACATTCGCATTTCTGTATTGATGGCGTAGGGAAGTTTCCGGTCATTTGTAATCCTGTTCTGATAATCCATGATGATCGCTGAAGCATAGCTTGTCAATGTGTTGGCCACATTGGGATCAGTTGCGTCGGCAATTAACTGTACCTGTGCTTTGTTAAAATGATCCAGATCTTCCTTGAAATGCGGAGGAAAAATTATGGCCAGTTTTACTTTACCTTTTTTAAAACTCGTTTCAATTTCATTAGCCGAATAAATTTCCCTGTCGAGTTCAAAATAGTTGCTGGCTTCTATTTGCTCAATCAGTGAAGCGGTTGCTGCATCTTTTGACTGGTCCCAAACAACAATCCCGGAATTCTTAACCTCATTGGTGAGGGCAAATCCAAAAATGATAATCTGTACCACCGGCATACCCAGCAGAATAAACATTGTCCGTTTATCCCGGAAGATGTGATGAAATTCTTTTTTAACAAATGACAAAAATTGTTTCATACTAATCTGCTGCCCTGGTGGCCTTTCTTGCCAGTTTTAAAAACACTTCATCCATAGATGAAGCAGAAAATGTTTTTTTGAGCTGCTGCGGTGTATCCAATGCATCAATCCGTCCGTCCACCATAATGCTTACCCGGTTGCAATACTCCGCTTCATCCATATAATGGGTAGTGACAAATACAGTAATACCTGCAGCAGCAGCCTCATAGATCATATGCCAGAACTCTCTTCTTGTTACCGGGTCCACACCGCCGGTTGGCTCATCCAGGAAAACCAATTGGGGCTCATGAAAAATGGCAACAGAAAAAGCCAGTTTTTGCTTCCAGCCCAACGGCAATGATTTCACCAGCTTGTCTGCTTCAGCAGATAAATGAAGCTGCTTCAACACCCTTTCTGTCTTCTCTTTTATAAACTGATTTGATTTTCCATAAATCCCGGCGTAGAAACGGATATTTTCTTTTACAGTGAGGTCTTCATATAACGAAAACTTCTGGCTCATGTAGCCGATATTCCGTTTTATCTGTTCATTTTCCCGGTATATATCAAACCCTGCAACAATAGCTTTACCGGAAGTTGGCATGGAGAGCCCGGACAACATTCGCATAGCGGTTGTTTTACCGGCGCCATTCGCACCTAAAAAACCAAATATTTCTCCTTTGCTTACTTCAAAAGAAATAGCATCCACGGCAGTAAAATCTCCAAACTGCTTGGTCAGTTTATTTGCTATGATCACTTTGTCATTTCTCATCCGTTTCTTTCATTAATGAAATAAAACAATCTTCAATATTGGGTGATGTATCAATTATTTCAAATGCACTGGTTTTAGCGGACAGGTAAGCAGAAATCTCATCCTTAAATTCTCCTTTCATAACTACATGATGAAATTCACCAAAAGGGTAAGCATCTTCTACCCACTCACATTGTTTAAGCAGGCTTAATAACTGCAGCATATTGGCACTTTTTACAGCCAGCAAGGGTTTCTCAAATGATGCCACAATTTTTGGCGGTGTATCAATGGATAAAATTTTGCCTGCTTGAACAAGGGCAACCCTGTCGCAAAGACTGGCTTCATCCATATAGGGTGTAGAGACGAGAATGGTAATACCTTGTAGCTTTAATCGCTGCAGCATCTCCCAAAACTCCTTTCGGGAAACCGCATCAACACCGGTAGTAGGTTCGTCCAGGAACAGTACTGAAGGACGATGAATCAATGCACAGCTTAATGCTAATTTTTGCTTCATCCCACCGGATAATTTTCCGGCCCTCCTGTCTTTAAAAGGTTCAATCTGAGAATAAATATCTTTTACCAGTTCATAATTCTCTTCAATTGAAGTATTAAATATCGTAGCAAAAAAATCAAGGTTCTCTTTTACAGTAAGGTCCTGGTAGAGTGAAAACCTGCCGGGCATATATCCCACCCGTTTCCGGATTGCTTTATAATCTTTTACTACATCAAACCCATCAACACTGGCAGTTCCGCCATCCGGCAATAACAGAGTGGTCAATATTCTGAATAAAGAAGTTTTCCCGGCTCCGTCCGGACCAATGATTCCAAACAATTCACCTTTGCCCACCTCAAAGCTTATTTCTTTTAAGGCTGTTACGGCGACATTTTTTTGGCCATAACGCTTGTTAATATTATTGACAACAACCGCAGTCATGATTAATTAAATTTCACTTCTCCATACATACCGATTTTCAGGTAGCCATCATTTTTCACCCTGATCTTAACCGCATATACAAGGTTGGCCCTTTCATCTTTCGTCTGAATTGTTTTAGGAGTGAATTCTGCTTTGTCTGCTATCCAGGATATTGAACCGCTTAATTCTTTGTATTTCTTTTCTCCGTCATCAACCAGCACTTTTACATTCTGCCCTAATTTGATCTGCGAAAGTTGTGAACCACTTATATAAGCCCGAAGTGTCATAATGGAGAGATCAGCTATCTTATAAAGGGCCTTACCTGCTGCCGTTATCTCACCCTCTTCTGCATACTTGGTAATCACAGTTCCACTGACCGGGTTAATAATATTCGCCCTTTTTAACTGATCTTCCAGTTGTGCCACTCTCTTTTGCAATGGCTTTCCCTCACTTAAAATGCTCCGGTTCTGTGTTGAAATATTATTTCGCTGAACATTGATCTGCTGCTGTGTCACTGTGAGACTCTTTCTTGCCACATCAATTTGTGCGTTAATATCATCCAGTTGCTTGCCGGTTGCGGCATCCAGTTTGAGCAGGTTTTGAATCCTCGTTTGTTCATGCAGCAGGTTGTTCAGTTGTGATTGCTGCACAGCCAGCTGGTTTTCAAGCAGCTTCACCTGTGGTGAAACGTCTGCTGTCTTTTCACTCAGCGCCTGGATATTTGCCTCTACCTGTTCTTTTTGCAAACTAATATTCACTGCATCCACGATACCTATCACAGAATCTTTAACCAGTACCTGGCCTTCTTCAATGGGCAGGCTAAGAATTTTTCCCGATAACTCGGAAGAAACAATTACTTCATTGGCTTCAAATGTGCCGCTGGCATCGTACTTGCCATTGCCTTTACTGCAGGATGAAAGCAATACAATTAAAAATCCTGCTGCGAATGATATACCCTTTATCATAATACTAGTTTATTGTTTCCCCAAAATGGTTTGATAATTAATTTGCGCCTGAATCAGCTGAACTTCATGAGTTATCTGTAATTGCCGGGCCTGGTCTTCTGCATTAATTTCCTTTAGATAATCGTTTGCTGTAATAACCCCATTCTCCAACTGTGCCTGTGCTGCGGCTGTAACTGTTTTCCTCAGTTCCACAATCTGCTTATCTGAATCCAGCAATTGACGGAGTTTATCGATCTCTGCCTTTTGTTGTTTTAACTGTGAATAGGTATTCAGCAGAAAGGTTTCCTTTTGCACTTCAATCATTTTCTTATTAATGGCTACCTGTTCTTTTTCTTTTTTCTTCGTGTAAAGACCACCCAGTGACCAGTTAAAACGGATACCACCAATATAATAAAGGTCAAATTCATTCAGGAGCATGTTCAATCCCGGACGGCCATAACCTCCCTGGGCAAACAAACTGGCCCTGGGCAAATTCTTTGCAGTAATTAATCGTTCCTGCTGGCCAATGAACTTTTCCTGTTCGTTGTACAACTTCAGCTCAGGACGGGCAATCTCAGTAGCAATCTCTGAAACAATCAAAGCAGGTTTTTCCAAATGAACATTTTCAGCCAACGCTTGTCCGGTAAAAAGCGACAAAACATCTATAAGCCCTTTGCGGGAGGAACGCACCTCGATAGCCCTTTGTTCTGTTTTAAGTAGTTCAGCTTTCAGCATATTGAGGTTAGACCGGAAAGCAACACCGCTCTGCACCTGTGCTTCTACTCTTTTAATACCGGTCTGTATATCTGTTTTTACCAGTTCCACCTGCTTAAGCTGCTCTTCCAGGAAAAGGATACCCAGGTATACCTGGTTGATCCTCTCCTTTAGCTTGTATAATTCCACCTCCACTTTTTGATCTTCTACTGCCGCATTTAATTGCTGTAATGCTTTTTGTTCTTTTGTAAGACCTCCATCGTATACCAGTTGGCTAACCTCAGCAACCAGCCTGTACTGGTCCTTTGCCGGAGGATCAATAGCAAACCCGGGAAGAGAAACAGGCAGTTTGGTTACATCTGACTGGTAAGAGGCCTGCCCACTGACAGAAAACTGCGGCAAGAACCCTTTTTGAAGATTATCTATACTGATGGAGGCCGTTTGCTTTACCAGGCCTTTTTGTTTTATGGCCGGATAATTTTTTTGAGACAGGTCATAAGCTTCCTGCAGCGAAAGTTTTTGCAGGGTTTGCGCCGTCAAAAAAACCGGTATCAATAATACTACCAGCAATCTAATTTTCTTCATGATCAACTATTAAATGAACCGGCATTGAACTGCCGGGAAATAATTATTTCTTTAATGAGTCAATGATAAACCGGGGAATTCCCTTTTTTCGCTCCTCCATCGCCATCCTGAATTGCGCATCACTCATGCCCAGGTTTTTTTGAAACATAGGTTTAGCCACAAAGGGAAAAATCGTCATAGAAATCAGGTTCATCAGCAGGTGCATGGGGCTGATTCTTTTAATCGTTCCTTTCCTGACTTCCCTTTCAATCTGCTCCAATAGTTTTGCAGGATTCGGCTTAGTTTTCCCGGTCCAGACTTTTTTTAAAAAATAATCAGGGTCCTGGTTTATTTCATTCAATACAAACAAAGGCAGGAAGGGGTTATCCATTACTATTGATATATACTCCTCGCAGAAGTTCTCAATCTTTTCCAGCAAAGGCTGATCCGCTTCAAAAATGGCATTGATCCGTGGAAAAAGCTTTTCAGCTGCCTCCATAAAGATCACCTCGAACAGCTTTTCTTTATTACGGAAATAATAATGCAGCAAAGCCTTGTTGATACCGGCCTCATCCGCTATATCCTGCATGCGGGCGCCTGCCATTCCTTTTTGTACAAATACTTTTTTGGCGGCGGCCAGTATAACTTCTTCAGTAGTTGTATCCTTTTTGTTTTTAACCATATGATTTAACCAAATGGTTAACAAAACTAACTGCTTATTTATTACCGGCAAAATAATTTTAGGATTGAGATTTCTTGTCCGTTAGAACCGGAAAATGGGCCCCTCATGACAACTTGCCAATCAGCAGAAAAAGGAAGGGATAATCTACTTTATTGAGTAGTGAAATGAAAACTGGTAAATAGGCAATCCGTATTCTATTTCCGGAGCTTTGCTGTTGTTTTTTCCCACCCCCAAGCCGCCAACTTCTCACCCGCAGCACCCTGCACTCCCCTCTCCTTCAGGAGAGGGGCGAACGATACGTTTCACTTTGAACAAGCCGTTACACGGGGTGAGGTACTTATGGCTTACTTCATCGAATACTGAAAAGAAAACTGGTAAATAGGCAATCCGTATTCTATCTCCGGGGCCTTGATGTATTTATAATAAATGGCTTTGATATTGACCAATTTGTTGATCTCAATACCAAAACCGCCCGACCAGCCGTGGTAAAAACCATTTGTTTCAATGGAAGGCAAGAACTCTTTCACCTGTCTTGCATTGCTTTTGCAAGCATGATAACGAAGAGCAAACCAAAAGACACCTACATTTTTGGCATTATTGCGTTCCCATGCCCCGGTTTGAAAATACATACCCGTTGCGACAAAGCTGTTAAGAAAATTGACAGGCTTGCCGGTAAGAGGGTTACTTATTTCTCCACTGCGGCTGCCGCTTAATACTCTTTCCCCGATTTGATACAATAAACCTGATTTGGTGATTTTTTCTTTTTTACTGAAAAACTGTACACCTTCAACACTGATATTAATCAGGCCACTTAATGGGTTAATGTATTGGTTTACCAGGTGGCTGTTACTTTTGGAAAATATAGTGCCGGGTGTATTGTTTTGAAATGTATTATTACTTACCCCTCCATAAAAAGAAACGGGAATGGCGAATTTGCCCGGCTCACCGATGTATAGCCTGATAAATCTTGCTGAAGCGTTTACCTGCCCGTTGTTTACTATATCTATAAAACCGGATGTGAAGATTTCGGGTTTGTAGTCCTTTGTTTGTGAAGTATTGGGTTGGGCGCTGGTGGAGGAAACGGCTTTTGGTACAAGTTGTGCCATTATTACAGGTTTGCCAAGAGAGTCAGCCAACTGGCTATAACCGGTTTTAGTAATCACAATAATTAGTATAGAGAATAAAACCCTCATAGCATAAATGTTTTATGCCAGAAAAAAATTGGCCCGCTATTTCACTTGTTTAATTACTCATTTTGGGTAGCCTAAACCGTAGGTTTGAATTCAGATAAAACCAACTTTTATTATTCAGTGTATTAAACACCTGGTTATATGCGGGAAACACATCTAAAAAAGTTTGCTTACCCAGTTGAAAACTGTAGCCCAATTTTACGCCTGTTACAAACCGGTTTTGCCCGTCCAAAAAACCATCCCCATAAAATGCAAAACCGGCATCAGCCCCAGTAAATATTTTTGAATTATTAAAATAGGTTTGGTATCCTGCTTTAAAAAAGGTAGTACCAATCACTTTGGTTACAGGCAGATTCTTTGCCGGATAGGACAGGTACGATAATGATGTTGTAATAGATCCTAACCTTGTTACAGCAAAATCTCCCTGAAGATTTACACCGAACCCCGTTTTGTAGTAATAGGTAAAATTGTTATTAAATGCAGCTACCCCTAATGAAGGCCCTGCCCCTATAGATACCAAGCCTTTTTGGCTAATCCCTTCATTTAATTGAAACAATAAACCAAGTAAAATAACATTACGTAGTTTCATAGCTGATTATTTAATTATTATTATCGGTACGCCAATACTAAAACCAAAAGTTGTACCCCGGCTTCGTAATATTTGATGTGGAACAT
>CAYPBW010000066.1:0-15127 GCA_964409055.1 uncultured Chitinophaga sp. | reverse complement strand
TTGCCTCATCAGCATATTTTTTTTACGGCTATTGCCTATGGTGAATTATACCATGTAATATCCGGAAAGCCGGCAAGTTTTAGTCATTCCGCTGAAATCTTACTTGTTTCAGGAATTGCTAATCCGAGGCCATTAAAAAAAATGTTGGAAGAGCATAGTAATATTTATCATCTGCTGCAGTATTCAGATCATCATATTTTTACTATTGATGACCTGAATGAGATACGGAAGCGGTTTGACGAAATCGAATCAACTGAAAAAATAATCTTGACTACAGAGAAAGATGCTGTCAGGCTGCAGAAATTCAGTAATGAGATCGGAGGTTTGCCATTTTTTGTTATTCCGGTCAGGCATCAGTTTCTTTTTACCGAAGGAATAATTTTTGACAGGCTTGTAAAAGACTTTATTAAAGACTTTAAAAAATAAGAATAGAACCTTATCATGGGAAGAAAAAATTCAAAGAAAAAACAAAAAGACAGGCAGCGAAAGGCTGCACAACTGGTGAAAGGCATACTGGATGTAACCCGGTCGGGAATGGGATTTGTGACGGTGGAAGGCCTGGACGCCGATATTATGATCAGGCCAGCCGACTTTAATACGGCTTTGCATGGCGACACCGTGCAGGTAGCAGTGAAGGAAATAAAAAGTGGCGGAAGGAGAATGCAGGGCGAAATAAAAAAAGTGATTCAAAGGAAGCGGACCGAATTTATAGGTCATCTGCAAATGAATAAAGGATTTGCCTTTTTTGTGGCAGAAATGGATAAGCCCCTACCGGATATTTTTATTCCACTTGAAAACATCAATGGGGCTACTGACAATGACAGGGTAGTTGTTCGCTTATTGCAATGGGAAAGCGATGGGAAGCGGCCTATGGGTGAAGTGGTAACCGTACTCGACCCTGAAAACAGTAATGATGCAGCCATGAAAGAAATTCTGCTGGATGCAGGATTTCCGTTGGAGTTTCCGGAAGAGGCACTTGAAGTGGCAGCCCGTATTCCAGATGTTATTCCCGGCGATGAAATAAGGCGCAGAAAAGATGTACGGGATATTTTTACGATCACTATTGATCCTGTAGATGCAAAGGATTTTGATGATGCCATTTCATTCCGAAAATTAAAAAATGGCTATTTTGAAATTGGTATTCATATCGCTGACGTTAGTCACTATGTGGAACCTGATAATGCGCTGGACAAAGAAGCTTATCATCGTTCTACCTCTGTATACCTGCCAGACAGGGTTAACCCCATGCTGCCTGAGCATATTTCCAATATATTGTGTTCATTGAGGCCAAAAGAAGATAAGCTGACCTTTTCAGCCATATTCCAGGTTAATGCCAAAGCTGAAGTGAAGCAATACTGGCTGGGTAAAACAGTAATCCATTCGGATCATCGGTTTACATATGAAGAGGTGCAGGCAATCATTGAAGAGAAGGCCGGGTTATATGCTGAAGAAATCCTCATACTGAATGATATTGCACAAAAGTTCCGGAAAAAAAGATTCGATAATGGGGCTATTAATTTTTCTTCACAGGAGGTCCGCTTCAAACTGAATGAAAAAGGAGATCCTATTGGCATTACTATTAAAGAAAGTTTCGAGGCTCATCAGCTGATCGAAGAATATATGTTGCTGGCCAACCGCACCGTTGCTGAGAATATTGCGAAGATCAAAGTCAATAACAAACCGTTACCCTTTCCTTATCGTACACATGATGATCCGGACGAAGAAAAATTGGTGCCTTTTGCCGCTTTTGCCAAAAAGTTCGGCCATAAGTTTGACACTTCTTCACCGGAAGCCATCGCGGCTTCTTTTAACCAGTTGCTGAAAGATGTGCATGGCCGGCCTGAACAGCATGTGCTGGAACAGCTGGGCATCCGTACTATGGCTAAAGCAAAGTATACAACGGAAAATGTTGGGCACTACGGGCTGGGGTTTGAGCATTACTGTCACTTTACTTCACCAATCCGTCGTTATCCAGATGTTCAGGTGCACAGAATTTTGTTCGATGTGTTGAACAATAAAATCAGCCCGGATAAAAAACTGGAAGAAAAATGTAAACACACCAGTGAAAGGGAAAGGGCGGCGATGGAAGCAGAAAGGGCTGCCAATAAGTATAAGCAGGTTCAGTACATGAAGAATTTCCTGGGAGAGGAATTTGAAGGTGTCATTAGTGGTGTGGCCAGCTTCGGTTTTTGGGTGGAGACAGTTGAACACAAATGCGAAGGGCTCGTCAGTATAAATAGTTTGCTGGAGTATGATGAGTTCCGCCATATAGAGTCTGATTACTGCCTGGCCGGTCAGCGCAGTGGCCGTAAATTCAGAATGGGCGATAAGGTTTGGATTAAGGTGGTGGCAGCCAATTTGACCAAGCGTCAGCTTGATTATGAATGGGTAGTAGCAGGCGATCTGGCAACTGTCAATTCCAGGAAGAAAAAGGAGAAAAAAGGCCGTAAAAAGTAATAATTTGCCCTTTCGTTTTTTCCCCACTTGTTAATAACTCTCAATCCTTAACGGTAAGGCTGTTTTGGTATATTTGCCCGAATGGCTAAACTGGTTTTAGGCCGTAACCGATAACTACTGGAAAAACATTTGTTTACACTTTAGAACGTACCGTGATAATGGCAAAAGACAAAGACACAACCAATCTTTTTGATTATACCGAAGATAGTATCAAGTCGCTTGACTGGAAGGAGCATATCCGGCTTCGCCCCGGCATGTATATTGGTAAATTGGGTGATGGCTCATCCCCGGATGATGGTATTTACGTACTGGTGAAGGAGGTTATGGATAACTGCATCGATGAATACACAATGGGTTACGGCAAAACAGTTGAGCTGAGTATTGAAGGAAAAACGGTTACCGTAAGAGACTACGGCCGGGGTATACCATTGGGAAAAGTAGTGGATGTAGTAAGTAAGATCAATACAGGAGCAAAATATGACAGCAAAGCTTTTCAGAAATCTGTGGGTTTGAACGGGGTGGGTACTAAAGCTGTCAATGCATTGAGCAATTACTTTAAAGTAACCGCCATTCGTGACGGAAAGGAAAAAACCGCAGAATTTGAGAGAGGCGTCCTGGTAAAAGAACATAAGGAAGCTAAGACCGGTGAATTGAACGGTACCGTTGTGACTTTTATTCCGGATGAATCGGTTTTCAAAAATTTTAAGTTCCTGCCAGAATTCCTGGAGAACCAGATATGGAATTATTGTTTTCTGAATGCCGGTTTAAGGATATTGTTCAATGGGAAAACGTTTGTCAGTAAAAACGGGCTGCTTGATTTACTGCAAAGAAAGACCAATGAAGATGAGATTCGATATCCCATTATTCATCTTTCTGGTGATGACATCGAAGTTGCCATTACTCATAACAATGATTACGGTGAAGATATTTACAGCTTTGTAAATGGCCAGCATACTACACAAGGTGGTACACATCAGCAGGCTTTCAGAGAGGCTTATGTAAAGACCATCCGGGATTTCTATAAAAAAGATTATGATGCATCTGATATTCGAACCGGTATTGTAGCTGCCATCTCCGTCAGGGTAGTAGAGCCTGTATTTGAATCACAGACGAAGACTAAACTGGGCTCTGTGAATGTAGATATCGATGGCCCTTCTATGAAGCAATTCGTTGGAGATTTCCTGGCAAAGGAACTGGATAATTTCCTTCATAAAAATCCGGCAACTGCTGAAGCCCTGAAGAAACGAATTGAACAAAGTGAAAGAGAAAGAAAAGAACTGGCAGGAATCAAGAAACTGGCTAACGAAAGGGCTAAGAAAGCCAACCTGCATAACCGTAAGCTTCGTGACTGCCGGTATCATTTGGATGAGGAGGCACCGGCAAAAGGAAAAGAAGAGTTTGTGGCAAAACAAAAAGAAACGACCATATTCATCACGGAAGGGGATAGTGCCAGCGGCTCCATCACCAAAGCAAGAAATGTAGAAACACAGGCAGTGTTTAGTTTAAGAGGTAAACCGCTTAACTGTTTTGGTCTGACTAAAAAGGTTGTTTACGAAAACGAAGAATTTAACCTGCTGCAGCATGCATTGAATATAGAAGAGGGGCTGGAAGGCCTCCGTTACAATAATGTAGTGATCGCCACCGATGCGGATGTGGATGGTATGCACATCCGTCTCTTGCTGATGACTTTCTTCCTGCAGTTTTTCCCCGACCTGGTTAAACATGAAAAGGTCTATGTGCTGGAAACGCCTTTGTTCAGGGTACGTAATAAACAAGAAACGATTTATTGTTATGATGAAACCGAGAAACTCGCCGCTATGAGGAAATTAGGTGGCAAACCTGAAGTCACCAGGTTTAAGGGTCTCGGGGAAATCAGCCCGGATGAATTCGCACAGTTCATCGGCCCGGATATGCGCAAGCAGTTAATGAGACTGGAACAAGGAGACCACATTCAGCAGTTACTCGAATATTACATGGGCAAGAATACACCCGACAGGCAGGAATTTATTATTGAGAACCTTCGCATTGAAATGGATAAGGTAGAAGAAGTAGCTTAACCGGCATGTTTGAATTTCACGCAGATAGAAAAAGATATTTTGATATACAGGTGATGAATGCTGAAAAGTATGTCATTCCTTTTATCGAAGAAAAATTTCCGGTGAGACCCGGCATGCGGGTATTAGAAATTGGTTGTGGGGAAGGAGGCGTTTTAAAAGCTTTTGTCAACAAAGGCTGTGAGGGTGTTGGAGTAGAATTGGATACACCAAGAATTGATGATGCAATAAAATTTTTGCCAGATGATATGGCAAAAGGAAAGATCAGGTTTGTAGCAAAGGATATTTATCTCGTGGATATTGAAAAGGATTTTAGCGGCAGGTTTGACATTATTGTACTGAAAGATGTCATTGAGCATATTCACGACCAGCCAAAATTGATCGGGTGGATGAAAAATTTTCTGAACCCCGGTGGTATTGTGTTCTTTGGATTTCCTCCATGGTATATGCCATTTGGCGGGCATCAGCAAATGTGTCGTTCAAAGCTGTCGAAACTGCCATATATCCATTTGCTGCCCCGCGGCATTTACAGGTGGATATTGAAAAAGAAAAAAGAACCGGTAGAGGCACTGATGGAAATCAGGGATACGGGTATCAGTATTGAGCGGTTTGAGAAAATATGTAAAAAGGAAGGGTATGTTTTTTTGCATAAAAGGCACTACCTGCTGAATCCAATTTATGAATGGAAATTTGGCTGGAAGCCGAGAAAACAGTCAGGGCTGATAAAGGCGATTCCCTTCTTCCGGAATTTTCTGACAACATGTGTTTACTATATTATTCAACCAGAAAAGAACTAAAATGATTCATATTGTATTTAATGAAAGTGAAGTAAACCTGATGAAGCAGGTGATTGAAATGGATGAGGCACTGGCCGGTGAAGTAGTTCAGATAAAAGATGATTTTGCCGTAGGTCCGCTGGCCGGCATTGAAACTGAAGAAGGATGGCAGGCAAGAATTGAGTGGTGGAGGAGTTTATTGCAGGGGTCTCCCTATGGTGAAGAAATAGCCGGAAGTTTTGATGACAGGGAAACGGTAAGACAATTGAAGGCAAAACTGGATGAGAATCCTGCTGAAGAGTTGTGGATATGGATGGGACAAAATCAGCATGATGTAATGGGATATTACTGGCTGATGCCTCAATTCAAAGACTACCAGGGCAGGGTAATGATTCTTTACCTGAATAACCTTCCTTTTATCAATGAAAAGGGACAGATATTTTATCCGTCCTGGCTGCATGAAATTCAGCCGAAGGAATTCATTAAGGCTAAAAAACTGGCCCGTCCCATCACACTGAGTGAATTTGAGATTGACCCTGATGAGTGGAGAAAAATTGCAGAAGAAAATACAACAGTAAGAATTCTTGAAGGTGGTAAAAAAATTGTAGGTAAAGAAGAAACCTTTTTTGATAATGAGATTTTAAAAAATGTCACCGTGGAATGGCAGAAAGCTACAAGGGTTCTTAGCAACACACTGCACCGGATGAAAGTAAAAACAGGTGATGTTTTTATTATGTGGCGAATGAAGCATCTTATCAGCGATGGAAAAATTGAAGTGATGGGCGATACAGGAAAAGGCTGGAAAGATTTCGATATAAAAAAGACAGAAGGCAAACAAGGCGAAATTGAATTTGTAAAGGAAGAAACAGCAGAATAATATGAGCGCAGCAAAAAATAAACTTACCGAAGTTCAAAATAATGACAGCGGGTTACACGGCCAGTATAAAACCTGGTTCCTCGACTATGCCTCCTATGTAATCTTAGAAAGGGCTGTTCCGGCTATTGAAGATGGCTTAAAGCCGGTGCAGCGACGTATACTGCATGCCATGAAAGAAATGGATGACGGACGCTTCAATAAAGTGGCCAACATTATTGGCCAGGCTATGCAGTACCATCCGCATGGTGATGCTTCCATCGGGGATGCATTGGTGAATATGGGACAAAAAGATTTGCTCATCGATACACAGGGTAACTGGGGTGATGTAAGAACCGGTGACGATGCAGCGGCTGCCCGTTATATAGAAGCAAGGCTCAGCAAATTTGCACTGGATGTTGCTTTCAATGCAAAGACCACAGAATGGCAATTAAGCTATGATGGCAGAAAAAATGAGCCGGTAACCCTGCCAATGAAATTCCCGCTGTTGCTGGCGCAGGGTGCTGACGGTATTGCTGTGGGATTGTCTACAAAGATTTTGCCACATAACTTCTGTGAACTGATTGATGCTGCTGTGAAATACCTGCGGGGAAAACGTTTTGAACTCTATCCGGATTTCATAACCGGCGGTATGATCGATGTGGCGGATTATAACCAGGGAAAAAGGGGCGGAAAAGTAAAAGTAAGGGCCCATATAGAGGAAGCAGATAAAAAAACACTGGCTATCAAGAGTGTGCCGTATGGCGTAACTACCACCCAGTTAATGGAATCTATTGTGAAAGCCAATGACCAGGGAAAGATCAAGATCAAAAAAGTAACAGACAACACAGCCGCCGAAGTTGAAATACAGGTTGATCTGGCTCCCGGTATTTCTCCCGACATTACGATCGATGCATTGTACAAGTTCACCGACTGCGAAGTTTCCATTTCTCCCAATGCCTGTGTTATCGTAGCACAAAAACCACAGTTTCTCGGCGTACAGGAACTGCTCAAACTGTCAGTAGATAAAACAAAAGACCTGCTGGAGCAGGAACTGAAGATCAAACTGAATGAACTGCAGGAAAAATGGCATTATACTTCGCTGGAAAAAATATTCTTTGAAGAAAAGATATACAAGGAGCTGGAGAAGAAACATGAAACCTGGGATAAGGTACTGGATGCAATCGATAAGGCCTTTATTCCTTTCAAGAAACAACTGAAAAGAGAGATTACAAAGGAAGATATCATTAAACTGACGGAGAAACCGGTACGCCGTATTTATAAACTGGATATCGATGAATTGAATGATCAGATCAAAGGACTGGAAGCCGAAATAAAACAGGTAAAGTATGACCTTGCCAACCTGGTTGATTTTGCGGTGGCTTATTATGAGAACCTGTTAAAAAAATACGGAAAAGGCAGGGAAAGAAAAACGGAGATCAGGCAGTTTGAGGTAATTGAAGCCAAAAATGTAGCCATTGCCAATACAAAGTTATATGTGAACAGGGCTGAGGGATTCATCGGCACAGGATTAAAGAAAGATGAATTGTTATTTGAGTGTTCTGACCTGGATGACATTATCGTTTTTGCCAAAAGAGGAATAATGAAAGTGGTAAAAGTTTCCGATAAGACCTTTATCGGGAAAGATATTCTGTATGCAGCTGTTTTCCAGAAAAACGATGAAAGAACAACCTACAATATGATTTATGTGGATGGAGCTACTGGCATCAGTTATGCAAAACGTTTTAATGTAACCGGCGTAACGAGGGACAAAGAATACGATCTCACCAAAGGCCATGAAAAATCAAAAGTTCATTATTTTACTGCAAATCCCAATGGTGAGGCGGAAGTAGTGAAAATAGTTTTGGGTAATTGCTCTGCCCGTATCAAAGAGTTTGATTACTATTTTGAACAACTGGAAATAAAGGGCAGGGGAAGCATGGGTAACCAGGTAACCAAGTATCCCATCAAATCTGTTAAGTTTAAAGAAGCCGGCCGTTCAACCATTGCCGGTAAAAAAATATGGTATGATGACCAGTTTGGCCGCCTGAACCTGGAAGAAAAAGGTTCTTATCTCGGTGTGTTTGATGCAGAAGATAAGATACTGGTTGTTTACAGTGACGGTAATTACGAAATCACTGACCAGGAACTGACCCAGAAACTGGATGCTGAAAAAGTGATATTCATCGAAAAATTTAAACCGGAAAAAATAGTAACGGCTGTATATGCTGACATGGAAAAGAAACAATTCATGGTGAAACGTTTCAAAATTGAAACGACCACCCTGAAAAATAAATTCATGTTCATCAAAGAAGGCGATGGTAACTATGTAGATGCCGTAACCACAATGGAAGAACCTGTCTTGGCCATGCAGCAGGGCAGGGGTGCACAAATCAGGAAAGGCAAACTAAAGATTAACAAGATAGCGGAAGTGACCGGCTGGAAAACGGTTGGCACGAAATTAGCCGATTACAGCAAGTCTACTGAGATGGAATGGGTAAAACCAAAAGAAGAGGACAATCAACCTGAACTCTTTTAATAACCCAAAATATAACTATGACGCTTGATCAACTTATTGCAATAGTACTAATTGGTGCAGCAGCAGGCTGGTTGGGTAGTTTCCTGGTGAAAGGAAAAGGGCTTGGCCTTATCGGAAATGTTATTGTCGGTATCCTGGGAAGTTTTGTTGGAAGCTGGCTTTTAAAAGAATTAAATGTCAGTATTGGAACAACTCCATTGCTAAGCTCAATACTTACAGGTGCCATCGGGGCTTTTGTAATACTTTTTGTAGCAAGTTTTTTCTCCGGAAAGAGCTGATCACTGCTTATTCTTCCTTCTTATTTTGATAGTAGCATTCTTCTCCAGGTTACTTGATACACGGACTTCATGCCGGTTTTTGCCATCTTGAATTACCATTAATGCAGTGTTGGGAGGAATCAGTCCCAGGTTTTCTGCAAACATAGACAGCTCATTAGCGGCAAGACTGCTGTCAAGCCGCAGATCGATCTTTACAGATTTATGAGTAAGTTTCTGGTTATTTAAAATCAGCCTTTGATTATAAAAAATTGAAACAATGTCGCCGTCAATTTCACCATTATCATAAATATCCACCCTTATGGAATCTGATTCCACCTCTATTTCTTTGATTGTAACATTTTCTCTTTCGGTGTACTGTTTTTCTGTTACATAGTTTACCACTTTGCGGGGAATAACATTCACTGCTACCAGCGTATCATCCACCCCGGGCTGCCATACCTGGTAGTTTTCTTTGTATTCACTGATAGCCTGTAAAACAGAGTCTTTTTTACTGATATCTGCATTCAGCACCAGGTTAAAAGTAATATCCGGGCAAGTGTATTTATAATCAGGCAAAGCCCTGAAAGCACCAACGAGGTTTGAGCCGGCCTGTGCCACCCGCAGCGTAGCCTGCAGGTTCATATTGCAGTCTACTTCAAAATTGCTCATAGAAGCATGGTACACCACCGGTATATTGTATAAACTTAGCTGCCGGGTGGAAGGACTGTAATCTCCCTGTACTTTAATACTGCGATAAGTATTTTTGAAATAGTAATTGAGAATGCCTTTTACATAATTCTTTTCCGGTTGCAGGATCATTTCCACCAGGTAATTGTTGGCAGAGCTGTTGATTTTCACATTGGCATTACCGTACCAGTAACCAAAAACCGTTTGTGCGCCGGCCGAATAAAAACTGAATAGTAAAATAAAAATGATCAGCCTTTTCATGAGTAAATTTTATGGCTCATTTCATAAGCTTTGAAGATCGTTAAAATGCAGTTTTTGAAGAAAGGAAGTTGTACACAACTGTTATTTCAGAAAACGTTTCATTTCCCTCTCGGCATCTTTTTGACGTATGCTGTCCCGTTTATCGTGTTGCTTTTTACCCCTTGCCAGCCCGATTTCCATTTTGGCAAGGTTCTTTTCATTGAAATAGATGCGTAAAGGAATGAGGGTATAACCCTTTTCCTTAAGCTTTGCTTCTATTTTACGGATCTCTCTTTTCTCAAGCAACAGTTTGCGGTCACGCAGCGGATCATGGTTATTTACTGTACCATGAGAATATTCTGCTATATGCATCGACTTCACCCAAATCTCTCCTTTGTGAATGATACAATAGCTGTCATTAAAACTGGCTTTACCCTGCCTCAGTGACTTTACTTCTGTACCCAGCAAAACGATGCCCGCATCATATTTTACATCTATGAAGTAATCGTAATAAGCCTGCCTGTTCTTTAGTTCTGCCATCTATAAAATAAAAGTAAGAGGCAAAAATACCTCTTACTTTTTATGTATTCAGGTGTTCATTAATTTTTAAGGAGACCGATAACCTTCGCCAGTTTCTCTTTTAACTCTTTTCGAGGTACGATGAAATCAAGAAAGCCATGTTCCAGCAGGAACTCACTGCGCTGGAAACCTTCCGGAAGGTCCTTCTTAATAGTTTCTTTAATAACCCTGGGGCCTGCAAAACCGATCAGTGCACCCGGCTCGGCAATGTTCATATCGCCCAGCATACCAAAGGAAGCGGAGATACCGCCGAAAGTCGGGTCGGTCAATAAAGATATATAAGGAAGCTGGGCATCGCTTAGTTGTGATAGCTTGCCGCTAGTCTTTGCCAGCTGCATCAGCGAAAAAGCACTTTCCATCATTCTTGCGCCACCACTCTTGCTGATGACCATATAAGGCATTTTATGCTCAATACAATAATCTACAGCACGGGCAAATTTTTCTCCCATCACACTGCCCAGTGATCCGCCGATGAACTCAAAATCCATACAGGCAATCACCATATCATGTCCGCCTACTTTACCCACAGCTACCCGCATGGAGTCTTTCAGGTCAGTCTTGCTCCAGATTTCTTCCAGTCTTTTCTGATAAGGTTTCAGGTCAGTAAAGCCGAGATAATCCTTGCTACGTATGTTATCAAACAACTCAGTGTATTGGTGATCGTCAAACAAAATATCGTAGTACTCAAGGCTGTTTATGCGGTGATGATAATTGCATTTAGGGCAAACTGAGAGGTTCTCTTTCAGGTCTGACCCGGTACATATATGGTTACATTCCGGGCATTTCACCCAAAGACCTTCGGGTGTTTCTTTTTTCTCAGAGGTTTTGGTATTGATCCCTTTTTTGATACGCCTGAACCAGCTTGATCTTGTTTCGTTCGAATTATTTTCTTCTCCTGCCAGGCTTGCATCCAAATCTTCGATTTCTTTAGCCATAACCGTTTGTTGAGGTACAAATATAGGGAAGTTGTGAAAAGTCCATAGTCAACTGTCCGCAGTCCATAGCCCTGAAACTATTCAGGCTATTTTAACTCACAACTATTATCTCACGACTAACGAATCATATCTCACTTCTTCAGCACCGTTTCAAATAGCTTAAAGATCCGCTTATACTCATCCGTCCAGCTGCTGGGCTCTGTGAATCCATGGTCTTCCATCGGGTACGATGCCAGTTCCCAGTTGTCTTTGCCTAATTCAATCAGGCGTTGTGCCAGCTTCACGGCATCCTGGTAATGTACATTTACATCTACCATGCCATGACAGATCAGCAGGTGACCTTTTAATCCTTCAGCAAAATAATAGGGTGAACTTTTTCGGTAAGCAATACTGTCTGTAAATGGCTCGTTCAAAATATTGGAAGTATAGCCATGATTATAATTCGCCCAGTCGGTAACAGGACGTAAGGCTGCACCGGCAGCAAATACATCCGGCTCATTGAACATGCCCATTAAAGTGATGAAGCCACCATACGAACCTCCGTATAGGCCCACATTCTTTGGGTTGACTCCAAAATTCTTTACCAGGTAATTTACTGCATCCACATGATCACTCAGGTCTTTACCGCCCATGTGCCGATAAATGCCAGTTCGCCAGTCACGGCCATAACCTGCACTGCCACGGTAATCAATATCCATCACATAATAGCCGTTATCTGCCAGCATATTATTGAACATATACTCCCGGAAATAGCTGCTCCACCATTTATGTGCATTCTGCAAGTAGCCTGCACCATGTACAAACAATACAGCCGGCTTGTTAGGATGAGGATTGGCCGGCTTATACAATCTCGCATATACCGGTGCACCATCCCTGGCAGGGAAACTAATCACTTCCGGATCTTTCCATGCGTAAGTTCTAAATTCTTCACTCTGTGCTTTGTTGGTTATTTGCTCAATCTTTCCGCTAATCTTCGCCTGCTTGCCTGTTACAAAGTTTTCCTGCAAATACAGTTCCCATGGTTTGTTGGAATAGGAGTGAAGGATGGCCAGGTATTTCTCATCAGGTGAAATAGTTACCTGGTTAGCACCCGTCATTGTTGTCAGTTTCTCCTTCTTTCCATCAGCAATATTCAAGCGATAAAAATGCTGCTCCCCGGGATGCACTTCATTGGTGCTGATATAAAAATATTTTTTATCCTTCGACAAAGAAGCCTGCTGTACTTCATAGTTGCCGCTGGTTAGAGCTTTCTTTGTTCCGGTAGAAGTATTTACAGTGTAAAGATGTGAATAACCGCTTGCCTCTGAACGGAACCAAAAAGTATTGTCATCAATCCAGCCGGTATTGCCACCGCCAAATGCACTGATGCCCGGGCCTGCTACCCATGCTTCATCTCTTTGCCTGTCCAATACTTTTATTTTTCCGCTGCTGGTATCAAACAGCATCAGCCACCTGTCTTTATTATCCTGCGAACGGATATCCAGTACTGCATATGTTCCTTTAGGCGACCAGTTGATCGAACTAACAATAACTGCACGGTTGGCCGGCTTCTTTTTCTTCTCCTCTAATTGTTTTGGATAATCTTTTACATAATCTGGCAGATCCTGTATACCGGGAATTGAATCTGTTTTAATGGCGATCAGTGTGTCTTTTACCCTGTCATACACAAAAAATTCAGCAGTGCCCTGTTGCGACCCTACTTTAGTTCTCGCCGGAATGTCGGTAGTAAATCCTGTTTCTGTTACATAACTGGGAACGATAGTGGTTTTGGCGCCTGCTGAGGGAGCTGCCTTGAATAACCTGTAGCTGACAAATCTTCCATCAGGGCTTATGGTCAAACCCTGCAGGCTTTTATCTTCAATACTGATAGAGCGCAGCTCTTTTTCTTTTGGCAAACTTTTATTGTAAGCTTCAGTGGCTTCTCTTTTTTCTTTTCTTTCTCTCAACACCTGGAAGTATTGCAACTGGTCATTCTTCAGCCATTGCTCCTGCGGATTGCTGCCTGCTCTTGTACTGGCATCACTTGTTCTTCCAAAACCACCGCCACTACTGCCTGCGGCATCTGATGTTTTAATATTGGTGAGCTGAAGTATTTCGCCGCTGGCAATATCCCATGCGTACAGGTTTTGGCTGCGGTTGTAAACGATCTTTGTTTCATTAAAGGAAAATTGCGGGTTACTTTCTGTGTCGGTTGTCTGCGTTATGCGTTTGGTCTTTCCTGTTTTCACATCAGTAAAAAAAATATCTCCCCCTTTGGAATACACATAGGCTGTCCGTTGCTGATTGTAGTTATAATTATTCTCCACATCCAGCAATTGTTTCTGCGCTATGCTGGCTTTGGCCGGCACTTTATTGGTCAGGGTAATATAATACAGGGAATCAGCAGGGTTCCTGTCCGGGTTCCAGTTGAAGAAAAGGGTATTGCCGTCATTACTCCAGCTGATACTGGAAGGGGAGGTGCCGATCCATTTCGGATCCCGCATGATCTTTTCAACAGTAAGTTGCTCCGGTTTTTGCTGGGTAAAAGCAATGAAATAAATAAATACAGACAAAGAAGTAACCAGCGCCTTTCTCATAATTACAGTTTAGGCTATAAATATATTGAGAAAGCCGTCATCAAAAACAAACAACGACCACAAATACAGGAAAGGTCTGATCAGTTGTTAGGTGCGCCACTGTCGATCCAGCAGAGAATGGAATTCTTTTGTGAAGCGGACAAAGAACTGCCCTGCGGCATGCGGCCGGTTGCTACCGCTGTACGTATAGCGCTGCTGGCATTTGATACTTGAGAATAATTGGTTAGCGGGCCGGGGCCATTGGTGCTGCCGGTTGCGTGGCATCCCGATATATTACAGGTGGCTTGTATCGTAGGGTTTACATCAGCGGCAAATGATTTGGCCACGGTACTGCAATCCAGTGAACTGCCCCCATTATCATTGTCCTTACTGCAGGATACAAAAATAAAAATTGACAAAGTAAATAATACTAATACGGTCGATGCTTTGATCATAGTGTTGGGGTTTGGGTGAAAGTTATTTCAAGATAACGCAAAAAACTAAACTGTAGTTGCCTTGTCACCCTGCGAATATCAGATCAGTTCACCAATATGCCGTTGAATATTCTGTGCCAGCAGCCCGGTAGGCACATCATTTTCATCACCGCCAAAGGGGTCTTCAATCTCTTCAGCGATCAGCTCAAGGCTGGCCAGTACATAGCAGATAAAAGCTACCACGGGAATCACATAATAGCCCAGTTGAAAGACAAAGCCAAAAGGCAGTGTCATCACATAAAAGAAAATGAATTTTTTGATGAAAACACTGTACGAAAAGGGGATAGGTGTGTTCTTGATCCGTTCGCAGGCACCGCAGATATCAGTAAAGGATTGCAACTCTGCATTCAGGTACAGCAACTGTTCACCGCTGATCTTATTCTCCCGGTACAGGGTCTGTACATGCTGGTACATCAGCAGGGCCGTTTGGTTAGGCACATGCTTACTGGTATCAATTTGCTGAAAAACATGTTTGTGCTCATCGTCTTCAAACAATTCAATCCTTGTCTGCTCCTTGCGCAGGTGATGGTGCAAGGCAAAGGCATAGGCCGGTATGATTTTGCGGAAGAAAGAACGCTGCCACTTATCATCTACAGGTATAACGGTATTAAGTTTCATGGCCAGGTTGCGGCTGTTGTTCACTAAGCTGCCCCATAGCTTGCGGCCTTCCCACCAGCGGTCATAAGCGGTATTGGTGCGGA
>CAYPBW010000065.1:5022-15172 GCA_964409055.1 uncultured Chitinophaga sp. | reverse complement strand
AAATGGTGATCGAACATTATAAAGTAAAAACCATCCATGATATATGGCCCAACTTCAGTTTTTTTGTTCATGGTGGTGTGGCATTTGAGCCGTATAAGAAGGGATTTGAAAAACTGCTCGCCAAACCCATTGTGTATATTGAAAATTATTTATCCAGCGAGGGGTTTATCGGCTTCAAAACAAGAGAACATGCTAAGGGCATGAAGCTGATATTAGATAACAATATTTTCTTCGAATTCGTTCCTTTTGATGAAAAGAATTTTGATGCAGACGGAAACATCATTGCAAACCCTGAGGCAAAAATGATACATGAGGTGGAAGAAGGAAAGGAATACGCCTTGCTGATGAGTACCAATTCCGGTGCATGGCGCTATCTTATTGGCGACACAATAAAGTTTGTTGACCTGGAAAGGTGCGAGGTGGTCATCACCGGCCGCACCAAGCATTTTCTTAGTCTTACTGGTGAACACCTGAGTGTGGAGAACATGAATAAGGCGATTGAATTAGTCAGCGAAGAGCTCAACGTAAGTATTCCAGAATACACCGTGGTTGGCTTTCCTCATGAGAATATGTTTGCCCATCGCTGGTATGTGGCTACCAATGATAAGGTGGATGCAAAACTGCTTTGCAAACGCATCGATGAAAATCTCCGCCAGCTGAACGATGATTATGCTACCGAAAGAGACAGCGCCTTAAAAGAAGTATTTCTGGAAGTGTTGCCAGAAGAAAAATTTCTACAGTTTATGGAACAAAAAGGAAAACTGGGCAGTCAGCATAAATTTCCAAGGGTAATGAAAGGAAAAATGCTGGAACAGTGGAATAAGTTTTTGCAAACCGGTCATATCTGAACTGGTTATTTTCTTTTCGTACTTTGTACTTTTTACTTCGTATTTGCATGTTAGAAGCTGTTATCAAAGGCCTTGGCTTCGGTTTATTACTGAGTATTTCAGTCGGCCCTGTATTGTTTTCCATTATCAAGCAAAGCCTGAATAATGGTCACAGAGGAGGCTTTGCTTTTGTGGCAGGCGTTTCTGCAAGTGATATTTCCCTGGTATTGCTGAGCAACATTTTTACAACATTACTGGAAAGCCTGAAATTGTATAAAACGGAAATAGGAATTGCCGGTTGCATATTTTTGGTATCAATGGGAATATTCTTTCTCTTTTTCAAAAAGGTAAAAGTGAACAAGGAGGGACAACAGATTTTTAAATTCAGGAAAAGAGATTACGCTAAAATGTTTTTGTCAGGCTACCTGATGAATACACTGAACCCGGCTATCTTTATTTTTTGGATAACAACCTCGACTGCCATAATCGGACATACGGTGAACGAACGAATTGTGATTTTTACCACCTGCCTGTTATTTATGCTGCTGACAGATTGCCTGAAAGTGTTGCTGGCCGGAAAGATCCGCCGGAAACTGACACCACATAATATTCATATTCTTAACCGGGTTAACGGTATCATATTAATTGTTTTTGGCATCGCCCTGATATGGGGACTTATTTTTTATGGCAAAAAACTCTGACAACAGGACAAAGAATTTTTTGAGGGGATTGTGGAAATGGACCAAGCGAATTTTCCTTTGGCTTTTTATTTTCCAGTTGTTTTATATCATAATGCTGAAATGGGTCAACCCGCCCATCACCGTCACACAACTGGTAAGCTGGGCAAGCGGTCATGGACTGAAACGAGATTATGTACGAAGCAGCTCCATGTCAGCGAACGCAAAACTGGCTGTTATTGCTGCAGAAGACCAGTTGTTTCCCGATCACAACGGGTTTGACTGGAAGAGTATTAAGAAGGCGATGAAGTATAATGAGAAAAAACCCGGCCGCATCCGCGGGGCAAGCACCATCAGTCAGCAGGTAGCCAAAAATGTTTTTCTATGGCAGGGCCGTAGCTGGCTAAGAAAAGGGCTGGAAGTGTATTTCACTTTTATGATCGAACTGGTTTGGGGAAAGAAACGAATATTGGAAATATACCTCAACGTAGTAGAAATGGGAGAAGGTGTATTTGGTATTGAAATGGCGGCTAAGAAATATTTCAATAAACCGGCAAAAAACCTGACCAGGCAGGAAGCAGCGATGATAGCAGCCTGCCTGCCCAACCCCAAACGATATACTGTCAAACCCTTGTCTTCTTATGTTTCCTCCCGTTCACAGTTTGTGATGCGGCAAATGAATAACCTGCAAACCGATCGGGATATCCAAAAGCTGATTGGTCTTTCACCCCCTTAGTCAATCGATAACCAGTTCAATTTTTTCGCTGTTGTGCGTAGGTGAATAAGATTGATGATTGATGGCAAAACGAAGAAAATACTTTCCCGGGCTTAAAGCGGGGTTAATACGTATAGAAATATTCTTCTGATCAATTGCCTCTTTCAATGGTAGGCCGGTATAAATATCCCGCTGCCATTTGCCCGCTTTAAATACCCCGATTCGAATAGTGTCGCCTGCTGATACAGGACGATCAATAAACTGTCTGTAGTGTTCAGGAGTGGAAACTATACAGGTGAGGCTTATTTCTTTTCCTTCTTTTATCCTTATCTTTTTTTCAGCGGGGGTTATATTGATTTTTGAATAGGATATAAATGCGGAATCATATTTATATCCAACATAGCCAATCGGTGTTTTCATAGAATCAGGAAATCGCCATAGATCCCAGATGTCTAAAAAATATACCGGCTTTCCCAGCAAAGAATCCTCCACCGGCCAGAAATTATAATTATTCCTTCTTTCCTTGTATAAATTGAGTGAATAGGTGGTTTGACCGGAATAAAACCAGTACTTGGATGCCCGCTGATAAGAATTACTGAAAACAACCGGCAGTCCCTTTGTCTTTTCCCGCATCTCCTGTGGCCATTTCTTCCAGGCATGATAGCGATGCCGGATAGCTTTAACGGGAAGAATATCTGTAATCATGACCACCCTGCCGAAAAGAACCAGCAAAAGGGTAACAGGCAATAAGCGGTACAACCATTTTTGCCACTGCAGCTGTTCATTCAGAAACTGGTGCGCCAGTATAATGACAGCCACCAGGGCAGGAGAAGTCCAGTTACCTTCTACTTTTCCACGGAATGAACTGAGCAGGAAGAAAATATAAATACCAATAAGGGTGAAACGTAAAGCTCTTTCTGTTTTTGTCTTCGTTTTGTACAGCAAGGCGGCGGGTAATAATATAAAACCTGCAATTGGACCGGCAATCAATAGCTGGCCTGCGATATAATCGGTGGTAAATGAAAATTTGTAAGCATTGACATTGCTTTCAAACAAATGATAACGAAAGCTCACCCAGTCATGCTGGTATTGCCACCACAGGTGCGGTGCGAATAAGAGCAGGGAGAAAACACCGGCAACATATAACTGATACTTTGTGAAAAGTTTCAGGTTGGAAAGCAATGTAAAGAAAACGATCAGCACTGCATGATACTTGCTGTAAAGCAAAAAAGCAATGGACAGGCCCAGCAGGAATGTGTTCAACACGGATTGAAGAGCGGCAAACTTTTTATAACACCAAAAGAAGAGTGCGGTGAAAAAGATCAGGGGAATATCAGGCACAGCTACAAAACCGGTTAGCTGAATGACTGCCATAGACAATGCGATGGCATAAAACAGGAATGGATTTTTATTTTCTGTCAGCCGTTCAATGATTGCCAATGAAAAAATGTTCAGCAGCAAGGGAAAAAGCCGGACCCCCAATTCGTTAGGGATAATTGCATAACCCAGTTTCACCAACAGGGCTGTCATAGGCGGATGGTCAAAATAACCCCAGTCCAGGTAGCGGGAAAAAACCCAGTAATAGCCCTCATCATCTTGCAGCTCAGTAAGCCCGGCCTGCACTAAACCAAGCAGCAACCACAAACCATAAAATAAGATGCGGTGATTTTTTGCCAGTAGTTGTTTCATGCCGCAGCGAAAGTAAACACAAATCTCATTTCAGCAGGGCATCCACTGCTTGAATAGCTTTCTGAAGCCGTTGCTCATAATTACCAGCAATGTCAATCCATGGAACAGCCTGGTTTATCATCATGTCTTTGTAAATGGCATATAATTTCTGGCGGGTGTGCAGGTCAGGATATTCTCTCAGCTCATCGTCTACCCAGGGTAAATCGGTGTTGCAAAGCAGGTAGAGGTCATATTTTCGTTCAACGATCTGGTCAAGCACAAAACGATGGCATTTATTAAAAACAAATTCACACCACACTTTCATTACATACATGTCGGTGTCAATGAACAAGGGCAGGTGGCCGCCATTCTCCAGGTAAGTTTGTGATTGATTTTCCAGGGCTACGCTATATTCGTCTTCCAATGCCAGTTGTCCTTTGGCAATCGTCAGCAGGTCTTCAAACTCGTAATTCGTTCCATTGGTCAGCAGGTATTCCCGGGCAAACTCAGGGCACCAGGTAGTTTCATAATGCTGTGCCAGTTGCTCGCACAAGGTACTTTTACCGGTGCTTTCAGGTCCAATGATGACGATTTTTTTGAGCATGGCCCGAAAGATACTTTCTTGAATGATTATTTCTACCTTTTGTGAAGGAATAAAATTTTTTACCAGATTTAAAGTAAAAATCTTTTATGGCCGTCTTCCTTTAAAAGAACGGCTATGCATGTGGCAATGGCAGGAGAAAAGCAAAATATCATACAGGCGGTAAAAGACTACGGCAGGCAATTGTTTGGATTCATCCGCAACCGGGTAAGCTCTCAGGAAGATGCAGAAGATATTTTACAGGATGTATGGTATCAGTTAAGTGCCCAGGCCAAAAGCGAGGACATCGTTAGTATCAGCGGCTGGTTGTACCAGGTGGCCCGAAACAGGATCAGCGATAGTTATCGGAGAAAAAAGGAGAAAAGCCTGGAGGATATGATAGCAGAAGATGAGGAAGGAGTATGGCAGGTACCGGAGTTTATGACAGCGGAAAGTATAGATCCCGAAATAGTACAGTTGCAGAAAATGTTCAGGGAAGAACTGGCCCAGGCCCTTGATGAGCTTCCGGATAATCAACGCAGTGTTTTTATCTGGAATGAAATGGAGGACATGACACTGCAACAGATAGCTGACCGGGAAAAAGAAAATCTTAAAACGATCATTTCCCGCAAACGATATGCGGTGCAATACCTGCGAAAACGACTTGATTTTTTGAACTACGAATTCTTTAACGAATAAAAAAAAGAAATATGAAAAGTGTTATCAGAAGAAAACCGTATTTGATTCCCTTGTTTATGATCCTCGGTTTCGGGGCAGTGGCCTTGTTTGGCTGGATTGTAATGCTGCTTTGGAATGCTGCATTGGTACCCGTAACAGGTGCAGGTATTATCAGTTTCTGGCAGGCATTGGGCTTGCTGGTGCTCAGCCGGATATTGGTGGGCGGTTTTGGTGGTGGTAAAGGCAGGGGCAGCCGCATGGGAGCAAGATGGTCGCATATGACTCCTGAAGAAAAGGAGCGGTTCAAAGAATATTGCAGGAGCAGATGGGGAAAAGACAAACCGGACGAGGCACCCGTTACAGAAGTACAGTAAAGAAAAAGCAACAGGTTAGAAAACCTGTTGCTTTTTGGCTTTATTACTCCATTCAAACAACCCCCACACTGCCATAAATAACAGAATCAGATAATAGACACTGGTAAACACATATTGCTTTACAAAATACAGGGGCATAGAAGCAATATTCGTTGCAATCCACCAATACCAGCTTTCTACTTTTTTCTTGGTCATCAGCCACATGCCTGTAAAAGCAGTAGCAGATGCAAAAGCATCAGCCCAGGGAATAGCATCCTGCGCAAAATCTTTTTTCAGGTAAGTAAGCAGTAAAAAAATAGTAATGTAGAAGGCGGCAAAGAATGCCGATTGATACAACCACCATTTCCGGTCAGAAATACTGATATGAACAACAGGATGCTGTTCCTTATCCTTTTTGGTCCATAATACCCAGCCATAGAGGCTCATCACTGTATAATAAAAATTTACAGAAGCCTCGCCGAGCAGGTCGCCTTTAAAACTCAGCCAGATGTAAATGATAGTGTTGATAAGCCCCACCGGGTACACCAGTATATTTTCCTTTCGGCTGAACCATACACTGGCAATGCCGGCAATAACGGCAATACGTTCCCACCAGGAAGAATGGATCAGGCCCTCAATAAATTGTTGCCAAAATTCAGTGAAGCTCAAAAATTCAATTTTTTCAAAAATAGATTATTCAACCGGCCGGCGGTATTTTTTCCAGGACCGTAAATACAATATTCCTTTGTTCGTTGAAAACCGTGTAGGCACTTGCTGCCATTTATTATTTTCAAATCGCCATACCAGGAAATGCAGGTGCGGCACAAAGGCATAACCGGTTTTGCCGCTCAAGGCAATGGGCTGCCCCCTTTTTACAGTATCTCCGAGATTTACTAATGCACCATTATATTGTAAATGCCAGTAACCGGCACGGGAGCCATCGGCATGTTGTATAACAATATTGTTTCCATCTGAACGATATTTTCTGTTGAGGCCTCCTTTCTTCCCGTCTTCTTTTGTCCTTACCACTACCCCCTCTCTGGCTGCCGTGATGGTGTCGCCCCTCTTCATATTAAAATCAAGAGCCGCTCTTTCTTTATGCGTAAAACGGCTGAAGTAACCCTGTATCACCCGGTATTTCTTTCCTTCCGGAAAGGGAAGAGCATACACATAACTTGTATCATCTTTAAGAATCCCCTTTTGCAACAGTTTTACCTGTTTGCGCAGCGGGTTTTTGCTGACAGCACAACTGGTAACAAACAAGAGCAGCAGAAACGACAGAAAAATCTTCACTATAAGGCCTTTTATCAGGATATAAAAATAGGGTCATCTCCCGATAACAAAACAGGCCGCCTGTTTAATTGTTTGTAAAATCAAAAGTATTCCGGTATTTACTCTGCAGCGATTTCACAAAACAGCGAGGTTAACTCTTCGGGCTGACTAAAAAATGGTGAATGACTGCTGTTCATGCTGAAAACCTTTTTACAGGGTGTTTCCTCGTACATCTTTCGCTGAATGAATGGCGTTACTGCCCGGTCCTGCGTGCATTCAATATAATAGCGGGGAACAGAACCAAATCTTTCTTCCGTCAGTTGAAGGGGAGTTATACCAGATTCAACAGGCTCATGACTTAATAATAGTTTTGCCAGTTCTGTAATATGCTCATCACAATCATGATAGAGCCCTTCTTTATATATAGAGGGTTCTAATGTGTGTGCACTTAGTTGGTCATGCATTGTCACATATGGTTTCAGTACACCACCCGTATCCTGCAATGAATATTCCCGTTGCGTTTTACCATTGGGAATTAAATAAGCAGCAAGGTAGATTAGTTTTTCAATTTTATGTGGCCGGTGTTCAGCAGCCTGCGAAATCATAATACCATTTTTACTATGACCAACCAAGATCACCTTGCCTTCTATACTGTCAATTAGCTGACAAATTTTTTCTACAGTAGTTTGCATTTTCACTTCCTGTACAGGCGTTTTATCTCTCCCCATACCGGGAAGATCAATGGCAATAGCTGTATGCCCGGCTTTTTCTAATAATGGTACTACTCTGTGCCAGTTCCAGGCACTATGCCAGGAACCATGAATCAAAATGAATGTTTTCATTGTTTTTCTTTTGTTCTGTAAAATTGAAAAGAAAGCAAGGGCTGATCAACCCGAAACTTGCGGAATTAGTTTTCTGCTGATATTTTCGCTGACTCCCAGCCAATGATTGCAGTTTTCCGGTTGCTGCCCCAATGATAATGACCCAATGCGCCGGTTGATTTGATAACACGGTGACAAGGAATTAAGAAAGCTACCGGGTTGTCGCCAATGGCAGAGCCAACAGCTCTCGATGATTTGCTGTTACCGGTAGCGGCAGCGATGGAAGCATAAGTAGACAGGCCGCCCATTGGTATTTTTAAAAGTGTTTCCCACACTTTTAGTTGAAAGGCTGTTCCTTTTAAATGCAGTTTTATAGCCGATAAATTTTTCCAGTCCTGGGTAAAGATGAATAATGCATTTTGCTGTATGGTATCCACTACCTGCCTGAAAGTGGCTTTGGGGAATAGTTTTTTCAACTCTTCCAACGCCAGCCTGTCATCATCTGTAAATGCTAAATGACAAATTCCTTTTGCAGTGGAAGCAACAATAATGTTACCGAAGGGTGATTCGGCATAACTGTAATTTATGTTTAATTGCTCACCGCCATTTTTATATTCACCGGGGGTCATTCCTTCAATACGGATGAACAGGTCATGTAACCGGCTGGTGCCGGAAAGCCCGGTTTCAAAGCTAACCTCACTAAGAGGCATATTTTTTTTAAGAAGACTTTTGGCATGTTCTATACTGATGTACTGTAAAAATTTTTTTGGACTCACGCCAGCCCAGTCCTTGAACATCCGTTGAAAATGATAAGGGCTTACATGCACCTGTTTCGCCACTTCATCCAGGTCGGGCTGGCGGGTGAAATTCTCCTGCAGGTAGCGTATAGCCTGCTCAATTCTTTCGTAGTCTGTCATCTTTTTAAATTTACGACACAAAAATTGCAAACGCTACTTATGCATACAACCCGTTTCTTGCGGAAATCAAGTCAGCAATTTTGTTACATATTGATTTAGATGAAACCCCTGTTTGCCGGGAACAAACAAAGAAATACAGATTAATTCGCACTGGCTATTTTTCTTGCTTTTCGAAACAATAACGCCTATAGCCGCTGGTGGGAAGCAAGAACACAATGGGGAGGTATTACGAATAACAGCCGCATTTTGCCCGGCAGATCATTGCCAATGCAGATAATGCAGTGCATACAGGAAAGGCATCGGCAGAACTCGCAGCTGCATATAAAAAAGAAATGATTTACAGGCAAATTGCATTTGCCCATGCATTGCGGCTGCAATTAAGAGCGCAAAACAATCCTGGCGAATACCAGCATCTTTTGGATGAAAAAGAATTTGCAGCGATGATCCGGAAACAAAACCCTGCCAATTATCTTTTACTGGTGCAGGGTACAAGGATCAAAGAAGCAATGAAAGCAGAAATACTGGGACCTTTTGACAATATAAGCCTTGAACCCACACTGGCCGGTTTCAATAATTTCCAGGGAGGATGTGAACGCATACGCAATACACCCCTGCTGCGGCAATACCACTTCTTCACCAAATTATTCCTGCTGGTGTTTATGATCGTTTTACCCTTTTCATTGGTAACAGATTTCAGCAAAATGGGTATACCATGGCTGATGATACCGGTAAGCATATTAATTTCCTTTGTATTTGCCGTGATGGGAAAAGTGGGCGAAGTGAACGAAGATCCGTTTGAAAATCGTATTACCGATGTGCCAATGACTGCAATATGTAATACCATAGAAAGAGACCTGTTGGAAATGCTGGGAGAATCAGTTCCTCCCAAATTACTTCCCGAAAAAGGATTCCTGCAATAAATCGGCTGTTGTTTTAATTCTTTATTTTGTGCCATGCACAAAAAAATACTCCTGCTCGGCAGCGGCGAACTCGGTAAGGAACTGGTCATTGCCTTAAAAAGACTGGGACAAACGGTAATAGCGATAGATAGTTATGCCGGCGCACCGGCTATGCAGGTAGCGGATGAATTTGAAGTCATTGATATGCTCAATGGTGAGCAGCTTGACTCGGTAGTCAGCAAGCACAATCCCGACCTGGTTGTACCGGAAATAGAAGCAATAAGAACAGAACGTTTTTATGAATATGAAAAGCAGGGAAGAAAAGTAATACCCAGTGCCAAAGCTGCCAACTTTACCATGAACAGGAAACTGATCAGGGACCTGGCAGCAAAAGAACTCGGCTTAAGAACTGCGAACTATTTTTATGCAACAACATTTGAAGAATTTAAAAATGCAGTGAAGGAAATTGGCCTGCCCTGCGTGATAAAACCGCTGATGTCCTCTTCCGGTAAAGGACAAAGTGTATTAAAAAAAGAAGAAGATCAGTCGACGGTATGGGAATATGCTATCAACAATTCGAGAGGAGATATTAAAGAAGTCATTATAGAAGAATTTATTTCTTTTCATACAGAGATTACCTTACTGACTGTTACGCAGCAAAGCGGGCCAACGCTGTTTTGTCCGCCTGTTGGTCATCGCCAGGAGCGGGGCGACTACCAGGAAAGCTGGCAACCCGTTGCCAT
>CAYPBW010000065.1:0-4922 GCA_964409055.1 uncultured Chitinophaga sp. | reverse complement strand
TTGGTCATCGCCAGGAGCGGGGCGACTACCAGGAAAGCTGGCAACCCGTTGCCATCAGCGAAAGTGATTATAAAGACGCCTGTATGATGGCAGAAAAAGTAACAACTGCCTTATCCGGCCCCGGCATCTGGGGGGTGGAATTTTTCCTGACAGAAAAAGGAGTGTATTTCTCCGAACTAAGTCCACGGCCACATGATACCGGCATGGTAACACTGGCAGGAACTCAAAACTTGTCGGAGTTTGAATTGCATGCAAGGGCAATTTTGGGTCTGCCCATTCCTGAAATAAAATTAGAAAGAGCTGGCGCCAGTGCAGTAGTGTTGGCCAATAAGTCAGCTGAGCAATTTATCATTACAGGAATAGAGAATGCATTAGCAGAAAAACAAACAGACGTTCGCCTCTTTGGCAAACCAACAACCAGGCCATACCGAAGAATGGCGGTAGCATTGGCTTATGATGATATCAGTACAGATATCAATGTATTGCGTGAAAAAGCAAAAGCAGCAGCCAGTAAAATTCAGATTGTATAACCTGTTTTTTATTGCAAAGAAAAATTAACATCCCTTCCATACTTCCTTTTTGTTAACCGCTTGTCACTACCACATAAAGATGTGGCTTGACGCTATTGTAACGCTAATAGCTTTGTGACCGTTAAACCAAAAACCTTATTAATGAAGAGGATCTATTTATTACCGGCCATATTGATGGCCACTGCTGCAGGCCTGATGATCGCCTGTGGCCACAACAGCAATGCCGATGGGCAGGTTATCAGTAAAGATTCATTGATCAAAAGAGGCAACTACCTGGTAACAACGATGGGTTGCAACGATTGTCACTCACCTAAAGTAATGACAGCAATGGGCCCCGCATTGGATACGACCCGTCTTTTATCCGGGCATCGTGGTGATGTACAGCTACCGCCTGCCAATACAGATGCATTAAAGAACGGCTGGGCCCTCTTCTATGCCGAAGGAACTGCCATGGTAAGTCCGCTGGGTACTTCTTATGCAGCTAATATTACTTCAGATGCCACGGGTATTGGTAACTGGACATTACAACAATTCAAAACAGCGATAACAAAAGGCAAGTGGAAAGGAATGGAAAACAGCCGAAATCTCTTGCCCCCCATGCCATGGGAAAACTATAAGGACTTGAGCGATGCGGATGTAGAGGCTATTTTTACTTACCTGCAATCAACTAAACCTGTAAACAATGTGGTGCCTGCACCGCAACTGGCTTACAGTGAAATTAAACCTGATAAACCTTAAAACAACCAACTATGAACAGGATCAAAATCTTTAGTACGCCGCATAAAGCGCTGCGTAAATTAATGGCCGAGTTTTCTTTGCTCGCCGGCAAAACTGATTATGCCAATGAAAGCGAATTGCAGGCCCTGAAACAACTGGGCAACGAAATGTTTAATTTATTAAAAGAACATGCTCATATTGAAGAGTCATTGGTATTAACCGCATTAGAAGCCAAAGCACCAGGTTCATCGGAAGAGAATGTAGAGGAACATGAACAGCTGGAAAAAGTACAGGCAGAACTGGAAGAATGGCTCAACAGCTTTGACGGTTCACAGTCTGAAGAGGAGGGATTTCAGTTTTACCTGGCCTTTTCTTCTTACCATGGACAATACCTGGAACATATTATTCATGAAGAAACCAATACCCAGGAATTGTTATGGAAATACTTATCAGATGAAGAGCTGATGGATTTGCACATGCAGATATTAAAAAGCATCCCGTTTGAACTATTCCTGGTATGGGGAAAACATATTACCCCTGCACAAACCAGGAAAGAAAACCTCGCTATGCTTACCGGAATGAAAATGATGTTGCCTCCCCCCGCTTTTGAAAAAATAGTTTCGGTGGTACAGGCATCTGTATCAGCCAATGAATATTATGAATTAATGACTGAGTTGGCAAAACTGCCTGCTAAAGCAGCTTAGTATAAAGGCAAAGCCATGAAAAAAAGCCGGTCTGTGATTTTTCACAACCGGCTTTTTAATTATATAATCAACCATATGATTAATGGCTCTCCACCATTTTCTTCAGGTTTTCCAAACCAATACCAAATTGATGGTTGAGGTTCTTGTTGATCATCGGTCCCATTAGTCTGGCCATCGGCCAGGGAAGTTCGCCGCTGTTTTGCCAGGTTACTTTGGTTTCATTACCATCTCCCCATGGCTCAAAGAGCCAGTTGTCCTTTGCTTTACTCTTCCAGGGTTTTACAAACTCAAGATCGAAATGAATATGCTTTTCATCACTGCTGATCAGTGTAAGACTGCCTACACCTACTTTTTTTCCTTGCCAGGCATATTTATGTCCCGGTACACCAGCGGCACCTGTAATAGTACTGGTAGTTGTAGCATCACTTTGTTGCCACGGATTCCATTTGCTGTAGTGGTTCAGGTCCGCTACAAATGTTTTTATAGTTGCCGGCGCCTTGCTGATGATAACAGATTTTTCTACATTATATGTTTTCGGCATTAAGTAAGCTCCTATTAGCAATGCCCCTATCAAAACAGCGAGTATATAAACGAAGATCATGGTGGTTGTTTTAGGACCTTTAAGGTAACCATAAATAAGGGCCGCACCAATGATTATTGTACTAACGGAAACTACGGTAAAACTTTCCGGGCTGCAGGTAAATGATACCCTGCCGGGTGTAGAACCTTGTTGGGATGTCAGTATAATTTCCGTTTTGATCATAGCCCCTTACTTCAAAATGTAAATGGGGAAATGCCGAGTATCCGGTGTTGCCGCTATAACCGATCAGCTGTCTGCTTGTTACAGTATCTCCCACCTGCACTAATACACCGTCTTTTTTAAAATGCCAGTACTGGGCTACAGAGCCATCAGCATGCTGAATAAAAATGTAATTGCCGTCAGCCAGGTTTTCCTGCTTCAGCCCTCTTTTATCAGAATCGGCCCTGGCGCCGGTTACAACACCGTTTCTGGCTGCAAAAATTTTTGTACCGCTTTTTACTTTGAAATCAAGGGCCTTGCTTCCTTTGTGGCTGAACATACTTTTATAACCCTGTACCAGGAAAACCTTTTTTCCTGTCTCAAAAGGGAGTGTATAAACAAAACTGCTGTCATGTCCCGCTTTATGCAGGCCGGAATAAAAATACCTGTACCCGGATCCGCAGGCGGATACAATCACCAATAACAATGGCCATACTTTCATTCACTGAATTTACAACTTCTTGTCAGCCCTTTTTTCGTTTACCCATATAAACCATGAGCAGGATGAGAAATACGCCACCTGCTGCGAAATACCAGTATTTTTTAATCATTTCTAAAAAACCGGCCGACTGATTACTGATGGTTCCTTGTGTGCTTACTTGATCCTTCGGTATTTGCCAGTAGGCACTGTCTTTGGGAATTTTCATCAACTCCCCGGCTGATTGAAATTCTAAAGTATCAGCTATAACATAAGGATTTTTAAAATCATTGAAATAAACTTTTCCGGCAGGAACAAGCAGGGTTTTGCTTTCGTTTTTCAACTGCACTTCTACTTCTCCTTCATATACGATGAGCCGGCTGCTGTCCTTGCTGTGCGTAAAAAGGAAACGGGTTCCCTTTTTTACCAGTTTTTCATTAAAAGTCTCAATAAGCAGGTTTTTATTATCACCCTTTTCACCGTTGAGAAATAATTGTCCTTTTTCTAATAGCACACTCATAGACTCGCCATCATTATTGGTGATAACCGCCTGGCAACCGGGCAACACCATCAATACTGTATTCCGGTCGGGACTAATTAACACAAGGCCATTAAGACCTGTTACCATTTTGGTACCAACGGCTGGCGTACCTGTTGGCGTTATAGTTTTTCCCTCCTTGTCGGTGAAACTGACATCCTTTGATAAAGCAGTTAATCCATTGGTAATAGAACTCTCCAGGCTGATGATAGTGCCCATTCCGCCGCAATGTGTTGTCTGGCTACCCAGCTTCGCTACTCTTTTTCCATTGATAAATACTTCATCATCACCACCTGTTATAGTGAATGTGTTCGGACCAGCACAAGCGGCATGTCTTCCTTTATCACCTTCGCAGGCAACGGGTAGTCCGTTGATAAGTACATTGGCATTACCTGTCATTACCGGACCAACAACGGTAAAGGGATCAGCAAAGCAACCATGTGCATCTGCCGGACATTTTGCATAGCTTCCTACCCTTGCATACCGGTTGGCGTCTACAGTCATCACTTTATACTCTTTACTGTATTTCTTTCCTTCGTATTCGGCAGTAAGAATGATTTTGTTTTCCCCGATAGTATTAAAAACCGGCCGGCTGCTGGCTCCTTTATCAGGTTCAAAACTGGCAGTGCCGCTCCATTCAATTTTATCGGTGAGATCAATTTCTTCATTGTCTTTACCGGTTATTTTAAAGGAGGCGCCAAACAACCATCCTTTGTCAAATACTTTTGGGCTGCTGCCTAACGGAAACAATAACTCAGGAACAACCTCTCCCGGATTCAACGTAAAGGTCATGGTCGATTCCTCTTTTCCGTCATACCGCATGTAAAAAATACCGGTGATCTTATCTCCTTCTTTCTGACCTGTAACTCTGGTGGTCACGGCTTCTTCTACAAACCGTTTTCCATCCTGCATGGCCTGGTTCAATGAACCGGTAAGGCTTAATTCACCTCCCTGCAGGGTTCCTGATATACTTCCGGTGAAGGCGATATAATCTCCGGGTTCTGACCGGGGGCCAAACTTCAGATTAGCCGTAAGTACAGCCGTGCCCCCGGCGTCTACTTTCATGCTTAACTTGTTGGTATAATAAGCTGCGTTAAAATCAGGCCCCTTGGGTATTAACGAAACGGTGCCTTTGTATTCTTGCTGGGTAAAGGAAAAAACGGGGAAGGCTGCCAGCAACAACAAGCCTGCTGCAAGGCGTTTCATAAAAATAGTT
>CAYPBW010000064.1:0-15404 GCA_964409055.1 uncultured Chitinophaga sp. | reverse complement strand
GATTTGTGTACTTTCAAAAACTTGTCGGAGGAAAGATAGTCTTCTACAGATTTAAACGTCAGGTACGTAATATACTTACTGGTCGTTGTATGAATAATAACATAATTCTGCAGCGCTTCGGCATATAATATATCATCAAAGAAAATTTTAACGAGCTTTTGGTCTGCTTTAATGAAAAAGAAATCTGAACCTTTTTCCTCCTGCTGGTTTGTTTCCCTCAGTTCGTAAAACTCCTTTGCCTTCATTGCTGCTTTGAAAAATCTTTCAAAAGAAAAAGGCTTCACCAGGTAATCCAATGCATTTACTTCAAATCCCTCCAGGGCGTATTGAGGATATGCTGTAGTAAAAATTACGGGTGGTGGATGCATCAGGGTTTTAAAAAAATCCAACCCCGATATACGGGGCATTTCTATGTCAAGAAATAGTAGCTGAATTGTACCACTAGTTATCAGATCAGCCGCTTTTAGTGGTGAGTCAAATTCTCCCTCCAGCTTAAGAAAATTTGTATCATTTATATATTCACATAGTCCTTTCCTGGCTAATGGTTCATCATCGATTATGACACAACGAATACTCATGATAATTGAATTTTTAGATTTACTGAAAACCTATCCGGGGTCTCCCCGACTTTCAGTTCATGCATTCCAGGGTACAAAAGTTCGAGCCGCTTTTTTACATTCTGCAAACCAATTCCACCACTGCTTTTACTGGAGGACAGCTTATCATCTTTTGAGTTTTCCACTTTAAAATAAAGACTACCGTTGTCGCGGCCAATACTGATATGCACAAAATTTTGCTGACCGGCATGGTGAGAAATATGTTTAAAGGCGTTCTCCATGAGGGGGATCAACAGCAAGGGTTCAATCTGTAACCCATAAACTGATACGTCAATACTGAACTGCACATCATACTTCTCATCAATCCTTAGCCGCTGCAGATCCATATAATCTTTTAGAAAAGCTACTTCCTTCTCAATTGGAATCCTGGCGCCATTCATTTCATACAGCTGATAGCGCAGCATATCAGAAAATTTCTGAAGTGCTGTTCTGGCCTCCTTGTTCTCTTTTTCAATTAAGAAATAAACTGAATTCAGCGAATTGAAAATAAAATGCGGGTTAATCTGGGATTTAAGAAAATTCAGCTCGGCCTCAGCCTTTTCTTTTGCAATCTCCATCACTCTGCGCTGCAACCGGGAGTAATCAAAAAGTAGTTTGACGGCAACACCGGCTGTAACCAAAAAAAAATGAGGAAGGATATTATCATATACACGACCCTTCCAGTTACTGCTCCAGTTATACAAGGCAGGGTTGTTCAGCATCCTGCCAAGTATATTCATTTTCAAAACACTGCTTACTAAAATTAGCGATACAAAAGCAAGCCCAAACCACAGGTATTTTTTTTTGTATAACAGGTATGGGATGAATACATAATTTGTAATGTAAATCATCAATGCCAGGTCGGCCACCTTAATAAGCGTTACCCTTAATGCAGTAGCTTGTTTGGCATAATCATCTGCCCTGAAATAATACCATGCAAAAAAGACAGCAACCCAAAAGATGAGATGGTGCAACTTATATTTTAACAATGGGTTGTTTTTGTACATAACGCTAAATAAATGTACAAATTCCGGCGGGTAAACAGCTTTACACCAAAAGGCAACTTTACCTGATAAAAGGGAGGTTTTTAGCTGAGAGCATGACTAAAGAACTGGCAGGTCGGCCTTCACTTTGTAATAGGTAACTGACCGGTCGACAAGGTTTGCAATCATGCCATTCACCTTTAGGAGCCATAGTTTCTTTTCCTTATCGAAAGACACATCAATGGTTCCTTTTGAAAGTGAAATATAAGAAGCCTGGTCACCGGTTTTGAATGAATAGGTGGCCTCCACTTCCCGGCCTCCTCTGGAACCCGGGGCTATATCATATTTTCCTGTCCTCAATTTCCTGTCATGAAAGAAAAGGGTAAAAAACTGATCCCTTTGCTCGACAGCTATGGTGAGCTTTCCTTTTACCCTGTAAACTTTTAATGTGGCAGGCCTTGCCTCAATGAAAAAGTTATTTGAACTGACAGTGTCTGTAATAAATACCGGGCATCGCTTCAGCACTGTATCCCTTTCTGTCTGCGCATTAGCAGAAAGAAAGAAAACAAGACCAAGAAAAGTAAATAATATCCGCATTGCCGGTTTTTAAAGAGGAAAAAATACAAATTATTCCATGATTTCGGTAAACTGTTTTTTACTGTCTGACTGACCTTTCGCCAAATAATAAACTTCCAATTCTCACCATATTACTACCTTCTTCAATCGCAATCTTGTAATCACCGCTCATCCCCATCGATAAAATATGAAAATCGGGATGACTTCGTTTTATTTCATCAAAAATGGTTTTCAGCCGGCAAAACTCTTTCCTGACCTTATTCATATCCTCAGTAAAGCTTGCCATGCCCATCAACCCAACCACTTTAACATTTTTAAGCTCATCCAGCCTACCCAAAATTTCTTTCAATTCATTGTAATCCAGGCCAAACTTGGTTTCCTCCCGGGCTATATGCATTTGCAACAGGCACTCAACTACCCGTCCTGCCTTTTCAGCCTGTTTGTTAATTTCTTTCAGCAATTTCAGACTATCTACTCCCTGTATCAGTTGCACAAAGGAAATGATAAACTTTACTTTATTAGTCTGAAGATGGCCGATGAAATGCCAGTGAATGTCCTTGGACAGCTTTCCTGCTTTCTCTGCCAATTCCTGTACATAGTTTTCGCCAAAATCTCGGTGGCCAAGATTATACAATTCAAGAATGTCATCCGCAGGCTTTGTTTTGGAAACTGCGACCAATACAACTCCTTCGCCCAACTCCTGAATGATTTGATTGTATGCTTCCTTATTTACAGGCATGGTACGAAATTGAAATGTGCAATGATTACCTGGCGGGCCGCATTGCACATTTGCTTTTTATGTCCGATTTATTACTTTAAAATACTCCTGCTGATCACAATCCGCTGCACTTCACTGGTACCCTCGTATATCTGGGTGATCTTGGCATCCCTCATCAGCCTTTCCACATGATATTCTTTCACAAAACCATATCCGCCATGTACCTGTACCGCTTCTGTGGTGGTCCACATTGCCGTTTCTGATGCATATACTTTGGCCATTGATGAGCTTAATGTATAATCAAGATGATTGTCTTTTTCCCATGCTGACTTCAGGCAAAGTAACCTGGCAGCTTCGATCCTCGTTGCCATATCAGCCAGTTTAAAAGCGATAGCCTGGTGATTCATTATCTCTGTGCCGAAGGCCTTCCTTGTTTTGGAATACTCCCTTGCCAGCTCATAAGCACCGCTGGCAATGCCCAACGCCTGCGATGCAATACCGATTCTTCCGCCTGCAAGAGTCTTCATGGCAAATTTGAACCCAAAACCGTCAGCACCGATCCTGTTTTCTTTTGGCACTTTCACATCATTGAACATTACAGTATGGGTATCACTGCCACGAATACCCATTTTATTTTCTTTTGCCGCTACCACCACTCCCGGCCAGTCTTTTTCCACGATCAGGCAATTGATACCTTTTGAACCTTTTGATGCATCCGTTTGAGCCATTACCAGGTAAACTGATGCAGAACCGCCATTGGTGATCCAGTTTTTTGTACCATTCAGCAAATAATGATCGCCTTTGTCTTCTGCTGTTGTTCGCTGCGAAGTAGCATCGCTCCCCGCCTCCGGTTCGCTTAGCATAAATGCACCGATGTATAACTCCCCATCCTTTTTACCCTGGGCAAGCGGAACGAGATATTTCTGTTTTTGCGCTTCAGTACCATATTCCTGCAGGCCATAACAAACAAGACTATTATTTACACTCATACAAACGCTAACGCTGGCATCGACTTTACTTATTTCCTCCATAGCCAGTACATAGCTGATGGTATCCATACCGGCACCTCCGTACTGTGGGTCAACCATCATGCCCAGGAAACCAAGATCGGCAAGTTTCATGATTTGTTCACGGGGAAAAAGCTGCTTCTCATCTCTTTCAATTACACCGGGCAGACACTCACTTTGGGCAAAATCCCGGGCCGCTTTTTGTATCATCAGCTGCTCTTCATTCAGTTGGAATAACATATAGCAATCATTTAAAATGTTGGCGCAAAGATAAGGGCAAAGCAAAGTTGAAAATGAGGCAGTTCGAAATGCAACTATTTCACTTTTTCATTCAACAAAACTAAAATCCGGGTCAGTTTTTAGACTACCTTTGCCATTTAAAATTCTTTTGTTCCATGAAGAAGATACATATCGCATTATTGGTAATGGTAGCAGGGGCTATTGCCCTGCTTTTAACCTTTCTCAAAACTACCAGTACCTATGACACTGTGGATACTGCTATGTCAAAACCGGGAAAATATGTGCACCTGATGGCCCGTCTTGATAAAACCCAGCCTATTGAATACGATGCTGTAAAAAATCCTAACTATTTAAGTTTCACTGCTGTTGATACATTGGGAAAATCTGTAAAGGTTGTTTACCACAATGCTAAACCCGACAACCTGGAGATCAGCGAAAAACTTGTTTTAAAGGGGAAATACCAGGATGGCCAATTTGACTGCAAAGAAATTCAGACCAAATGCCCGTCCAAATACAAGGAAGAACAAGCAAAAGGCGGCGTACACCCGGGTAATGTTCCCACCAATGGTTCTATGAACAAATAACCGGTTTTTCTTAGTAAACAAAAATCAGCAATGGATTATATCGGAGAGCATCTCTTACCAGGCCAACTAGGACATTTTTTTATTATACTTTCTTTAGTAGCCTCTCTTGTTGCCACATTTGCCTACTTCAAATCATCCCAGGCCACCCTGGCAGAAAATGCAGGCTATTGGAAAAAACTGGCCCGCATTGCTTTTATTACTGAGGTTATTTCGGTATTTGCCATTTTCGGAATACTCTTTTACATTATCTATAATCACCTGTTTGAATACAAATATGCCTGGCAGCACAGCAGCCGGTCATTAGAATTAAAATACCTGCTTGCTTGCTTCTGGGAAGGACAGGAAGGAAGCTTTTTACTTTGGAGCATCTGGCACTGCCTGATTGGTTTAGTCATCATTAAAACGGCCAAAAAGTGGGAAGCACCGGTTATGACTGTGGTCAGTTTTGCCCAACTGGCTTTGGCCACCATGATTGCCGGGCTGTATATTTTTGGTTGGAAAATGGGTTCCAACCCATTCATTCTGCTGCGTGACTCAGGCGTACTGGATAATTCACCTGCCCTGCATGTAAACTTTGATGTTAACCAACCGCTGAAAATGGATTACATGTCTTCCATAACCGATGGAAACGACCTGAATCCTCTTCTGCAAAATTACTGGATGGTTATCCACCCACCTGTTTTGTTCCTTGGTTTTGCTACTACTATTGTTCCATTTGCATATGCCGTTGCCGGATTATGGAAAAAAGATTTTGGCGAATGGACAAAGCAAACGCTGCCATGGTCGCTGTTTTCTGCAGCCGTTTTGGGATTAGGCATAATGATGGGGGCAATCTGGGCTTATGAGTCATTAAGCTTTGGAGGTTATTGGGCATGGGATCCTGTAGAGAACGCTTCACTGGTTCCCTGGATGATACTTATTTCTGGTATCCATACCCTGCTTATCTATAAGCATACAGGTAATGCTTTAAGAGCTACCTACCTGTTCATGATACTTTCATTTGGATTCATTTTGTATTCAACCTTCCTGACAAGAAGCGGGATACTGGGTGAAGCCTCTGTACATGCCTTTACAGATTTGGGTATGAACTGGCAGTTACTGACATTCTTGCTGGCATTCGTAATACCGGCCCTGGTATTATTTGCCATTCGTTACAAAGAAATTCCCGCTATTCAAAAAGAAGAACATACTTCCTCAAGAGAATTCTGGATGTTCATTGGCTCTCTTATTTTCTTCTTGTCTGCCATTCTCATAATCGGTCAGACCTCCTTGCCTGTTATCAATAAAATATTTGGTACCAATATAGCCCCCCCGGAAGATGCCGAGTTCTCGTACAACAGTATACAGGTATACGTAGCTATCATCATGGCGTTATTGACCGCCATAACACAATACTTCAAATACAGGCGAACAGAAAGTAAATTTTTCTGGAAAAAAATTTTAATCCCGACCATATTGGCTGTTGTTGCTGCAACTGCTTTTATACTATTCGGCAGTATCAACTATATAAAAAAGGGACCTGTTTTCACAGCTGCATTATGGCTGGCAGCCATTTGCAGTATGTACAGCATTATTGCTAATGCCGGATACATCTGGTTGGGGCTCAAAGGAAGGCTTAAGCTGTCCGGAGGTTCTATTGCCCATGTGGGATTCGGGATGGTGTTATTGGGCATCGTCATTTCTGCTTCTAATAAAGAGGTACTTACCAATAACAGGAATGGTATACCCGCCCCTCTCGGCGATGGTGAAAACCCAATGGAAAATCTTACGCTGGTTCAAGGATTGACAGTTGACATGGGTAAGTATAATCTTACTTATGAAGGAGATTCTACACATCCCAAAAAACCACTGTCTTTTTACAAGATCCGTTTCAAAAGCAAGGATGGTAAAGAAGAATTCTTACTGAAACCCAACTCGTTTGTAAATTATAAAGGAAATGAGGGCCTGATGTCAAATCCTGCATCGCGGCATTACTGGGACCATGATGTATTCACCTATATCACTTCTATTTCAAACCCGGATGCTGCGAAGGACACCACCAGTTTCAGGACTAATAAACTCAAACAGGGCGATACTCTTTTCTATTCCTCCGGCTTTATGATTTTGCAGGAAGTGAAGAAGAAAGACAGCCTTCCGGAAGAGTTGTTTGGGAAAGAAGGAAGTTTGTACGAAGCCCCAATTAAAATTTACTCAAAAACAGGTTCTGTTTATTCAGTTACTTCCAGACTGGCCAATGCAAAGGGTGAAGCGTTGGCCTTGCCTGATACCATTACTGCTGAAAGCCTGGTGCTGCAATTACAGAATGTTTACCCGGACAACAGCATTGATTTGGGTGTAAAGGAGTCCAATGCAGTAATGAAGTATGTTACCATCAAAGCATACCGCTTTCCGTTTATATTAATGCTTTGGCTTGGAGTGGTGGTTACTACTATTGGTATCATTATCAGTATGGTGCGCCGGATGCAGGTAAACCGATCCGGCAAAGCAGCGTCTTAATTTTGGCTTTTTAAAAACAGCATCTTGTGTAGCTTTGCTGTCTGTTTTACAAAGCCTGTACGGTAAATGAAGTCTTTTAAAAAATACTGGCGATCCGCATTGTTGATTTTACTTGTTTTCGTTGCGGAAAACAATATGGCGATTTATTGCCAGGTATATACTGACTCTACCTATAAAGATTCCACCTATTACGCTGTCCTGGCGATGAAAGAACAGGTAAAAAAATGGGGACCAAACGATACAATCATTGTACCGGCTATTTTTTACCAGAATGAAATCACTAACTATAAGGAGATGGAAATGGCCTGGGTATCAAAATTATCTCCTGATAAGCTGGCTAAGTTTATTGAAGAATGGACAAGACTTAGAAATGCGGTTTATGTAACTTATCCCTACGCAAGGATTGCAGGCGCCACTATCAATGACATCAATAAAAACCTGGAAAAAGTAAGCAATAAAAAAGAACGGAAAGCTTATATAAAGAGCAGGGAAAAAGAACTTCGTAAACAATTTGAAGAACCTTTGACCAACCTTTCCGTTTACCAGGGAAAAGTATTGATGAAACTGATTAACCGGCAAACAGGAAATAACTGTTACGAAATCATAAAAGAGTATAAAGGCGGACTAAATGCAAGAGTATACCAGACAGTGGCCTGGTTTGTAGGCGGCAATCTTAAACAGGATTGGGATCTTGCCAAGAATAAAACAGACCGGCAAATTGAAGCCATCGTCAAAGAAATAGACGGGGGTTGGTACAATAACCCCTATCGCCGTTAATTACTACACTTGCTTTTTTCCATTTACATTTGATGTTTAAACAGTTGACATGAAAGTTGATATTTTAGCCATTGGCGTTCACCCGGATGATGTAGAACTCGGCTGCTCGGGCACCATTATCAATGAGATCAGGCGGGGAAAAAAAGTCGGGATCATTGACCTCACAGAAGGCGAGCTGGGCACACGGGGAACAGTACAAACCCGCTACCAGGAAGCAGCAGCAGCAGCAATGATTATGGGAGTGCATGCCAGGGAAAACTTGCAAATGAGAGATGGATTCTTCGAAAACGATGAGGCTCATCGTTTAAAATTAATTACCGCAATCCGTAAATATCAGCCGGATATTATTATTGGCAACGTATTAAATGACCGCCATCCTGACCATGGCCGTGCAGGAAAAATGATTGCCGATTCAGCATTTCTTGCCGGGCTTTCCAAAATAATTACAAAAGATGAATATGGTAATGAGCAGGCAAGGTGGCGTCCTTCTTATGTGCTTCATTATATCCAGGATTGGTACCACGAACCAGACCTGCTGATTGACATCAGTGATGTTTTTGAACAAAGAATGAAAGCGATTGAAGCTTATTCCACCCAGTTTCATACCAGCGAAGCGGGCAGCGAGGGGCCTCAAACCTATATTTCCACTCCTGATTTCCTGGAAAGTGTCATAGCAAGAGCCCGGATGTTCGGCAAACGTATTGGTGTGAAATATGCAGAAGGATTTATATCTGAAAAGAAAATCGGTATACGAAACCTGGATGCGCTGATTCAAAATGAGACCTGAGCAATCGTTTGATTAATGTTTTCTTGATCCCGGTTAAACAAAACAGGTCACTTTTCCGAATCAAACTGAGTTTTAACCAATTTATTTTACGGATTAGGGTTATCTTTACCAATCACTAATCTCTGATAATGGCATCTCCAAAATTCTCACACACTTCGCAATCTTTTCACACAGAATTAAAGAAAAGGATTAACGACTATTTCAAACAGGCCGGCAAATCCTCAACAGGTAATTTTAATTTGTACCTGAAAGCAATTTTGCTGGTAATAGCCTACTTCTTTGTTTACATCCACCTGGTATTTTATACACCGGCAACCTGGCTTGCTCTGGTTGAGTGTATTATTTTAGGCGGACTTACTGCAGCAATAGGCTTTAATATTATGCATGATGGCATGCACGGTAGTTTCAGCCGCTACAAATGGGTAAATAACCTGGCCGGGCTTTCATTAAATTTTTTAGGGGCAAATAACTTCATGTGGAAGACTAAGCACAATATCATTCACCACACTTACACCAATGTTGAAGGTATTGATGATGATATTGAAGCAAAACCATTATTACGCCTCTGCGAAACACAGAAATATTATAAGATACATCGCTTTCAGCACTGGTACTTCTGGGCCGCATATTCCCTGTTATATATATGGTGGGTGTTTGTAACAGATTATAAAAAATATTTTCTGAAACGTATTGGGCCTACTCCATTAAAACCTATGAGTTTACTGGACCATATTTCGTTCTGGGGCTTTAAAGCATTACATGCATTTCTTTTTGTAGCTCTGCCCATTTATATGGTCGGCTTTTTGCCCTGGCTCATTGGATTTCTAGCTTTTGGATTATTCTCAGGCTTTGTATTAAGTATTGTATTTCAGTTGGCACATACGGTGGAACATACTCATTTTCCTCAGGCAAATCCTGAGACCCATAAAATGGAAGATGAATGGGCTATTCACCAATTGAAGACAACAGCCAATTTTGCCACTGGAAATAAACTTATTTCCTGGTGGGTAGGCGGACTCAATTTCCAAATAGAACACCACCTGTTTCCAAAAATATCCCATGTACATTACCCGGCTATCAGCAAGATCATTAAAAAAGCATGTAAGGATTTCAATATCCCTTATATAGAATACCCAAAAATGAGACTGGCTGTGGCCTCACATGTATCTCACCTGAAAAATCTGAGCCGCAAATAAATGAATAACTATATAAACGAATAAAAAGGTAAGGATAAATCCTTACCTTTTTATTTGCAACAGTATATTTTGCCGCTATGGTAAACGGATTTAACTTGCACAGCTTTTAATACTTCAAAATGCTTGATCTCGCCAATTACGACCCGAATAGTGTAGGCAATCCCAACAACAATATTTTTGGATTACCCTCGACAGAAGACAACTCTTTGCTGGTAATATTACCAGTGCCATGGGAGGTAACAGTAAGCTATGCGGCCGGCACCGCACGGGCACCGGAGGCCATTCTGAAAGCCAGCCTGCAGGTTGATCTTTTTGACCCTGAAATGCCAGATGCCTGGAAACAGGGATTTTATATGCGCCCGGTCGACAAGAAGATCCTGATGAAAAGCGACTACCTGAGAAAAGAAGCAGAATTATATATCGATTATATTTCAAAAGGCGAAGAAGTACTGGCCAACCAGTTTATGTGCAAAACACTGAAAGATGTAAATGAAGGAAGTCTTTTCTTAAATAACTGGGTTTACGAACAAACAAAAGCATTACTAGAAAAAGGAAAATTGGTTGCAGTTTTGGGTGGCGACCACAGCACACCATTGGGTTTCTTTAAAGCTATGGCCGAAAAACACGGAGATTTTGGAATACTTCAAATTGATGCCCATTGCGACCTTCGGGATGCCTACGAAGGGTTCAATTATTCACATGCCAGCATTATGTACAATGCCTTAAAAGAAATTAATGAACTAAACCGGCTGGTTCAGATAGGCATAAGAGATTACAGTGCAGACGAATGGAACTATATAAAGAACAGCAATTATCGTGTGGTCACTTACTTCGATAAAGAAATAAAAAACCGCATGTATGAAGGCCAAAGCTGGAAACTGATTGCTGAGGAGATCGTCAGCAAACTGCCGGAGAAAATCTACATCAGTTTTGACGTAGACGGGCTTGACCCGAAACTTTGCCCTCATACCGGCACCCCGGTACAGGGAGGATTTGAAACAGAACAGGTATATTACCTGTTTTCAAAAATCCTTCAAAGCGGAAAAAAAATAATTGGTTTTGATCTCAACGAAACGGGTGTTTCTGAAAGTGATTGGGATGCAAATGTCAGTGCCAGGATCTTATTTAAACTTTGTAATCTGCTGGTAACAAGCAATAGTTAAATGCAGGAATTTATTCTGATTTTAAAACATGATAAAATCGTTTCTTATAAAAGATCGGTCCTGGCTATCATCGGTTTAAATCTTATCTACTTCATTGTACAGGCAATAATTACAAACGAAATAACAGCCATCAACCGGTGTATTTTTCTTGTTGTCATTTCTCTTTCCTTATTCATCGCCGAATACCTGCTCAGTAAAAGAAACAGAAAGATATTCAGCGCTGCGGTCGTAGTATGTGCTTTGATAATTTACATGTACCTGAAAATTCATTTTTGGTGGGCAGCAGCAGCCATGACTTTAATTTTAATTCTTTATTTATTTGCAATTCAGGTGCCGGTTGTACATATTTCAGCTGATGGCGTTAAACTAAGCATCTTTGGGAAACGGTTTTTAAATTGGAAGCAATTGAACAACCTGGTACTGAAAGACGGATTAGTGACTATTGATCTCAAAAACAATAAACTGATACAGCAATACCTTGATGAAAAGTCAATGCCTGTTAATGAAAAAGAATTTAACGACTTTTGTAAAAAGCAACTGAGCAAATGAGCCTGTTACAATCTCCCTATATCCTCTATTCCGATGGCAAAGGCAATATTTTTGAAGACACTTCATTGTATGTAACGGGCAGAAGCGGCTGGGATGCTTTTGAAGTACCGGCTGATGAATGGATTGAATTACCGGATGGCGGTTCCCTGTACGAACTACCCGGCAGAAAGGGTATTGGCATTGATGTACAAACCGGGGAGTTGCGCCTTTGTGAAAAGGGCTGGGCTGTGGCAGCTTTTATTCCCCCGGCTCATACCGGTTTTTACCTGGCTGCCTATGAAACTGCCCCTGAGGCTCCTACCCTTCCTTTGTTCTGCTATACTGCTGCTGGTTGGTATAATGACAAATTCTACGTCCCCGCAACGAGAATTGAACCTGATATACGACAGGATTGTGCAGGGTATGACCAGCAAAAAGTAAATGAAGGAGCTAACTACCTGTTAAAGCATTATCCCAATAACAGGCTGGTAGATCACCTGATGAACAACTGTGCATTGACCTATCATTGTCCTGCCGCAAGAAACTTTGCATTAGGCAGATGGGAATGTCCTGTACCGGCCTCCCCAGCCTGCAATGCGAATTGTGTTGGGTGTATATCCCTGCAGCCCGACGAAGAACCAATTGTTTCTACGCAGGACAGGTTATCCTTTAAACCTGCACCAGAAGAAATTGTGGAGTTCACGGTTCCCCATCTTGAAACAGCACCCTACCCTATCATTAGTTTTGGTCAGGGCTGTGAAGGTGAGCCGCTGCTGATGTGGGAAACAATTCGTGATGCGATAATTGAAATAAGAAAACACACTAAAAAAGGAAGTATTAATATCAACACCAATGGATCGAAACCGGATGCGGTAGAAGAGCTTTGCAAAGCCGGGCTGGATTCAATCAGGGTAAGTACCAATTCCGCCAGAAGGGAAATTTATATGCCCTATTACCGCCCTAACAATTATGATTTTGATGATATAGTTGAAAGCCTGAAAGTCGTTACCCGTTACGGCGGCTGGACCTCGATTAATTATTTTGTTTTTCCCGGCATGACGGATTCAGTTGCAGAATACGAAGCATTGCGAAAATTAATTCGGGTGACGGGTTTGAAGATGATCCAATGGCGGAATTTCAATATTGACCCTGACTGGTACCTGGGTAAAATTGGTGTTACAGATACCGGGGAATGTATGGGTGTTAAGCAACTGCAGGAATTGATTAAAGAAGAATTTCCTGTTTTAAAATATGGCTATTTCAATCCGCCGATAGAGCGGATCAAAGGCCGCTTTGAAATGGATTTTGCTCATTAATTGCCGCAAAGGCCTATACTTTTCAAAATCTTAACAATTAAAATATTGCTGTTTATGCAAGTTGCATGGTGTTTGAATCGTTACTGACAGGTGTGAACAACAATGGTTTGCACCGCCAATCACCAAAATGTAGATTTGTATGAACAACGCTTACGCTATGTCTGCATCCCTTGAAGCCAAAAACCGTTCCCAGGCTTATATGATCACAGCTGGATTTACCGGCCTGATGCTACTGCTGATGTTCTTACTCAAGTGGGATATGCCCTCATTTGAAAGAACAGTTCAGGAACCAGGCATTGAAGTAGAGCTGAACCTGCCTGAAGAACCAGAAACACTGGCTGATGGCGGTGGTGGTGGCGGTAATCCCGTACAGGCAGCTGGCGATCCGGGTATAGCACCCTATACTCCTCCGGCCCCCGGAGATGAACAAGATTCAAAAGACATTGAGGAAGACAACGATAAAGATGCACCAGAAGTAACTAAACCGGTGGTGTCAAAGCCAAAAGCAACAACCATAACCAACACATCAGTTGCCAAAACAGAACCTAAACCTGTTGTAGAAACCCCTGCCCCGAGAGTTCCCAAAGCTGTTTTAGGTAAAACAACTACCGGAACAGGTCGTGGTGGCGGAGCAGAAGATTACGACAGGGCTGGAGGAAGTGGAACCGGTAGTGGTGTTGGCAATGGATCAGGCACAGGCGGTGGCAGTGGTTCAGGCAATGGGGGTGGAAACGGTTCCGGTACTGGCAGCGGCAACGGTCCCAAAGTAACCCGGGGAGACCGAAAAATTGTTCGCAGCTATTCATTTGAAGGAGATCTTGACCGTGCTACTATATATGCGAATGTCAGCGTATCCCCAGAAGGTGTAGGTACTTTTGTGAGTATCGCCAAAGGCTCTTCTAACTCCGGCAGTGCATATAAAAATGCTATTGTACAGTACCTGCAACGCATTCGCTTCGATAAAGCTGACCATGAATCAATGATCACCGTACAGTTCAATTTCAGGGTAAACTAATCTTTCAATACCTTTCAGCGAAGCCACTATAATTATCGTGGCTTCGCTTTTTCTATTTTTGTATTACATGAATTACCAGGAAACAATTGACTACCTGTTTACCCGGCTTCCCATGTTCAGCCGGATTGGAACCGCTGCTTATAAAAAAGACCTGACTAACACTGTTGAGCTATGCACTTTTTTGGATAACCCGCAAAAGAAGTTCAAATCAATACATATTGCAGGAACCAACGGTAAAGGCTCTGTCAGCCACATGCTGGCGGCTATACTGCAAACAGCAGGATACAAAACCGGACTTTACACATCCCCGCATTTGAAAGATTTCAGGGAGAGAATAAGAGTCAATGGAGAAATGATACCCGAAAAGTTTGTGATTGATTTTACAGAAACAATAAAACCACTGATAGAAAAAACAGATCCCAGTTTTTTCGAAATAACCGTGGCAATGGCATTTGATTATTTTGCTCATGAAGAAGTGGATATTGCCGTAATTGAAACAGGGCTGGGTGGAAGGCTGGATAGCACAAATATTATCACCCCGGAACTTTCTGTTATTACCAATATTGGATGGGATCACATGAATATGCTCGGGGATACTCTTGAAAAGATTGCATTTGAAAAAGCCGGAATCATCAAAGAAGGAATACCGGTTGTTATTGGTGAAGTATTACCGGAAACACTCCCTGTATTTAAAATAGCAGCAAAAGAAAAAAATACCGCTCTTCATATAGCAGAGCAAGCCTGGCAATGTCTTGACTCAAAATGGGAAAATCATAAGCTGATAGTAACTGTTTCAAATGAACAAACTGAAACTTATCAATTGGACTTGCCGGGCATTTACCAAACAAGAAACCTGCTTACCGTTTTAGAATCATGCTGTGAGCTAGAAAAAAAAGGATGGAAAATAAATTCAGATCATATTAAAACCGCCCTGTCCGGGGTAAAAAAATTAACAGGCTTGCACGGAAGATGGGAAATAATCAGGCATTCACCCTTGCTGGTATTGGATGTAGCACATAATGCAAACGGTATCGAACAACTTACCAGGCAGATAAGTCTGACAAATCACAACCAGCTGCATATTGTTTTAGGCATGGTAAAAGATAAAGATATCGATCAGATACTGCGCCTTTTACCGAAAACGGCTATCTACTATTTTACGAAAGCACAAATTCCAAGAGCATTACCGGAAGAAGAGTTACAAAAGAAAGCAGCTATGCACCAGTTAAAAGGGAGCTATTATTCTACTGTCAATACAGCGCTTTACGCTGCTTCACTCAATGCAAAAAAGGAAGATATGATAGTTGTTTGCGGCAGTATTTTTGTAGTCGGGGAGATCAGCCTGAAAAGCATTGAAGCCATTTGGGGCAAAGAAGATTATACTGGAGAAAGCCTGCACTTTTTGGATACATTGGAATTTTT
>CAYPBW010000063.1:0-15570 GCA_964409055.1 uncultured Chitinophaga sp. | reverse complement strand
CAATCCACCTACCGGTTAGTTCAGCCCTTTATACTCCTGCACCTTATCGTTATCATTGGTGTTGCCGGTTATATGCTGATAGAGCATTGTTCCTTACTGGATGCACTTTTCATGACAACCATATCCATCACTACCGTTGGTTATGGAGAAGTGGTGCCTCTAAGCGAAACGGGAAAGATGTTCACCATTTTCCTGCTCATTACCAGTTGGGGCACTTTTGCCTTTGCCATTACAAGAATTACCCAGTTTGTGGTAAGCGGGGAGATCAATCAATACTTCAAAACCAGGAAACTTATGAAAGATATTAGTCACTTGCATAACCATGTCATCCTATGCGGGTATGGCAGAAACGGACACCAGGCTGCCCGTATACTGGAAGCCCACCAGGTTCCTTTTGTAGTGATTGAAAAAGACGAACACCTGATGCAGAAAATGGTTGCCGATGGCGAAAAGATCCTTCACCTGGAAGGCGACAGTACGGATGATGACCTCTTGCGGCTGGCGGGCATTGAAAGGGCAAAGGCATTAATAACCACCTTGCCGGTGGATGCGCAAAACGTATTTATTGTTTTATCAGCCCGGGCATTAAATCCAAAAATCCAGATCATCAGCCGGGCTTCTGAGGCCAGTTCAGTAAGTAAATTAAAAAAGGCAGGGGCTGATAATGTTATCATGCCCGATCATATCGGGGGTACTCATATGGCTACGCTTATTTCAAAGCCGGATGTAGTGGAATTCATTGATTTTCTTTCCGGAGAAGAAGGCCATTCCATTTATATGGAATCCGTATCGTTTGACCATCTGCCACAGGTATTAAAAGGCAAGCCCCTCAGGGAAGTGATGCAGTGGAATAAAACGGGTGTGAATTGTATCGGGATCAAAGATGCTGAAGGTAGGTTCATTATTAACCCGCCTGATGAGACAACTATAACACCGGGGATGAAAGTAATTGTGCTGGGTACCCGCCAGCAGATCAGGGATATGAAAGGAAATTTGTCCTGATCAGGACTCAAGAAATTTTTTGAGGTCAACCAGTACTTTGGGCCATGCTTCTCTCACGGCTTCATAATACCAGTCCCAGTCTTTTCCTTCCCGGTAGCCTCCTTGTACAAGATGAACAGATGTTATACCGTTTTCTTCCCGGAATTTTATGTCAAGATATGCAGGCCCCAATATGGGTTTTTCCGGGTTGAAATAAACGAGGTGATCAATGAGTAATTCTTTGCCGGGAATAAATACAGTTATTACACCGGTAGAAATATATTGTATTCCTTTCTTGCTGATGTTCCATGCCAAAGAGTAGAGGCCACCCTGTTTGTGCTCCACCAGGCATCTCTCCACTCCCCACCACTTTTGCAATGATACAGGGTTGGTGAACGCATCAAAGACTACTGATGCCGGCTGGTGAATATCGATGGCAGCCTCTACTTTCCGCATGGATAAATAAATTATTGCTGTTTCTTTGTCACATTCAGCAGCTCCACTTCAAAGATGAGCAATGATCCGCCTGGTATCGGGCCATAATCAAATGCACCGTAGCCCAACGTATAAGGAATGTAGAATTTGTACTTGGAACCCACTGACATCAACTGAAGCCCCTCAGTCCAGCCGGGAATAACACCTCCGAGGCTGAAGGTTATGGGCTGACCACGGTCGTAGGAGTTGTCGAAAACAGTACCATTAAGCAAGGTACCCCTGTAGTGGCAGGTTACACTGTCGGCTGCTGTTGGTTTATCGCCAGTGCCTTCAGTTATTACTTCGTACTGCAAGCCACTGGCAGTGGTCAGTACACCGGGTTTGGTTTTGTTTTTTGCCAGGAAATTAGTTCCCGAATCAATCCGGGGTTTTGATTTTTCTGCCTGCATTTTGCTCATGTAAGTGTTCATTACATTGTTGCACATGGCATCATCCATCAACGCTTTTTTATTGCCCATAATATCATTGATACCTTTTGAAACAAGGGTGGTATTCAGTTTATTAATGCCCTGTTGTTTGTAAAAATTGGCCACACTTACACCGATGGCATAGCTGGCAGAGTCACTCAGTGTTTTCAGTACCGGAACAGTTACGATCTTTCTGGCATCAACTTTTATTGGTTTAGGCTGAGCCTCAGCAACACTAAAACTTGCTATCAAAATAGCAGAAACTACAAATTTCTTCATATGATAATTTTATTAAGTGGTAAAAATACAGGTTGTAAAGCTAATTCGCATGGCGGTAAAGGGTTAATTTCGTTCTTAAACCTTTAATTGCCCATGGAACTGTTTTCTCTGCCCGTGCAGGTGCGCTGGGCCGACCTTGACCCGAATTTTCACCTTCGGCATTCTGTTTATTATGACTGGGGTGCTATGTGCCGGGTAGAGTTCCTGAACAAATATGGATTAACTGCCTCTCTGATGCAGCAACTGCATTTTGGCCCTATCATCTTCCGGGAAGAATGTGTTTTCAGGAAGGAAGTGCGGCTGGGAGATGCGGTAACGATTGATCTTACTTTGCTCACTGCCAAAAGAGATTATTCCCGCTGGACCATACAGCACCATGTCACCAAAGGAGAAGGTGAACTTTCTGCCGTTCTTACGATTGACGGGGCCTGGCTGGATACATCGAAAAGAAAACTGGCTGTTCCGCCCCAACAGGCGGTTGAAGTATTTAGTCAAATGCCGGCAGGGGCAGCTTTTCAGTGGATTGAGTAATTCTTACAGGAGAACGAGGCTTATTTTAACACAATTACTTTTTCGGGAAATCGGGCCGCATAGCTATTAACCAGGTTTCTGATAAAACTATTCTCTTTATAGATCGACAGTTGTTCTTTCAAAGCAACATAGTCGGTTGTATCAAAGCCGGCGGGTATATAACCCATACCATAAAATTTTCCTTCTTCCACCAGTATGCAGGACTGATCATTGCCATTTATACCTTTGTCCAATATGGTAAAAGAAGGTTGTGCGAGCAGAGAAGCTGTAGCTCTTTGTACCCTTTTGTTGTATTTGGCAGGTGATTCTTTTTGCTGACAAGCACCTTTGCAATGCCCTTCATCTATACCATTACAATTGCCATCATTTTTTTGCAGGAAACATAGTTTGGGACAAAGCTGAAAATCTTTGATCAGCTTACGGATAATGGCATGCCCGTCCACCAGGTAGTGGAATGTGTACAGGGGATTTAATCTTTTTCTGTTCTTGTCAATCGCCAGCCGCTGGTAACCATTCTGGTCTTCGTACAAGAAGATGCCGTACACATCCTCCCATCTTTTCTGGGAAGAATTGAAGACAGGCCATCGCCTTTTGATCTCGGCTGATTCAAGGATACAGGCCATCAGTTCCGTGCCGCAGGATTGATAGCTGATGGCATGTACATGTTGTATAAAGTTTTGCTTCTGCCTGCTTTCTGAGTTATTACTGAAATGACTGTTGACCCTGTACCGTATATTGGTGGCTTTGCCCACATAGACAACTTTACCTTTCTTATCATGGAAATAATAAACCCCTGGTGTATAGGGCAGCTGGTCGAAATGCTCTTTGGGTACATTGGGTGGCAGTATCCATTCCTTTGAGTTGCGCTGAAGGCTTTTTGAGATATGTTTATCCTTGTCGTTCTGCAGCAGTAACTGAAATATTTGAACGGTGGCTTCACTGTCGCCCCCCGCCCGGTGGCGATCATATATGGTTATGCCGAGTGAACGGGATAAATTTCCCAGGCTGTAGGAAGAAAGGCCGGGAAATATCTTACGGCTTAACCGAACGGTGCAGAGTTTCTTTGTGTTGAGATCAAAGCCTGATTCTTTCAGGTGACTTTTTACAAAGGAGTAATCAAAATTGACATTGTGGGCAATGAAGATTTTGTCATGTAAAATAGTGTAGATCTTTTCGGCTACTTCTTCAAACCTTGGCGCATTGGCTACCATCTTATCGGTGATACCGGTCATGGATTGAATGTAATAGGGTATGGGCTGGCCGGGATTGATAAGCGTTTCAAATTTCTCCGTTACCTTTTCTCCATCAAAAATATGAATGGCAATTTCGGTAATGCCGTTGGCGGCTGCATAACCACCGGTGGTTTCAATATCTACAATTGCGTACAAAAAGTTAGATGTTTAATGTTTAAAGTTTAAGGTTGTAATTTGAGGAATTAAAATTCGTAAAAGTTTTGATGCAGGCAAGTAAGGATGAAAAATTTCTGATGTTTCGTAACCGGCTGACGAAGGTGTACCGGCATACAGGCAAGCAGGCCCGCCGGCAGGGTATTCAATGCTTCAGAGTGTATGATCATGACCTGCCGGAGTTTCCGTTTTGTATTGAATTTTATGGCGATAAACTGTATGTAGCCGAGTACAGACGCAGGCATGGTATGACGGAGGAGGAGCATGATGACTGGGTGGAGAAAAGCCTGCAGGTGGCAGCGGAAGTATTGACTGTAAACAAGGAGAATATTTTCCTCAAGCTGCGCCAGCGGAAACCGGGCAGACTGGGGCAATATCAAAAATATGACGAAGTGCAGCATGAGTTTGTTGTGGAAGAGAATGAGCTGAAGTTTATCGTCAACCTTAGCGATTACTTAGATACCGGTTTATTCCTGGATCATCGTATCACCCGCCAGATGGTAAGAGAGCAGAGTGCCGGTAAAAAAGTACTCAACCTTTTTGCCTACACTGGTTCTTTTTCTGTGTATGCCGCTGCTGGTGGCGCTAAGGAGGTGGTAACTGTTGATCTTTCTAAAACTTACCTGAACTGGGCGGAAAGAAATATGCAGTTAAACGGGTTTGCTGACAGCAGCCAATACCAGTTTGTTCATGCGGATGTAAAGCAATACCTGAAGACACTTCCTGCGGATTATTATGATATCATCGTAATGGACCCGCCTACTTTTAGTAACAGCCAGCGTATGAAGGATATACTGGATATACAAAGGGACCATGCAGAACTTATCAATGACTGCCTTCGGGGATTGAGGAAAGGAGGGGTGCTTTATTTCAGCACCAACTATAGAAAATTTGTACTGGAGAAAGAAAAAATTGCTGCTGCTGATATCAAGGATATCACAAAGGCTACTACTCCGTTTGATTTTGAAGGGAAGTTGTGGAGGTGGTGTTATCTCATCAGTAAATAAAAAAAGCTCTTCAAAATGAAGAGCTTTTTTATCAATCAAAAAATAATTACAGTGTCTTCAACACATCATTCATGCTTCTTACTGCCTCTGCACTTTTGTTGAAGGCGGCTTGTTCGCTTTCGTTTAATTTGAAATCAATGATCTTTTCCCATCCGTTTTTGCCGATGATAACGGGAACACCAAGACAGATATCTTTTTGACCATACTCGCCATCCAAGGCTACGCAGCAGGTAAAGAGTTTCTTTTCATCACGAATAATGGCTTCTACCAATGCTGCTCCGGCTGCACCGGGTGCATACCAGGCAGAAGTGCCTATCAAGGCAGTTAATGTAGCGCCGCCCACCATGGTGTCTTTTACAATTTTTTCCTGCTGTTCGGCAGAAAGGAAGTTGGTAACCGGTGTGCTGTTCCAGGTTGCCAGGCGGATCAAAGGAATCATGGTAGTATCGCCATGGCCGCCAACAACTACTGCATTCAAATCGGAAGGTGAACAACCAAGATGCTGGCTTAACTGGTATTTGAAGCGGCTGCTGTCTAAAGTACCACCCATACCGATGATTCTGTTTTTAGGTAAACCGGTGGATTGTAAAGCGAGATAGGTCATCGTATCCATCGGGTTGCTAATTACGATGATAATGGCATTGGGAGAATGCTTCAGAATGTTTTCGCAAACACCTTTTACAATGCCGGCGTTAACACCAATCAATTCTTCACGGGTCATACCGGGTTTGCGGGGCAGACCAGAAGTGATGACCACTACATCACTGTTAGCGGTTTTGGTATAATCATTCGTACTGCCGGTAATTTTGGTATCAAAACCCAGCAGGGTAGCGGTCTGCATCATATCCTGGGCCTTTCCTTCTGCAATACCTTCTTTGATATCGAGAAGGACCAGTTCATTACACAATTCCTTACGGGCAATATTATCAGCACAGGTAGCACCCACTGCACCAGCGCCAACTACGGTTACTTTCATAAATTTTTATTTAAGTATTGAGGATTGAATTATTACAGCTCTGTAACAGGCCGCAAAGGTAAAGGTTGCCTTTATTTTAGAAGATGATCGCCGGATTTATTTTCTTAGTTCCGCCACTATTTTATCAACCGGCAGTGAGCCGCCAAAGGTGGACACCAGTTTTTTCTTCTTGTTATAAAAGGCCAGGAAAGGCAGGTTATTGAACTGGAAATAGGGTGGCAGGAAGAAAGTATAATCCTGGGCGACGATGATGTTTTCGTAGGAGGCCAGTTTGTATTTTTCCATAAAAGCTTTCATTTCAAACAAGGGTACCATGGTGGACATGACGATCTGAATACCCCTGAATTTGTCTATGTTTTTGGTGATGCTTTCGGTTTCCTGCTGGCAATGCTCGCAGGAAGGATGAAAGACCATCAGTAATACCGGTGTTTTTTTGGGTAAAACGTCTTTTGTAAAGTAAGTGCTGCTATCCGGCATCAGCAATTTTACCGGTGGAAAACTTTTGAACCGGGTGGCGGGAGCTGGCACGGTATCCACCTGGTGATTGTGCTGGCTGAATGATAACGCTGATATGACTAATAAGGTCAAAAGAAACAGGTACTTTTTCATGCACCCAAAGAAAGGATATTCTGTGCAAGATTTACTACCGGAAACCGGGTATTAATAGCGATTGAGATTCCCTTTGCCATCAGGCCTTGTAGCCTTATCTTTGCCGCCTCAAAATTTAAAAAATGGCAAATACAGCAGATATCAGCCGTGGTATGATCCTGAACCTGGACGGCAGCCTTTATTCCGTAGTTGAATTTGGTGAAAACAAGACTGCCCGTGCAGCAGCCAAAGTATGGGCAAAATTAAAGGGGGTGGACAACAGCCGCACCATCGAAAAAACCTGGAACTCCGGCGACACCATTTACCCGGTGAGAGTGGAAAGGCGTTATTACCAGTTCTTATATAAAGATGATACCGGTTATAATTTCATGGATAATGAGACCTTTGAACAGATTGCGCTGCAAGAGGCTACTATCGATGCACCACAATACCTTAAAGAAGGGCAAGAAGTAGGAGTACTGATAAATACAGAAAATGACCAGGTATTAGGTGCTGAACTCCCTGATAAAATCGTATTACAGGTTACTTATACTGAACCAGGTTTAAAAGGTGATACAGCTACCCGTACATTAAAGCCGGCTACTTTGGAAACAGGCGCTAGCATTGGCGTTCCTTTATTTGTGAATGAAGGAGAACTGATCCGTGTAAATACGAAGACAGGAGAGTATGTTGAAAGAGTGAAAGAATAAGACTTATAAAATTGCTGAAATGGCCTGAAATCACCCGGTTTCAGGCCATTTTTGTTTGATTTTGGGTCGATTTATGCAAAAAATGCCTAAAAATCATTCAATTTCTGAATTTGATTTCCTTACCTTAGCCGCCACTCCGGACGGGAGAGTCTGTTTAAAAACCAAAACGTTCTACTAAATTGAAAAACATGGATTTCAAACAAATTCAGGAGTTGGTCAAGATGATCAACAAATCGAATATTGGCGAACTGACCATAGAACAAAAAGATTTTAAAGTTACCATCAAACAAAAAGAGGACCATGTAACACAGGTTGTTGCTCCGGCTGCTGTTCATGCTGCACCTGTTCACCATGCCCCTGCTGCAGCACCCTCTGCTCCCGCAGCCTCTGCAGCCGAAAAACCCGCTGCCAAAGAAGAAAAAGCTGCTTCAAACCTGCTGACCATCAAGAGCCCGATGATTGGTACATTTTACAGAAGATCTTCGCCTGACAAGCCCAACCTGGTAGAAGTAGGCAGTGAGGTTCAGCCAGGCAAGGTAGTTTGCATTATAGAAGCCATGAAGCTTTTCAACGAGATTGAAAGCGAAATCAAAGGCAAGGTGGTGAAGATACTGGTGGACGATGCGTCACCGGTTGAATATGATCAGCCACTGTTCCTCGTTGAGCCAGCGTAAAAAAGTTCATTGCTAATAGCTGATAGTTCAATAGTATTCAGCCATGAAGCATGAACCATGAACTTTTTCATTTCAAATTTGAACAGATGTTTAAAAAAATATTGATTGCTAACAGGGGGGAGATTGCCCTTCGTGTTATAAGAACCTGCCGTGAAATGGGCATAAAGACGGTAGCTGTCTATTCAACTGCCGACAGGGACAGCCTCCACGTAAAATTTGCTGATGAGGCAGTTTGTATCGGCCGTCCCCAGAGTGCAGATTCTTATTTGAATATTCCTCATATTATGGCAGCGGTGGAAATCACCAATGCTGATGCCATTCACCCGGGCTATGGCTTCCTGGCAGAAAATGCCAAGTTTGCCCAGATTTGTGCCGATCATGATATTAAGTTTATTGGCCCTACCCCCGATATGATCAACGCTATGGGTGATAAGATCACTGCTAAAGAAACGATGATTAAGGCGGGGGTGCCGGTAGTACCCGGTGGTGAAGGTTTATTGCAGAGTGTGGATGAGGGCAAAGTTTTGGCAAAAGAAATGGGGTATCCTGTAATATTAAAGGCTACCGCCGGTGGTGGTGGAAAGGGGATGCGTATCGTTTGGGAGGAGAGTGAACTGGAAAGAGCTTATGATACTGCCAAAGCCGAAGCCGCAGCCGCTTTCAAGAATGACGGTATTTACATGGAGAAGTTTGTGGAAGAGCCCCGTCACATTGAAATTCAGGTAGCCGGTGATCAGTATGGTAATGTTTGTCACCTGAGTGAAAGGGACTGTTCGATACAAAGACGTCACCAAAAACTGGTTGAAGAATCTCCTTCACCTTTTATGACGGATGAACTCCGTCATGCAATGGGTGAGGCCGCCAAAAAAGCAGCAAGGGCCATTAATTATGAGAGTGTAGGAACTATTGAATTCCTTGTTGACAAGCACCGCAATTTCTATTTCATGGAAATGAATACCCGTATCCAGGTAGAGCATTGCGTTACTGAGGAAGTTATCAACTTTGACCTGATCAAAGAACAGATTCTGATTGCAGCCGGGCATAAAATATCCGGAAAGGATTACTACCCGGAAATGCATTCTATTGAATGTCGTATAAATGCTGAGGATCCTTATAACGATTTTCGTCCATCACCCGGAAAGATAACTGTTCTTCATCAGCCCGGTGGCCATGGTGTTCGGGTAGACAGTCATGTGTATGCAGGATATGTCATTCCTCCCTATTACGATTCTATGATAGGTAAACTGATTACGGTGGCTCGTACAAGGCAGGAAGCTATTGATACCATGTACAGGGCTTTGAGTGAGTATGTAATTGAAGGTGTGAAGACAACCATACCTTTCCACCTTCAGTTAATGAAGGATGAACGATTCCGGAGTGGTAACTTTAATACTAAATTTTTGGATGGGTTTACGTTGAAATAAAATTCATTTTCAATTTTTAATCCTCCGCAACAGCGGGGGATTTTTTAATTTCATCATGTAATTGCCCCGTATGAAATATTGGCCTTTTATATGGATATTCTTTATCGTCGCAGGTTGTTCGCCGGCTTTGAATAAACTACATCAGAAAGCGGTATTGGCAGATACGCATAACGATGTGCTGTCGTCGCAGGTTTTGGAAGGAAAGGATATTTCTCACCGGATGAAAGAAGGCCATAGTGATCTTGACCGGTGGAAAGAAGGTGGTATGGATGTTCAGTTTTTTTCTGTTTGGACTGACAAAACACCCCGTAACAAGGCAGGTTTTTTTGCTGATGCGGTGGAAGAAATTGATTCGCTCCATCATATCATTTTGCGTAACCCAGACAGGATGGCTTTTGCAACCAACTACAAGGAGGTAAAAAAGTGGGTTCACAAAGACAGGCTCGTCTCGCTTATTGGGGTGGAAGGCGGACACATGATAGAGGGAGAAATCAGCAAACTGGAACGGCTGTATGAAAAAGGGATGCGTTATCTCACCCTTACATGGAACAATAGTACCCACTGGGCCAGCAGCGCCATGGATGAAACACTCAATCCGGGAAAGCTCAAACAGAAAGGATTAACTGATTTTGGAAAGCAGGTGGTTCGCCGGATGAATGAATTGGGAATAATCGTTGACTTGTCTCATGTGGGTGAGCAAACTTTTTACGACGCATTGGCCGTGACCAAAAAACCGGTTTTTTTATCTCATAGCTCTGTATGGAGTATTTGTCCTGTTTTCAGAAATGTGAAAGATGAACAGATAAAAGCGGTTGCCCAAAATGGCGGTGTAATTTGTATTAATTTTTATTCCGGCTTTATCAGCAAGGAATACGACCAGCGCCAAGGCTATTTGAACAAAGTTGCCAGGGATTCAGCTTTTCGTTCCTATTTAGCGGCAAATAATGGCGATTCAGTGGCAGCTAAGGCAAAGTGGGAACAGTATTATGATGCTGAGATGAATAAAGTGAGGCCCACACTTGCCCAACTGGTCGATCATATTGATCATATTGTAAAACTGGTGGGTGACGATTATGTTGGAATCGGGTCAGACTTTGATGGCGTAAGTTCCCTGCCTGTAGGGCTTGATGACGTAACTACTTATCCAAAGATTACGGAAGAGTTGCTAAAGCGGGGTTACAGCAGAAAATCAATAAAAAAAATATTGGGAGGAAATGTACTCCGGGTGATGAAAGCGAATTTTAAATAAAAAACCTGCCGTGTCAGCAGGTTTTCTCGTGGACTGAAGCTCTGATTATCTTCCTTCAGAAGCGGCCTCGCATTTTTCTGCTTCGTTTTGTATCTCTTTAATAAAGGCTTCGTTGTCTTTGTATTTTGCCTCTATTTCATTTTCCCATTTTTTAATAGCTTCCCTGGCAGCCTCTTTTTCTGCACCTTCTGCAGCCTTGGCTACTTTTCCATTCAATTCACACCATTCTGCAGCAATATCTGCCGCTGTTTTTTCCTTTTTGTTTCCGCCGCATGCAATTAGCAGTCCGCAGCCTAAAATGATGAAGAATGTGCCGATACTTTTTTTCATGTTGTTGATTTTGGTTAATGATAAGTCTTAAAGCTACAACATCATTTAAAAAACAACGCAGGTCATTTGAGGATATATCGAATCTTTTTTATATTCGGATAACTAAAACGAATTGCTATGCTTAAAATCGGACAACTTAAATCAGGCGATGTAATCAGCATCAATGATGAAGGAATTATGAGGGAAGGCACAGTAGTGGACATCAGTCATGAGGAGCACCAGGCTTTGGTTAATAACGGGGTACAGGAATTCTGGTTCAGCCAGGAAGAAATGTTTGCCGTCCCGCTGGATGAGTCTCATTTATTGAAATTTGGTTTCACCGGTGAGGAGGCAGAGGATGGGTATAAATACAAAAAGGACTCATTCCGGGTCCTGGTGCCTAAAAAAGGGGATTTTTCGAAAATGGAGATGTGGTGGAGGGAAGACAGAAGGCATTTTTATACCCCTTTGTCGGTTCATGAGTTCCAAAACCTGTACATGGACATGACCAAAATACACCTGGATATGCCCTAAAAAGGCCGATTTATTGAGAATCAATACTGTTTTTCCACAACCCCCCTAAAAAAATCGGGGGTTTTTTCTTTTTTCCCCCTGATACACTTACCTTTGCGTTCCCAAAAAAATATGTCGAAACAACCCCTTATAAAACAGGACGGTACGATTATCGAAGCCCTGTCCAACGCAATGTTCAGGGTAAAACTGGAAAATGGCCACGAAATACTGGCTACTATCTCCGGTAAAATGAGGATGCACTATATCCGCATCCTGCCTGGTGATAAAGTGGGAGTGGAGTTGTCGCCATATGATTTAACAAGGGGAAGAATCAATTTCAGGTATAAATAACCCTTCGACAAGCTCAGGGTAACAACGTTAAAAACTGATTATTATGAAAGTAAGAGCATCAATCAAAAAGCGCAGCGCCGACTGTAAGATTGTACGTCGCAAGGGCAAGCTGTACATCATTAACAAAAAGAATCCCCGCTTCAAGCAGCGCCAGGGATAATTGAGTAAAAAACAAAAATCAAAAAGCAAGAACCAAATTGAAATTTGTGATTTGTTTCTTGAAATTTAAATCAAAATAATATGGCTCGTATTGCCGGTGTTGACTTACCAAAAAATAAAAGAGGCGAAATAGGACTAACCTATATCTATGGTATCGGTCCTTCTACTGCCAAGTACATTCTTGACAAGAATAATATCGATCGTAACAAGAAAGTACATGAGTGGAATGATGATGAACTGAATGCTATCCGTAATACTATTACGGAGGAGATGAAAGTAGAAGGTCAGCTTCGTTCAGAAGTGCAGATGAGCATTAAGCGTTTGCTGGATATCGCCTGCTACCGCGGTTTACGTCATCGTAAAGGTCTGCCGGTTCGTGGGCAGCGTACCAAAACAAACAGCCGCACCAGAAAAGGTAAGCGTAAGACAGTTGCCGGTAAGAAAAAAGCAGCTAAGAAATAACCCTTCGACAAGCTCAGGGTGACAGTTAGTTGTCAGGTTGAGCTTGTCGAAACCGACTTACATTTTTTGAATCAGCGCCGGATAGCTTCGTAAGTCAGCAGGAGGGTTGATTCAGGCTTTGGGAAACCAAAGTTTTATTTAAAAGTAAAGACTACCTCAGAACATCAATTATGGCAAAAGCACAACAGCAGGCCCAAAGCGCAAAAGCAGCGGCCAAGAAAAGAGTGGTGAAAGTGGATGCTTACGGAGATGCCCACATTTCAGCTACATTCAACAACATTATCATCAGCCTTACGAACAAAACCGGCCAGGTTATATCCTGGAGCAGTGCAGGTAAAATGGGTTTTAAGGGTTCTAAGAAGAACACACCTTATGCTGCACAGATGGCTGCTTCTGATGCTGCAAAAACAGCATTCGATGCTGGTTTGAAAAGAGTAGATGTGTATGTAAAAGGACCCGGCGCCGGTCGTGAGAGTGCCATCCGTTCAATTTCCCAGAGCGGAATTGAAGTAGTAATGATCAAGGATGTGACGCCTTTGCCGCACAATGGCTGCCGTCCTCCTAAGAAAAGAAGAGTATAAGAAAGCTAATAGCTCATTGCTATCAGCTCAGACATATTGAAGCATAGTGCTTTCATTTAATTAAAGGGTGACTGATTAATTTTTACCGCTTTCAACGATCAGTTCACCGGTTTTTAAAAAGCGGAAATGAATAAAAACTATGGCAAGGTACAACGGTCCAAAGACCAAGATTTCCCGCATTTTTGGTGAGCCTATCTTAGGCAATGGCAAGTGGTTGGGTAAAAACAGCAACCCTCCCGGTCAGCACGGTGAAAAACGTAAGCGTAAGACATTAGGTGAATACGCCTTACAGCTCCGTGAAAAGCAAAAAGCCAAATACTCTTACGGAGTATTGGAAAAACAATTCCGCAAAACATTTGAAGAAGCAGCCCGCCGCAAAGGTGTAACAGGTGAAAACCTGATCAAACTGCTGGAAGCCCGCCTGGATAACACTGTTTTCCGTATGGGTATTGCTCCCAGCCGTCCGGCCGCCCGCCAGCTCGTCAGCCACAAACACATTGAAGTAAATGGCGAAGTGGTGAATGTTCCTTCTTATCAGCTGAAAGCTGGTGATGTGATCACTATCAAGGAAAGCAGCAAAGGAAGAACTTCCATTACCAGTGTTGTTCGTCCTAAGAATCCTAAATTCAGCTGGCTCGACTGGAATGAAACAGAACTGAAAGGTACTTTCATTACTTATCCTGAAAGGGAAAGTGTTCCGGAAAATATTAAGGAGCAGCTGATCGTGGAATTGTATTCTAAGTAAGCTTGAATGGTTGAAAATGTTCAGCCAACCAAAATTGTAAATCCTAAATCTAAATTTCAATATGGCAATTTTAAATTTCCAGAAACCCGATAAAATCATTCTGCAGAAAGCAACTGATTTTGAAGCTCAGTTTGAGTTTCGTCCGTTGGAACCCGGCTACGGTGTAACCATTGGTAATGCACTTCGCCGTGTGTTGCTCAGTTCACTGGAAGGCTATGCTATTATTGGTGTGAAAATAGAAGGCGTGGAGCATGAATTCGCAACCATGAAAGGTATCAGCGAAGATGTGGTAGAAATTTTCCTGAACCTGAAGCAGGTTCGTTTCAAAAAGGCTGTTGACCATGAAGTGGCCAATGAAAAAATCATTCTTTCCATCAAGAACAGGACAGAATTCACAGCCGGTATGATCGGTGAAGGAACACATTCTTTCCAGATCATGAACCCTGACCTGCTGATCTGCACACTGGATTCTTCTGCAAGAATGGATATCGAACTGACCATTGGTAAAGGCCGTGGTTATGTTCCCGCTGAAGATAACAAGCCGAAAGATGCACCAATGGGATACATTCCGATTGATGCCATCTTTACGCCGATCAAGAATGTGAAGTACACTATCGAGAATACCCGTGTGGAGCAAAGAACAGACTTTGAAAAACTGATCATGGAAGTGGCTACCGATGGTACCATTCATCCGGAAGAAGCGGTGAAGCAGGCTTCAAGGATACTGATCCAGCACCTGATGATCATTACTGATGAGAACATCACTTTTGACAATAAGGAAGAAAAGAAAGAAGACCTGGTGGATGAGCAGACTTTACAACTCCGTAAAGTATTGAAGACTCCGCTGGAGGATCTTGATCTTTCTGTTCGTGCCTTCAACTGTTTGAAAGCTGCCAAGATCAATTCACTGAGCGAACTGGTACAATACGAGCAGGAAGACCTGATGAAATTCCGCAACTTCGGTCAGAAATCACTGGCTGAAATTGAGCAGGTGCTGACAGAAAGAGGTTTGCACTTTGGAATGGACCTGGTGAAACTGGGTATCGATCTGAGCGAATTCTAATTTTAAGCAGTTTACCTTTTGGTGAACTGCTTCCTTTTTATAATGTAGGCTGTAATTCCTGACACGGTACAGCTGAATAAAACTAAACGTCATGCGTCACGGAGACAAAGTAAAAAATCTCGGCAGAAAGAAAGCCCACAGAGATGCGTTGCTCAGCAACCTGGCCTGCCAGCTGATCCAGCACAAAAGGATCGTTACTACTACCGCCAAGGCAAAAGCTTTGAGGGTTTATGTAGAACCATTGATTACAAAAGGAAAGGACAATACCACTCACCAGCGTCGTGTAGTGTTCAGCTACCTGCAGGACAAAGAAGCAGTAAAAGAGCTGTTCGGTACTGTGGCTGAAAAAGTGGCCGGTCGCCCCGGTGGTTATACCCGTATTATCAAATTAGGATTCCGTCCTGGTGATAATGCTGATACTGCTATGATTGAGCTGGTTGATTTCAACGAGATATATGGCAAAGGTAAAGGCGAAGCTAAGGCTCCGGCTAAGAAGACCCGCCGTTCCGGTGCTGCTAAGAAAAAAGCTGCTGAAGCAGCTCCTGCTGCAGAGAATACTGCTACAGAAGAAAAAGCAGCTGAATAAGTTCAAACTATTAACAACACTAAAGCCCCGATGATTCTGTCGGGGCTTTTTTTTAGTAAGGATGTATGAATTAT
>CAYPBW010000062.1:0-15605 GCA_964409055.1 uncultured Chitinophaga sp. | reverse complement strand
CTATCAATGAAATTTTTTCTCCAAAAGGTATTTATGAACGAAATGATGTGCCGGTTAGAGAATTAGAGGGTTTGCCCCAGCAAAAAGGTTTTTTGTCAGCCCCTTTTGATACCAACATTATCATTAATGAAAATGGCTTACGTTTTCATGTAGATATTGAAAACGGGCAAAAAACGGGATACTTTTTAGATCAGCAGGATAACAGAAGGGCTATTCAGCATATTGTAAAAGGTGCGGATGTCCTGGGTGCATTTACCTATACCGGTACATTTGAAATCCATGCTGCACATTATGGAGCTAAGTCTGTGCTGGGCCTTGATATTTCAGCCAATGCCGTAGCACAAGCCAACAAAAACGCTGAGCTGAATGGTGTACAAAATCATTGCCGGTTTGAAACTGCCAATGCTTTTGATGTTTTAAAGCAGTGGGGAAAAGAAGGAAAACAGTATGATGTTGTCATGCTTGACCCGCCTGCTTTTACGAAAAGCAGGGAAACTATTCAGAAAGCAATAACCGGGTATAAAGAAATAAACCTTCGTGGCCTGAAACTGGTAAAACCGGGTGGTTTCCTGGTTACTTCATCATGTACCAATCTTGTAAATGCAGAACTTTTTCTTCAAATCATTGATATGGCAGCCAAAGATGCCAGAAGAAAATTAAGACAGGTTACGTTTCAAACACAGGCAGGAGATCATCCTATTATCCGGGGAATGGATAACACACAATACCTTAAATTCCTGATTGTACAGGTTCAGTAATAAAAGACAGCATTATCTGTTTAACGGGAAACCTGGAATTTGCCTGATTCGACAATTTTGCCAGTAGCGGTTTCTACTAAGTGATAGATATAAAGCCCCCTGTTATAATCACTCAAATCAACAGTAAGTTTTTGTGAAACCGTGGGACTTTCAAACATTTTCTTACCTAAAAAACTGAATACCTGGATTGAATATGATTTTTGATACCCTTTAGGTAAGTCAAATGTTACATAAGATGTTGCAGGATTGGGGTATAAACGTACGATCTTATCCCCTGCATCAGAAGGGATGGGTCTGGATGATTGGCCTTTCGAGGCAATGGCAATCAACAGAATAAAGGACAGTATAGGTAGAATTCGTCTCAACGAAACAAATTTACTTTTATTATTCGAAAAGTAAGCCGAAAATTTTAATTGAGCAACGTAAAACTACGATAGACTGAAACGGATTGTAAATCATCGATTTACAATCCGTTTGATAAGACTTTTAACGAATAATTTAGTTTAGTTGAGCCAGCACTTCCTGGATTTTTTCAAAATTGGGTACTTCCCCGGCATTTTCTAATACTTCAGCATACCGAATAATTCCTTCTTTATCTATAACAAAAGCCGAACGTTTGGATACACCCTTCATGTCGAGGATCCAATTATGGTAAATGCTGTAATACAGTTCTGAGACCTCTTTATTGAAATCACTCAATAAAGGAAAATTGTATTGCTGTTCTTCTTTAAACTTACTTAACGTAAATACCGAATCAACTGAAATTCCCAGCACTTTTGCATTGGCATTGTTATAAACGGCAATGTTGTCTCTTACACCACATAATTCTTTAGTGCAGACGCCGGTAAATGCCTGCGGAAAGAAAAGAAGGAGTACGTTCTGTCCTTTTAACTCAGAAAGAGTGACTTTGTTTTTGTCACTGTCATGTAAGGTAAAATCAGGTGACTTTTGTCCAATAGTTAAATTCATATTTTCTTTTGAGCATTAACATATAGCCGTTTAAAATGTTCGTCTGTGTACAACTAAATTTTATTACTGCTTTTTGTAGTTTTTTGAAGAAAAAAACTATTTAAAACTTTGGGCAAAGAATATAATCGCCGACTGATTTGCGAAAACCTGTGTATGAAATAGAAATTTCAAAACCACCACGACCGTAGCTGGAGGGTTTAAGTTTCGAAATATTCGCATCGTAGCTGAATGCAACAGAGAAGGGCTTATAATCCAGTTTTACAACGGGTATGATCGCATCATTCCATCGCAGGAAACCTCCTGCATGAATGGTGTACAGCGGATCGTCAGGATCACCGCCTATTTTTAGGCCATACATAGCGCCGGCAACGGTTTCAGTAAACCCTCCCTGGCGGCTATGGTCTCCCTGTATGGTCATATAGGCATAGTCGCTAACGCCTAATTTAAGGCCACCAGAGAAAACCCATTTAGGATGTAATTCCACACCGGCATTTCTGTAAAAAAAAGTCTGTTTTGGCCTGTTGAAATGATGATAGGCTGCGCCAAGGAAATAGTTATTATCTGGATTGTTACCCAGGTTTGAATTATAACTCATACCCACACTTCCATCAATATAGTTGTATTGTGTGTTGGCGAAATTCTCACCCAATCCGCCATTGTCATATTGACTATTGGTAGTGGCTTTGGAAGGGTCAAATCTCCGCTGCACCCAACCGCCCATAAAACCTAACGACAAATACCTGTTATGATCACTGCTCAACGATTTGTGATAATTCAGTGCAGGTAAAACATGGGTAGATGTCCATCCGATGGTTCCTGCTTTATCAAATAAAACCTGTATTCCGGCAGTTACAAAATCATCTCCTTTGCCAATTGGCATTTTTTGTTCTGCATTAAAAGATCCTGTACGATATGCATTAGTTACACTGTTCCACTGATCCCTGTAAACCGCCTGTACCCTTATGTCGCCGGTGAAGATGCCGGCCAAAGATGGATTACGCAAAAGCGGCGCTTCAAAAAATTGGGAGAAATGAATATCCTGTGCCGATGCGCTGTTTTTAAGAAACGCAGCCAGGAAAACAACACACATTATCAATATCGGCTTTTTCATTTTCATATCAGAGTACAAGGGCTATATTCCCATTAAGTTTAATAATATCTCCGTTTTCACAAAAAACCTCAGCCTGGTAAACATAAACGTCTGGTTGCGGGGTTTTTCCTTTGAAACTTCCATTCCACCCGGATGAAGCATCATTTACAGGAAAGTCTCTTTTTTCAAATACTACTTCACCCCACCGGTTGAAGATGCGTAGAAGCTTCACTCTTTCAAGTCCCCTTCCCCGTGGGTAGAATACATCGTTGCTGCCGTCTCCGTTCGGGGAGAAGGTATTTGGAATAAACAAGTTGGCATTCTTACAGATCACATAAACCATTATAGAACCTGTATTGCTGCAGCCATTATTATCCGTGAAGTATACCTGGTAAAAAGTGTCAAACCTGGGTCCTGCATCAGGTGTGGGACAATTAGTACAACTCAAACCGGTAGCCGGTGACCATATCCAACTGATAGTGTTGGGTGTATAAGTAGCTGGTATCGTAAGCGGAAAACCATTTTGCACTGTCAGTGTTGGAGGCATGATAACAGTCGGTAAAGGATTTACGATCACTGTTTGCAACGTAGTATCCTTACATCCGGTGCTGTTTGTTGCAATTGTAGTGATTGTAAAAGTGCCTGCTGTAGTGTAAGCCTGCGCCGGTGGATTTTGCAGTGTGGAAGTATTTCCGTTAGGAAAATTCCATTGCCAGCTGACAATGGAGGTGTCAGGTTGCAGAAATACTCCAGCATGTAATAGAGATGAGTTGATGCAGACAACTGAATCACCTGTGATATCTATGAGTGGCCGTTGTACTACTTTGATAATATTTGCCCGGGTAAATGTATCCGAGCAGCCATTTTGCGTCTGTACAATTAATTGAACTGTGTACAATCCCGGAGCTGAATAATTATGTGTCGGGTTTTGCAAAGTAGAAGTATTGCCGTCTCCAAAAGACCAGTTATAACCTGTAATGGGATCATTCGATGTGGTGGAATCAGAAAAGTTCACAGTCGCCCTGTCGCAAAATACTGAGTCGTCAAGGCCAAATCTTGCTTTTGCGCCAATGATATTAAAAGTGTCAAGTCCTTGCAGCGGTATCAGGCAACCGGAGGGGTCTTCCAATATCACTCTTGGAATAAAGGAACCATAGTTGGTATATGTATGCGTTATGAAGGGTGTGGTAGTAATAATGGTATTTCCATCACCAAAGTCCCAGAAATAAGAGGATATTATGCCTGGTGTTATCACATTAAAGCTGGCCTGCAAAGGACTACAACCACTTATTGGTACATAATCCAGTCTTGTACCGGCAGTATCTGAAACAGTGATATTTTTAGTAATAGAATCTCTGCACCCGCCCGGGCTTGTTATCACTAATTTCACAGGATATATTCCCGGAAGTGTGTAAAAATGTACAGGATTATTAAGTGTCGATATTCCCTGGCCTGGCCCAAAATCCCAAACTACAGAATTGTAAAAAGCTGAAGTATTCGTAAACTGAACCCTGAATGGAGTACAGGAGCTCAACGAATCACTGGGTGAAAAGTCCGCCCTTGGTGTATCTACACGGATATATAAATTTCGGATCAGAGAATCGGGACAACCAAAGACGTCCGTGATATAAAGTTTGACAGTATATTGTCCTGTTGCAGCGTACACATGATTTGGAGAGGTTGTGGTAGATGTATTGCCATCTCCAAAATCCCAAAGACTCGTAAAACCGGCTGGTGCAGAAGTATTGGTGAAACGCACTGTGGCACCGGGACATGTTAATGTGTCGGCACTTGTAAAATTGGGTACAGGATCTGTTGCAGTTACAAGGTTGTTTCTTGTAAGGCTGTCTTTACAACCGGAAGCATCAGTCACAACCAGTTTTACAGAATATACTCCGGGTGTGTTATAGGTATGCTGAAACGGGGGGGCACTGTAATCTTGCACATTGCCATCTCCAAAGTGCCATTGCCAGTTGGTTAATGCATTTACACCATCGGTGGTGGAAAGATCATTGAAAGTGGTTGTCAAACCTGCACAGCCACCGGTATTGGTTGCACTAAAACCTGCCAACGGTCCATTGATACGGATATAATTCGTTTTGATCATGGTATCCCGGCAGCCGTTAATATCAGTTGTGATTAATCTTACTGTAAATGTTCCTGAAACCGTATAAGTATGCGACACAGATGTTAAACCTGTAGAAGCCACACCACCATCGCCAAAATCCCAGGCATAATTGGTAAGATTGGCAACATTTACATTTGACGCTGTAAAATTTAATGTGGCAGTTTTGCAGGCTGTTGTTTGATTAACAGTAAAATCAGGGCTTTCATCCACTGTTCTGATAGATCGGGTTGTGGTATCAGCACAGGCTCCGTTTGTTACAATTAGTCGGACGGTATAATTGCCAAAGGCCGGATAAATATGAGAAGGGTTTTGAACATTCGAAACCGGTGATCCGTCACCAAAATCCCATTCCCATGTTTGTGGTGCTATAGATTGATCTGTGAAACTGAATTGCAGGCGGTTGTTACAATCAGGCACTGGGGTAAACCGGGCAATTGGAGGCAGCACATGAACATAGTTCTGCCTGACAAGTGTATCGGGACAGCCATTATTTGTAGCAATTAATTGTATAGTGAAGTAGCCTGTATCACTATAACTATGAGTTGGGTTCTGCAAAGTGGAAGTACCGCCATCGCCAAAATTCCAGAGCCATTCATCCGAGGCAGGTGTGGTAAGGTTAGTGAAATACACCGGCTGTGTGCCGCAAACCGGTATTGGCGCTGCAGAAAAATCTGCAATGGGCTTACTGCCGACCCTGATAGCATTGGGAACAATTAAAGTATCTGTACAGCCTGTACTGGTTGTAATGATCAATCTGACGGTATATGTACCCTGTGTAGTGTAAGTATAAGTAGGATTTGGGAGAGTGGAGGTTCCGCCATCACCAAAATCCCAGTTGTATGCAATAACAGCATCCAGTGAAGTAATAGATGGAATGAAAGTAGTCGTATAAGGAATACAACCTCGTTCTGGTAAACTTGGAATATTTATGCTGGCCCGTTGAATACGAATGTAATTTGTACGACGTATTGTATCAGTACAACCAAAAGCGTTTGTTGCTACAAGTGTTACTGTAAAGCTTCCATAACTGGTATATGTATGTGATGGGTTTTGAAGGGTGGAAGTATTTCCGTCTCCAAAATCCCATTGCCAGCTCGTCACACTTCCGGTTGAGAGATCCTGGAAGTTGACGGTGAAGGGAGGTTCGCACCGGACAGTAGCAGGTGCGGTAAAATCAGCAACTGGCCTCGGGTTGATAGTAATGGTCTGCTGGGCAGAGTCAACACAACTTGAATAAGTATTGTATAAACGAACAGTATAAGTGCCCGGTACTGTATAGGTATGATTGCTATTGATACCTGTGGCTGTTCCGCCATCACCAAAACTCCAGTTGGCGGAAACAGGAACCGGTGTAGATGTATTCGTAAATGTTACTGCTTCATTAATACAGGCATTAAGTGGTGCATTAAAAGTGGTGGTAAATGCGCCAATCACAATTGGATTACTTCGGAATGTGTCCACACAACCGGCGGTGCTGGTAGTCACCAGTGTTACAACATAACTACCATCTGCCAGGTATGTATGGGAAGGGCTGGCAGCAGTTGAGAAATTACCATCTCCAAAATCCCATTGGTAACTTAAAGTAGGTGGTCCAGTGGAAGTATTGGTAAAATTGATAAGGGCAGGGGCATGACAAACAGCAGGGTTTGTATAAGTGAATGCTGCATCCACACCATTTGTAACAGTAATATAATTGGGGCGGGTAACAGTTCGGGTACAACCTTTATCGTTTGTGACGGTGAGAGAAACTGTATAAGTACCGGCAGCGTTGTAGGTTACAAACGGATTTTGCTGAGTTGAAATGGTGCCATTACCAAAATCCCATATCCAGCTTACATTGGTATTGCCAGCCCCGGGCATGGAAAGATCAGAAAACTGAATTCGCAGGGGAAAACAACCACTTCTGGGTATTGCTGAAAAATCCACTGATGGAAGTTCATATACAGTAATGTACTGGGTTCTTGTAAGGGTATTTGAGCCATTAACATTCGAAGCGGTAAGAGTAACGGTATAGGTTCCCGGTGTGAAATATGTTGCAGTGGGGTTTTGTAAAGCAGATGTGTTGCCATTTCCAAAATTCCAGTTCCATCCGGTGGCACCTCCCGTTGAAAGATCCTGGAAGTTTACAATAAGAGGTGAGCATCCTGAAAGTGGTGAGCCGGAAAAATTAGCGGTAGGAACCTGTGCCTGCAAATTGTTTATAGAAGAACAAACTGCAATGAGTGCAATTAATTTGGAAAGGATATGGTTTATCAAAGGTTTCAACAGGTGGCTGTTTTGGTTTTCAACTACGAAGGTAACATGGGTGCAAAAACTGTTCCTGATTACTGTTTGCTCTCAGAATTATTTTTTGGTAAAAAAACTGCTCTTCTGTGACCTTCAGACCTCTTTTTTGTTTAAAGGGGCAGGGAACGGATCGGTTATTCTTAATAACGAAAAACCAGATTGATTATTATTGCTTGTCAAGTCGCATGATCTTGGTATCACTACCCACAGTTTGACTGGCCTCTACATAGGTCCAACTGTTGCGGGTTATCTGCCAATTTCCGTTGATAAGTACCAGAGGATGAACAGCTCCGGTAAAATTAGCCCAGGTGGTCATATTGCTGGAGTTGCCATCCCAGTTCCCGGTTTTTTCAACAGTACCGTTATTGATGGCATCAACTGTTTTATTACTGTAATACTTGAACCGGTAGGTGTCAAAATCTGTAGTAATATTATTGCCGTTATACACAAAATTGGTGATCTTCCATTGACCATCGGTCATGGCTTTTATTACCAGGTCTTCCTGTATCTGTTCTATCGTTTTTTTACAACTGGTCATTACTGCAAGCAACAAGAAACAGACCAGCAGACTGTTTAGTTTTTTCACATGCACAAAATAAGCAATCTGGTTTGCTTATACAACAGGGCGGGTAATCAGTTTCATTGCTTAAAGATTTGTTTAAAAAGCAGTTAGGACTTTTGGCATTAATTCGTTTGGCTTTACCTTCATGTTTCTAATATTCTCAACATTGAAATTAGCTGCTAAGTTATCGGTCACTTTATCTTTTTTTTGCCTGGCTTATTCTGCAAAGGCCCAGAAGCCGGAAGAATGGCTGAATCGCCTGTCTTCACAATCACCCATAGAAAAGGTTTACCTGCATTTTGACCGGGACAATTACCTGGCCGGTGAAACTGCCTGGTTCAAAGCTTACCTGCAATCTGCTTTTCTGCCTGATACCATTTCCACAGTGTTGTATGTGGAATTATTAAACAGGTCATCATCTGTCTTAACCAGAAAGATTTTACCTGTTCTTTTAGGTGTTACCAATGGGCAGATAGAAATTCCCGATACCCTGATTACCGGGAACTACCTGGTTACAGCTTATACACCTACAATGCTCAATAACAGTGCTGATTTTATTTTCCGTAAATCAGTATTCATTTATGGTAAAAAAAATCAGCAGCCCATTGGTATGACACCCCGATCTGTCAAACTTCAATTTTTTCCGGAGGGTGGATATTTAGTTCAGGGACTTACACATACAGCCGCATTTAAAGCTACAGATGAATCAGGAAGGCCTGTTTGGGTTAGCGGAGAGATCAGAGATGAAAAAAATAATAAGATAACAGAACTAAATACTTTTCACGATGGAATGGGGCTTTTCGATTTATCACCCGTCGCCGGCGAAAAGTACCATGCGGTAATAAAAGGCATTGCTGATAAATATTACCTGCCGGATGTGACGGAAAAAGGAATCAGTTTTACGGTGATACCTCATCCGCAGGGAAGCTTTTTTGAAATAAAACAGCAGAAAGGTAACTCAGATTTTACGGCAGCCTACATTTTAGGACAAATGCAGCATCAATTGGTTTTCAAAAAGGAATTTGCAGCAGGAAGGGAAGAAATACAGGGAGTAATAGATACCAAAAAACTAAACTCGGGGATTCTTCAATTAACGGTATTCAATAAAGATCATTTGCCGCTCGCAGAAAGACTGGTTTTTGTAGACAATAAAGAATATATACAACAGGCTGAACTGGTGGCCGATTCATTAAGCTTTCAACCCAAAGGAAGAAATCGCTTTACCATAAAGATGAAGGATACTGTGCAGGGCAGTTTCTCTGTTTCTGTAACCGATGCCGGTTTTTTGGCATATACCAGAAGAGAAGAAAACATCTTATCTCAATTATTGTTTACATCAGACCTAAAGGGTTACATTCATAATCCGGCATACTATTTCTCTGCAGAATCAGATTCTGTAAAAACGGCCATGGATTTAGTGATGATGACACATGGTTGGAGAAGGTTTTCATGGAAAGAGATAAAGCAACAGCCTTCGGGCAAGAAGGCCTACAACGACCCGTCTTTTATTACACTTACCGGTAAGGCAACGTTGCGGGGTACCAAAAAACCGTTTGATGATAAGCCTTTACTGATGATGATCATTAATGCAGATTCATCAAAAAGTGCTCAAATTGTTATGACGGATAAGAAAGGGGACTTCCGGCTTGATTCATTGATTGTCTATGGTAAAGCCAAAATCTTCTTCAGCGATACAAGAGGAAAGAAGAGTTTGTATATAGATGTGGAACTGGCTGCTGATACATTGAACCGTAACTATGACGTTGTTGTAGATACCAACCTGATTATGAATTATAATGAACTGACTGCAGGTAGCCTGCATCACATGTCTGTTGATTATGACGCAATTTTGAAAGAAAAAGGAAAGATGCTGGAAGGTGTTACTATCAGTGTAAAGAAAAGAACACCGTTGCAGGAATTGGAAGAAAAATATGCCAAAGGGGCTTTTGAAGGGGGAGATGCCAAAACCTTTGATCTTGTTAATACAGACGAAAACCTTATTTATAACGACTTGTTTGACTATCTGAATGCAAAAGGGCTAATGCCTGGTCGCAGAAACCAGCCGATGCTTAGTTCGCTGGGTTCATTTGCAGTTGACTATTACCTGGATGAAATACAGGTGGATGCTGATGTGATTCAAACTATTCCCTTTACCCATATCGCTATGATCAAAGTGTACAATACATTTGCCGGTGGGTGGGGTAATTCTCCCGGTGGGGCAGTAGCTGTCTACATGAAAAAAGGGGAGGATTTGCTTAATGCCATGTCGTCTCATGGCAAAGTATTAACATACAATGGGTTTTCTGTGATTAAGGAATTTTATGTGCCTGACTACAAAACTAACCCTGCGGATAAGAATAAGACAGACAACCGTATCACTCTCGACTGGAGACCTTCTATATTTATCAATAACGTAAATCCTAAAATTCCACTAACTTTTTATAACAGCGACCGCACAAAAAATTATAAAATTATTGTGGAAGGGATGACCACTTCGGGAAAGATGGTTTGTATTGAGAAGACTATTTCAAAGTCTGATTATATAAAAGATTGAGGTAGTAACCCATTCACTGAGATTTTCGATTCAATATTTACAATTAAATAAAGCCCCCTGTTCTTACGGGAACAAGGGGCCAGGTTTTTCAACCGTTGAAAACGAGTTGAGCTTATTTTGTCGGGAAGGCGGGATCCTTCTTTACTTCATTTATTTGTTGTGTATGACGGTTACAGTGTGCCGCAATGAACAGGTATACCTGGTAGCAATCAAGCCATCCCACCGGAGTTTGAGCCACATGATTACGCATATCCTCTGTGGAGGTCTTCATGTACTTAATATGCTCGCCTCTTGTTTTTTTGAAATCAGCCAACGCTTCATCCAATGAGCTATAACTGGTATTTTTTGGTTGGGCTGCTTCAGGTGCCTGTGCTTTGCGGGTACGGTCTTCTACCATATTTACTACCTGCTCATCTGTAACCTTTATTTCTGAACGCTTCTCCGGGTTGGCAGGTGCTTTCATAGTTCCCTCAAACAAGCCCCAAAGCATTTTTTCTACAGCAGCAATATGGTAAATACAGTCTTTTACTGACCATTTATCCGGCGCCGCTTTAAAGTTGAGTTGTGCTTCCGACAGACCTTTTGTGGCTTTTACGGCTTCCTTGTATGTATCCTTCATCAGGGTGATGGCATATTTTCTCTCTGATTTGGAAACTGTATTGTCCTCGATAGTACCTGCCAAACCGGTAACAACCAGTAAGGTGAGCAGATAGCGACCCATTTTACGTTTGATCATAATAACTAATTTGTCGGTTAATGGGATATGGAAGCTATCCAGAGGGCGGGATTGGAAAGTTACAAAGTATTTTCATTCAGACAATATCAATTTTGGCACAGGTATGCTGGTTTTAATGGGCCAACGGTTTTTTCTTTACCATACCACCTTTTGTATCCCGGATGCTTTGCATCACCACAAAGGCATGGGGGTCTATTTTTTCCACTTCGGTGGTCAGCCGGCTTATTTCCAGTCGTGTTACCACCGTAAAAATGATATCGGTATTCGTATAGCTTTCCCCCCTTTTACCAAAGCCTCTTTTGCCGGAATAAACCGTGAGCCCCCGTCCCATTTTGTCCTTGATAAAATGAGCAATTTCATCACTGTGCGGCGAAATAATAGTGACCCCGGTAAATTCTTCAATACCATCCAGCACAAAGTCTACTGTTTTGGAAGCAGACATATAGATCAAAACGGAGTAAAGGGCTGTTTCCATATCAATCAGGTATGCGGCAACCGAAAAGATGATGATATTAAAAATGAGAATGAAATCACCAACGCTGAGACTGTTTTTCCTGCTTAAGAATATGGCCATTACCTCAGTACCATCAATCACACCGCCACCCCGGATACTAAGGCCGATTCCGGCACCTAAAAAGAAGCCGCCAAAGACAGCGATCAATAATTTGTCCTGCGTGATGACAGGGTAAGGAAATATAGCGACTACTAATGCCAAAAGGCTTATGGCAATGATACTTTTGATGCTGAATACTTTGCTGATCTGCCGCCAGGCGATCATAATGAAAGGCAAATTGATAAAAACGATCAAAAGGGACAGTGAAACACCGGTTTCCCGGTTAGTAAGAAGTGAAATGCCCATCGTTCCTCCGTCTACCAGCTTGTTGGGAATCAGGAATCCCTTCAATCCAAACCCTGCAGACATAATTCCGAGGATCATTAGAAAAGCAGACTTGACCTCCCTGTTGAATGTTTTCCTGATCTTCCAGGCTTCCTTTGCTTGTACATAACGAGAGAGGTTACCGCTTCCTTTTAGACCAAGTGTTTTCTTCACTCCTTCAATGATAATACTCTGGTGCTGCGGATTTATTCCCATAATTTTAAAGGTAACAAAAAGAGTCTTTTTAGAAGCAGCCAACCGGTCAAATACTTAACTTTCCAACATAAACATTTGTACTTTACAAAATATAAATAACCAAAAGGTTGAATATGACAATCTCTGCTGTAATTGATGTGTTAGAATCGATGGCGCACCCATCCTTACAGGAGCAGTATGATAATGCAGGACTTATTACCGGCCATCCCTCATGGAGGTGTAAAGGCATTATCTGCTCATTAGATGCTACAGAAGAAGTGGTAAAAGAAGCTGTGCAAAAAAAATGTAATCTTATTATAGCGCATCATCCGATTGTATTTACCGGGTTAAAGAAGATCAATGGGAAAAATTATGTTGAAAAAACAATCATCGCCGCCATAAAGAAGGATATTGCTATTTACGCCATTCACACCAACCTTGACAATGTGATCGAAGGTGTAAATGGAAAAATTGCGGCCATGCTGGGTCTAAAAAATATTTCAATATTGGCAGAAAAAGAAAACACATTAAAGAAGCTGATCACCTTTGCTCCCGGGAATAATGCAGACAAAGTAAGAGACGCCATTTTCACAGCCGGCGGCGGGCAAATTGGAAACTATAGCGAATGCAGTTTCAATACGGAAGGCACCGGTACCTTCAAGCCGGGATCCGCCGCCAAACCCAAAATCGGACAAATGGGAAAACGTCAAAATGAGCAGGAAGTAAAGATCGAAGTCATTTTTCCGGCCTGGCTTGAAAGCCGGCTGGTTTCTGCGATGAAGGCTGCACATACCTACGAAGAAGTGGCTTACGACATTATGCCTCTTTCCAATAAATACCAGGGTTTTGGTTCGGGTGTTATCGGCGAATTGCCAACCGCCCTGGATGAAAAGAAATTCCTGGCCCGGATCAAGAAGGTTTTTCATGTGCCGGTGGTACGCCACACAGCATATCTTAATAAAGAAGTGAAAAAAGTAGCGCTTTGTGGCGGAGCCGGAAGTTTCCTGATTTCCAAAGCTTTAGCAGCCGGTGCAGATGCTTATATTACAGCCGATATGAAGTACCATGAGTTTTTTGATGCCAACGGACGGCTGCTGATTGCGGATGTAGGTCACTATGAAAGTGAGCAGTTCACTATCGACCTGATACAGGAGTTTTTAGAGCAAAAATTCCCTACCTTTGCCGTCCTTAAAACAGGGGTAAAAACCAACCCGGTTCATTACTTCTGAGCCTCTAAAACAAACATAAACAATGGCACACGTCAAAGAATTTTCCGTAGAAGAAAAACTCACCTCACTTGTTACCCTTCAGAAGATTGAAAGCAAACTGGATGAACTTCATATCCTGAAAGGCGAATTGCCCATGGAAGTGGCTGACCTCGAAGATGAGATCACTGGTTTACATGCCCGCCAGACCCGCATCGAAGAAGAGATCAATGGTGTTACCGAATTTATTGAGCAGAGGAAAAATGCTATCAAAGAGTCTGAAGCCCTGATCAAAAAATACGAGAAGCAAAGTGCTAACGTAAAGAACAACCGGGAGTTTGAAGCAATCAACAAAGAGATAGAAATGCAGCAGCTGGAGATTAAACTGGCTGAAAAGCATATTAAAGACGCTACAGAGGAAATTGCCGAGAAAGCAGTTTTACTGGATAAAGCCAAAAAGAATATTTCCGTTAAAGAAGGCGTACTGTCTACCAAGAAAGGTGAATTGGAAAAGATCATCGTAGCCAACGAAAAAGAAGAAAAACATTTCAATAAACTGGCAGGAGAAGCCAGGGAGCATGTAGACCCCCGCCTGCTGGCCAGCTACGAAAAGATCCGCAAAAGCTACCGCAATGGGTTGGCCGTTGTACCCGTTGAAAGAGATGCCTGTGGTGGTTGCTTCAATGCAATTCCTCCACAAAAGCAAAGTGAGATCCGCCAGCACAAAAAAGTGATGATCTGCGAAAACTGCGGCCGCATCCTTGTCGATGAGGAACTGCACAACAATGTAGAAGTGAAATAAGACTTACTATAATTTTTTATAAAGAGCCCCGCATTTGCGGGGCTTCTTATTTTCACTTCAATCAATTTTTGATTCTATCCGGATCAACTATGCTATTTGTGCCATTCGTGGTAAACCACTAATTTGCCTCTTCAATGCTTACGAGGCTTTCCATAAGCAACTATGCTATTATTGATGAGCTGGAAATTGATTTTTCCGGCAAGCTCAGCATCATTACCGGGGAAACCGGTGCCGGTAAATCTATCATTATAGGTGCCCTGGGTTTGATCCTTGGTGAAAGGGCTGATTCAACTTCATTGGTCAATAAAGAAAAAAAATGCATCGTTGAAGGAACTTTCTCCGGAGCTGTAAAAAAAGAAGTGGCTGCCTTCCTGAAAGTAAATGAACTCGATACAGAGGAAGAACTGGTGTTGCGCCGGGAGATTGGTACCAATGGAAAGTCAAGGGCTTTTATTAACGACACACCGGTTAACCTGGTGCAGCTGCAGCAGTTAAGCAGTTTGCTGATCGACCTTCACCAGCAGTTTGATACGTTAGAATTAGGTGAAACGGATTTTCAGCGACAGGTATTGGATGCATTGGCCGGTCATTTATCATTAGTAGAGGAATACCAGTTGCAATACCGCCAATGGCTGCAGTTGAGAAAAGAGACCGAAGAACTTAAAGCGCAACAGCATCAATTTGAGAAAGAAGCCGATTACAACCGTTTTCAGTTTGCCGAGCTGGAAGAGGCGGCATTTAAAGAAAATGAACTGGAAGAAACGGAGGCAGAACTTAAGCTGCTTAATAACTCGGAGGGTATCAGAGCTGCTTTGGCCAAAACTTATTTTGACCTCAGGGAAAGTGAAACACCGGTGGTACAGCAACTTAAAATTTTATTGAACCAGTTGAATGCTTATTCATCGTATCATCCCGATCTGCCAGCGTTGCTTCAGCGTTTGCAGTCAGCACAGGTGGAGCTGCAGGATATAGCTGATGATGCAGACCGGATCAGTAATCATATTAATTATGACCCGGAAAGGATTGAGCAACTGAATGACCGATTATCAATAGGGTATAAATTACAGAAAAAACATGGCGTAAGTTCCACGGCTGAGCTACTGGCGATACAGCAAGAGCTGGAAGAAAAATTACAGGCGGTTTTAAATATTGAAGAAACCATTCAGCAAAAAGAAAAAGAAACCAATCGCTTACTGGCTGAAGCAAAGAAGACAGCAGAGAAATTAACAGCGGGACGAAATAAACAGGTGAAACCACTGGAAGATAAAGTAAATAAGCTGCTGGCACAGGTAGGTATGCCGAATGCAAAGTTGAAAGTTTCTGTTCAACCGGCAGCGCTAAACAGTTCAGGTGCCGATGCTATTGAATTCTTATTTGATGCGAACCGTAGCGGACAGTTTCAGCCGGTACGCAAAGTGGCCAGTGGTGGTGAACTGAGCCGCC
>CAYPBW010000061.1:5275-15676 GCA_964409055.1 uncultured Chitinophaga sp. | reverse complement strand
TGGGAGAATTTGCCAAATACATCACCAATTATTTCGGCTACGAAAAAGTATTGCCGATGAATGCCGGGGCCGAGGGTGTGGAAACGGCTATTAAGCTTTGCCGCAAATGGGCCTACGAAGTAAAAGGTATTGAAGAGAATAAAGCGGTAATCATCGTTTGTGAAAATAATTTTCATGGCCGAACTACTTCCATCATTTCTTTTAGCAGCGACCCTTCTGCCAAAAAGAATTTTGGTCCCTACACTCCCGGATTCAAAGCCATCCCTTATAATAACATTGCGGCACTGGCTGAGGCGCTAAAAGATAAAAATGTGGCAGGATTCCTCGTTGAACCGGTACAAGGCGAAGCCGGCGTAGTGGTACCCGATGAAGGTTATCTCTCCCGGGCAAAAGCACTTTGTGAAGAAGCCAATGTATTATTCATCGCCGATGAAATTCAAACAGGTCTTTGCCGCACCGGTAAGATGCTGGCCTGCGATCATGAAAACGTAAGACCTGATATTCTCATTTTAGGAAAAGCACTCAGCGGCGGTATGATGCCGGTTAGTGTGGTGTTGTGTGATAATGAAATAATGATGACCATCAAACCCGGTGAACACGGCTCTACCTACGGCGGTAATCCATTGGCCTGCCGGGTAGCCATAACGGCCCTGCAAGTTTTGAAAGAGGAAAATATGGCCGATAATGCAACGCAAATGGGTGAACTGCTCCGCAGGGAATTGAAGGCTTTGCATTCACCTCATCTTGCCATAGTGAGAGGAAAAGGCCTGCTGAATGCCATTGTGATCAAACATGCGGATAAAGATGCTGCGTGGAAACTCTGTCTGGAATTAAAAGAAAACGGTTTGCTGGCCAAACCTACACATGGTGATAAGATCCGCTTCTCACCCCCGCTGGTTATTAATGAAGAGCAAATAATGGAATGTGTGGAGATAGTCAGAAAGAGTTTGAAGGTGCTGGATTGATACGGACTTCCCTTTTCTTCCACTAAAGAAAGAGCACCAAAAAAACGTGAAGCAGGAATATATTATTTACTTAAAAAGCAAAAGCCGGATGGAAGAACCCACCCGGCTTATTTTTGTTTCCGTCCCTAATGAAAACTCAGTAAAGGATGAATGACTACTATATAAATTAACGTCCGTTGATTACAATTTTCTGTACCTGCTGTGTGGCTGTTTCCCTGTCGAAGGAACGAAGAGTGTACATACCCGGTACCAGGTTATTCACCTGCAGGCTGTTGTTGCTATAGGCATTCCACTGCTTTACCGTACGGCCGGCCATATCCACCAGCATAATATCACGAACAGAAGCATCTGCAAAAACTACATTCACCGTGCCATTGCTGCTGGGGTTAGGGAAAACCATTGTCCTGGCATCCTGTTCCATACCGCGGATAGTTCTTACTTCGCTGTATTTGAATTCCCCATTGATATCAACCTGCTTAATGCGATACTGGGATACAGCTTTGCTGTTATTTATATCATTATATTCATAACTCAGCCTACTGCTGCTGTTACCACCTTCTGCCTTTGAACGTACAAAAGCTACTGGTTCCCACTCTTCATTATTGCTGTTAAACTTTTCGACATTGAAGCCGCTATTGCTGATCTCTGTGGCAGTTTCCCATTTAACAGATACGTTTGCGTTATTTCTGGTAAGAGTAAATGCAGAAAATATTACAGGGAGTGGTGCACCGCCGATGGAACGAATGGTAGGTGCACAGGCATTGCCGCCACAGTTGCTTCCTGTGTAAGGCGTTATTGTAACATCCATATTGGCCATATTCGTTACTGTAAACTCAGGTGAAGTATAAGTACGCTGTACACCCCGATAATTGGAAGCATTCACACAAACATTAACTACATTGGTACCATTAACAGTCACTAATACACTGATGCGTTTATTTCCATTTGAAGGATTGATATAATCAAAACTAATCCGCTTGCGGGTTTGGTTGCCTTGATTGGTGATAATACGAAAAGTAGAATTGATGATCTGGGGGCAAGAACTTTGAGCATTTGTCTTAACTGAGAATGATAAGTTGCTTGCTACAAAAAAAAGAATAACGGGTAAAAAATTCTTCATGGTACGGTTGTTTTCTTAGTTACGGATTACTTAGGGTTTTTACGGTACTTATAGGGCGTTTTCCCGTAATTGCTCTGCAAAAATAACATGGATTACTACTTCAAGCAACATGTTTTACGATTTTTTTTGATAGTAGTTCTACGTAAATGAAGAAAATGCTAAGCTTTGATTAAGAATATACTCTTATTAAATATTGACCAGCACAAAAAGTCAAGAGATATGCGAGTTGAGTTGTTTAAAAAAGTACAATAGTAATATCCCCAAAACCGTATTTCACCTTTTCCTATGTATACACTTCATCTTTTACCATGCTTAAAAAAATCCGCCCCCATACGGAGGCGGATCATTTTGTACGGTTTTCCGGATACTATTAGTACTTAATGAACTTCGAAGGTGTTGCCTCGCAGCCATCGGCACAAACTAGTCGAACCATGTATGTGCCGCTTGAAAAATTACCGACATTCATTTGAATTGTATTGCTGCCGGTCTCGGCACTTACTGCTTTCTGGCTAAGGATGCGGCCTGCCACATCTGTTACCAATAAGGTAAGCTGTGTACGGCCCGGTACAGACACCAGCACATTTACCATATCATTGGCCGGGTTGGGGAACAGTCCGCTAATCATTACACCGGTTGCTTTATTGCCGTTGATCAGAACAATATTGCTGAGTTTGCTTCGTCCATCTACATCTTCCTGGCGCAGGCGGTAGTATTGCTTCACTCCTGCCGGTGTATTATCCGTAAAACGATAGCTGAGCTGGTCATTGCTGTTGCCGCCGTTGGCCAAACTGTTTACAAACCCTATAGCTGTATAGTTAACACCGTCTGTTGATCGCTGCACTTCAAAACCACGATTGTTCAGTTCACTGGCTGTTGTCCAGCTCAACTGGTTGCGGCTGCCGTCTTTGTAGCCGGAGAAGCTGAGCAATGTTACCGGCAGCGGGCCATCAACATTTGATAGCGCATATTTAGAGAACCCGGCAAGGCCTGTTACTTTTATTGTCGCTGTGGTTGGATTAACGACAGTTACAGCCGTTGGAGTACCGGCAGTTACCCAGCCTGCATCCAGCGGATTGCGCCATGCCTGCACACTGGTTCCGGTGTTAAATAGCGGCCCCACCTGTGTACTTTGATCAAACTGGAAAGTAATATCTGCGCCGCCTGCAGGAGGGTTTACAGAAGGTGTAATATCCCATTGCAGTAAGACAGCTCTATCGGTATTATAGCCAGGGCTGGATGTCAATCCATCAATCACCCTTACACTCCAGTTATGACCGCTGCCGTTTTCTATGAGCAACTGATTGTAAGCCGCATTACCTACTGGTAGTGATTTGCTGGTAGTAATGTTGCTGACGGTAAGTGTGCCTGTACCGTTTGTTTGTACATAACTGGCAGCAGAACCTCCTGTTACTGCAGAAGATACCAGCAGGTTATTACTGCCCAATACTGCTTTGCCATTTGTAAGTGTCAGATTGTTTACAGTAATATTACTACCCACTACAACATCTCCTGAAGACTTATTTATCACAACACCTCCATAGTTATTAGCTACAGCCCCGCTCCAGTTTTGATTAGCAGTACCATCAAATGTAAGCACACCTGCTCCCGGTGTAAAAGTGCCGGCAGCAGACATATTACCACGAATTGTCACATTTAGCCCATTTGAGTTAAAAGGTCCGGCATCATTGGTGAAATTATTCATCACCTGTAAATTATTAGTAGCAAGAGAAAGTGTTGAGTTCCCGGAATGCAAAAAATCATAAAATGTCTTTCCCGCTCCGGTACCGCCTGTAGTAAGTGTTTGCGTTCCTGATGCTCTCACAAAATCAACTGTACCTGAATTAGTAGAAAGATTTCCGCTATTAGAATAATCTCCCGAAACACTAAGAGTATTTCCATTTAAGCCAAGTGTTGCTCCTGTGCCAATAGTAATATCGTTTACCGATTCGTTTGCAGTCATTGTAATAGTATTACCCGGTTTCAAAGTAACATTGCTGCCAGCCGGTGGCACTCCACCTCCTAACCAGCTTGAACCAGTATTCCAATTTCCGGTAATATCAGAGATATACCCATTATATGTGAAAGTGCCGGCCGATGATCCTGTTCCATTTGGAGTAGTTACACTGATAATACCTGTACTGCCTGCACCAACTGTTGCAGTGATTTGTGTACCGTTATCAACAGTAAAAGAAGATGCATTTGTACCGCCAAATGTTACTGATGTAGCACCCGTAAAGTTTGTACCGGTTATAACTATTGAACTTCCGGTATAGCCGTTTGTGGGTGTAAATGATGTAATGGTTGGGGCAGGCAATAAATATCCATTTAAAGTAACATTATCAACCCGGAAATCACCAGTACTGCTACCTCCCCACCCGTAAATCCTAAATGTTATTGGCGCTACAAGATTCGTAAAACCAGTTCCTGATAAAGGAATATTGCCACTTGTACTGCCGGTCCCAACAGAAAAAGGACTCAAAATATCAGCTGCATAATTATCAGCATTAGATCTTACCGAAGTATTTGTTGCACCTGCTGCACTCCTGAAGTAATCAAAAGTCAAAGAAGATATAGTTAAAGAGTAACCTGTTGCAGGAGTAACAGTAAATTCAAGATATCTTGTTGAACTAAAAACAGAACCCCAGGATGCATTTCCACTAAATACATTTGCAACATTACTATTACAAGTAATACCTGTTGGGGCGAATGATGAGTAAGTCAGATTTGCAGCTACTCCGGTTGCTGATAATGCCCCTGCAGAACAAGATGTTCCTGTAAATTGATAATTACCTAAGTTGACTGAAGCTTGTACAATTGAAATATTTCCAGTTATTGCTTGGGTCAAAGAACCAGATGCCGCATTCAATGTATATGTTCCAGCCAGGTCAAATTGCAATGTTGAAAAAGTAGCAACCCCGGCCACCGCAGCAACAGTGGTTGTTCCTGAAACTGTGCCGGGACCACTTGCTTTGGAAATAGTGATATTCCCGGTATAGGTATTATCCACCGAATTATCTGGCCTCCTTGCTTCTACAGTAAAGGATGATAGATTAACACCCGGTGTACCGGAAGCAGGAACTCCCACAAAAGCCAGTTGTGATGCAGCTTGCTGAACAGTGAATGTTGTTGTACCTGAAGTTAATACGGAAGCGCCGTCAGCAGCAGTAAGTTCAACGCCACTTTCGGCTACATTATAGGTAAGACCTGTAAATGTTACACTATTAGTTCCTGCATTGATTGTCCCGCTAAGCGTACCTCCAAGTGTGCCGGTTCCGGCTGTTCTGCTGAGATTTACCGTTACGTTGCTTCCTGCATTTTGAGGAATATTTGAATTATCCTGTGATTGTACCGTAACACTAAACGGACTGTTCACTGTAGGTGATGCAGGAGAAACAGAAGTAACAACCAGCCTGGTTGGCGCTGCTGCCGGGTTAATAGTAAATGTCTGGCCGTTTGATTCTGTTGGATTACCTGTATTTAAGACCGTTACTGTTGCAGAACCAGCAGTTGCAATATCCGCAGCATCAATAGCAGCGGTAAGCTGTGTGCTGCTTACAAATGTTGTTGTTTTGTTGGCGCCATTCCACCTTATGGCAGATACTCCGTTTACAAAATTGGTTCCGTTAACTGTCAAAGTAAAACCACCAGTTCCTGCGGTAGCTGAAGATGGAGAAATAGATGTTGTTGTGGGAGTTGGAATACTTGTTCCAACAACATGAAAGTCATCTATTCGAAAGAAATTTGAGCTATTATTATTTGCTTGAACTTCAAATCTAATTCTAAGATTCGACGCCCCCTCTGCAGCTGCAGGCAGATTGACTGTATAAGGAGCCCAAGCTGTTGACAATGTTACAGTGCCAGCACTTATGTAAACAGATCCATCCGTAGAATACAGAACATTGACATCAGGAACAGTGCCTGATCTTAGTCCACCAAATCTTACCTTTATGCTTGTGTAACTTAAGGTAGAAAGTAAGTTATCGTAAGTTAGCTGCTTTGTGTTTGTATTTGTTCCTAGGTTAGTAAAAACATTGGCCCCACCTGAAGAATTTATTGATGGATTTGTCCAAGAATAACCTGTGCTTGTTCCTGTAGTTCTAAGTTCCCAATTTGACCCGCTTGCAATGTTTGCAGTCCAACCAGTTCTACTTATTGGATTCTGAGCAGTTGTTCCAAAATTGTCAATAACGATAGCTGATTGTCCCTTACTAATAGCTGCAACTAATAAAAACACCATCAAAAAGTAAATCTTCTTCATAAACAATTTTTAGTTTTTAAAATTGGTTATCAAAGGAAACGGAGGTTGTCTTTCAAAGGGATGGGACGGCGCAAAATTATCATGCAGCATCACCGGCACTTGTTTTCCTGTATTAAGAAAACATGAACAAGTAATACAAAAGCGGTAAAAGTATAATGGTTGGCTTACTAAGTATGGCCTGCTTAGTACAGGTCAGGACTTCTTATCTTCTTTCAGCGGGGTACGGGATGGGAATTACATATGCAACAATCATAAAATTAGCAGATAAGACAATCAGAAATGTACAGCATTTGAATTGTGGAAAAGTATTGATAAAGGTCAAGCGGTGTAACCTGGTTTATGTTTTTACCACCCTTGCCGTTATTGTTTGTTGTTGCCCACTTCGATATCAGGGAACAGGGCAGCCAGCAGCATCAATACAGAGGCAGCGCCTGCCAGGTAAAGTCCCAATTGTTTTTCAGGACACTCCCCCGCCCTGCAGGCGGCTATAACAAAGAAGTTGCGGATGGCCCAGCCCAGGTTGACCGCCACTACGGGCAGGTTGGCCCTCTTGGCCCATAAGCGGGGAATGAAATGAAATACCAGGAAAATAACTGCCAGGAAAAGGTGCAGGTAACCGGGCCTACCAAAGTTGGTGCCCGCAGCATCTGTACCACTTACTACTAATTTTTTTGATTCAATAATGACCCAGGGAGAAAAACAGGCATAGACCAATAAAGCAACCGCAGCCAGCCCGATCCATTTCATGTAACGCATAGGGATGCAAGATAGATAATTCCCCTCACCCCTTTCCCATTCAACAGGATCAGTTAGTCCGGGATGAAAAAACAAAAGCACCAGGTAACACAATTTTTTTTGTGACTTAGTGCCTTCGCAGCAAAATTTATTGTGCTTTTATTTTATTAAGCCTGCCACCCCCCATTTCCCATTCTCCATTTTCCGTTTCCCACTTACAACTTAATCCCTACTACAAAACTCAGCACCCGGTGCTTATTCTTATCATCGGCGCTGCTATTGCTGCCGGATTGCAATTTGGCCAATCCCATTCCGTAATTCACAGAAAATACAGCACCTCTTGATTCAATACCGGCTAAAATATTGACGCCGTAATCAAATCGCTTCATAATACCATAACCGGCGCCTTCTTCATAATCAAGTGTAGAGGGATCATCATTTGACCAGGTGATATTTTCTTCGCTGCTGAAAGAAGTACCGAGAAATTTGCCATCCACTTTATTCTTTCCGGCCACACCCATAGCAATATAAGGACCGGCACCGGCAAAAAACTTTACTGGTAAGGGATCTGTCTTAAAAACAAAATTGGCGGGTATTTCTACATAGTAAGGATTGCTGGTAGCCCTGAAATAAGTAGCATCGGTTGTACTCCCGGATTGTGTCTTGGAACCTTTACCTGTCAGGTAGATTCCGGGTTGAAAGAAAAAGTGTTTGGTGATAAAAAGATCGCCGCTAAAACCCACCTGGAAACTGGTGAGCATTTTATTATCATCAATATCCCCGTCATTGGTGATGGTTACATTGGCGAGATTTACACCGGCACGAAGTGTTTGCGCCTGCACAGAAAGGATGGTGAAAGAAAGAACAACTAATAAAGAGATCATCTTTGTTTTCATATACATACAGTTTGGTTCACGGGCAGTTTGCAAAAGTCTTGCCAAATGCCGGAAGAGTGACAGAATTATTGAAAATCAGGAATTTCCGTACAGTTTAATGACAGTTTCCCGCTGGGAGGCCGCCTCATCGCTGCAGTGAAAATGGATGACCGAAGCAATACTGGCAGGGCTTACCCATTTACTGAAATCAGCATCGGGCATAGCTTTCCTGTTTTGCGGTGTATCAATGGTAGATGGAACGACTACCGCTACCACTACATTCGTTCCCTTTGCTTCTTCGTTCATCAGTTCGGCCAGCCGGAAAATGAGTGATTTGGCCATGCCATAAGCGATCATGCCTTTGCTGTTCTTCATATCAATACCGGGCCGGGCGCCAATCATAAAAATGCGGCCACTGCCCTGCTTCATCATTTGCAGGAATACGGGCCGGGCAATATTGTAGGCTGTTTCTACATTCAGTTTATATTGCCTCAGCAGATCAGCCGCTGTGGTTTCAGCAACAGAGCCCATGGCAAAACCTCCCACAGTAAGAACAGCCGCATTTATTTGCCCATAGTTCTCCATCAACGATTGCGATACCTGTGCGGCAGCGGTTTCATTTAAAAGATCTGCTTCAACGAGATGGAGATTGGGGTGACTGACAGGCAGCTTTACCGGATCGGCAGGAACCAGCGTTCCTGTAACATGATATCCTTCAGCCAGGAACTTCTGAATGACGGCCTGGCCAAGATTGCCGGAAGCGCCGGTTACTAGTGCGGTTTTCATCCACCGAAAATACAAAACTTCCGGGCCTTGCTTTCAACGATGTTTGTTTTGTAACTTGTAAGGTCATTGACCGGCAACCTGTATTACCAGTGTTCCGTTTGACGGATTATGAAAAGAAGCATACTGCTGCTGTTGATCCTGGTAGGCTTTTACGATAAAGCTTCAGCACAGCTATGTACCACACCGGGACAAACACCGGTAACGGCAGTACTGGTTTGCGGTACAGAAAGTTTTTATGCCAACACACCGGTTTATTGCGGCACCATTCCTATACCTGTTCCCTGTCCTGCCGGCTTTACTTATTACAACAAGAATCCTAATTTTTTCCGGATGAATTGTTTTGCCTCCGGCACACTGGGATTTGTCATTACCCCGGATAACCCGGCTTCGGATTATAGCTGGCAGTTATTTGATATTACAAATACCAACCCAAATGAGGTTTTCACTAATACATCCCTGTTTGTTGCCTGCAACTGGTCATCCGAACCGGGAGAAACCGGCGCATCTGTTGACGGAACGGATACCATCGTTTGCGGCGGCGGCGGTATGCCTTTATTTAGCAGTATGCCGATGGTAAGAGAGGGAAGAACTTACCTGCTGATGGTGACCAACCAGAACAATGCTTTTGAAGGATATAATATCACCTTTGCCGGCGGCACTGCCAACATTACCGACCCTGTGGAACCACACCTGTTGAGTGCCAGGGCCAGTTGCGAAGGCAAAACCATTATACTGAGAGGTAACAAAAAATTACAATGCAGCACACTGGCTGGTGATGGAAGTGATTTTAGTATTTCAGGTGGCGCAGTTATTTACAGCGCCTATCCCGGTGACTGCACATCGCCGTTGGGTACAGACTCTATCATGATTGAACTAGTTGCTCCATTACCAATAGGCACTTATACACTTACAATGAACACCGGCAACGATGGTAATACGCTGATGGATGTGTGCAACCGGAGCATTCCGGAAAATGAAACAATAAGCTTCGAAGTAACGGCTCTGCAACCGATTACCATGGACAGTTTGCAAAACCCCGGCGGCTGCTCTCCTTCCTTTGTTGAACTTGTTTTTGAAAAAGGTATTCAATGCAGTACGATTTCTCCGGATGGCAGTGATTTTTTATTTACCGGCCCGCAACCCATCAGTGCATCCTTTGTTCCCGGTGCCTGCATTACAGGCTCTGTTACCAACCGTATACGTCTGCTGTTTAATATGCCGATCATCGTGAGTGGAACTTATGCAGTATCCCTTGTTACCGGCAATGATGGCAATTCAATCATCGATGAATGCGGGCTGGTGGTTAACCCGGGATCGCCTTTGTCTTTTGATGTGGTGTCACCTTTATCATCTGCCTTCACCGTTAATAATCCGCTTAGCTGCAGGCAGGACAGCATCCGCTTTTTTCACGATGGGAATAATAATGCCAACAGCTGGAACTGGAATTTTGGCGATGGCCAAACAAGTACCTTACAAAACCCTGTTCACTTTTATGCAGCCCCTGGTACAAAAACCGTGAGGCTTATTGTCAAAAACAACCTTTGTACTGATACAACTATTCAAACCATACAGGTAAACGGAAACCTGGAGGCCAAGTTTAAAGCTCTGCCTGCCATTTGCCCCGGTGATACATTACACCTGCTCAACACCAGTACCGGCGCC
>CAYPBW010000061.1:0-5175 GCA_964409055.1 uncultured Chitinophaga sp. | reverse complement strand
GCCTGCCATTTGCCCCGGTGATACATTACACCTGCTCAACACCAGTACCGGCGCCATTGATCGCTGGCAATGGGACCTTGGAGACGGAACAAGGTCGACACTTCAAACTCCGGCAGGCCATCGTTATCCTGCAGTAAGCCGGGATGTTTTTTTCACCATTACCCTGGTTGCTTCCAGCGAAATATTACAATGCAGCGATACATTAAAACAAACAGTGCGGTTATTAAGCAGCTGCCTCATCAAAGTGCCGACGGCCTTTACACCCAACGGAGATGGTAAAAATGATTTTCTTTACCCGTTGAATGCGGTAAAAGCAATGAACCTTGAATTCAAAGTGTTCAACCGCTATGGCCAACTGGTATTTTTCAGCCGCGACTGGACCCGCAAATGGGATGGCACCATCAATGGACTTGCACAATCAACAGGCGTCTATGCCTGGCAGCTTAGCTATACCCATGCTGATACCGGTGAGAAAGTGTTTGAAAAAGGCACTACCCTTTTACTCCGCTGATTTTTCCTTTTTGTTTTTTGAACGATAATAAAAGTAGAATGGTATGCCAAGCATAACGATCACAATGCCCAATAATGAATTAACAACCGGTTGCCTGTCGTTCAGGTAATTGGTAATATCGTTGTAAACAGTTATTACCAAAAAAAGGCTGGTAAAGATGATAAACAGCAATGTCACAAACGGATGCATCCAAATCTTATAGGGTCGTTCGGCCAAAGGCATTTTTTTCCGCAGCATAAAAATACCCACAGCTCCCAGGCCATAGGATATCCAGCTAATGAACACCATCATATCTGCCAGCATATCAAAAGAACCGGATATGATAAGTATAGCGATCCAGCATCCATGAAGCCATAAGGCATTGCCCGGTGTCTGGTATTTTTTATGTTCTTTGCCTGACCATGGCAAGAATACTTTGTCCTTTCCCATAGCATAGGTAACCCGGGTTGTTGCCATCAAATTACCGTTTACTGCGCCGAGTGTGCAAATGACGATCATGGCTGCCACGGCGGCTCCTCCAGCATTCCCGATTGCCATCGAAATGGCATCAGAAGCCACCAATGATGACCCTGCTATTTTTTCTACAGGCAATACATAGAGATAGGCCTGGTTGACCAGCACATACACAATGATGCAGGCAATGACACCGGTGAATAAACTCCGGGGAATATTTCGCTGCGGCTGTTTGATCTCACCGGCAATAAAGGTGATATTGATCCAGCCATCATAAGCAAAGAAGGCTCCTGTCAATGCAGCAATGATACCACTGAACAATGCCGTTCCTTGTTTTGAGTTGTCTGAATAAAAGAAATTATCTATTGACCCGTTTCCAAAAAAGAAAATACCAATGACCAATGCTGCAATCACAGCGACCTTAATAATGGTAGAAACAACCTGGAATGAACTTCCGGCCTTTACGCTTCGTACATTCAGCCAGGTGAGGCCCCCGATAATACCAATGGCCAGCGATTTTACTCCAAAGTTCTCCAACGGACGGAGGTCACCGATAAATGGCAGATGCCAGATTACAGATAGTTCCGTAGCTGTATCAAACCTCGGCAGGTGCAAAAAATAATCAGCATACTGTGCACATACAAATGCTATTGCTGCTACCCCGGTTGTATTTATCACTGAAAAAGCAGCCCACCCGTAGAGGTAAGCGAAAAAGTCGCCGAACATTTTACGGAAGTAAACATAAATCCCCCCCGTTTCCGGCATCATGGCACCCAACTCTGCATAAACCAGTGCACCAAAAAGAGAAAAAAGCCCGGCAATGATCCAAACCAGTGTGAGCCAAACCGGCGAACCTAACTGTCCGGCCATGCTGGCCGGTTTCATAAAAACACCTGAACCGATAATACTTCCGATAATAATGGAGGTGGCAGACCAGAAACCGATCTTCTTGGCAAGGGATGAGGTGGTTGGCATAAAAGGTAAGATAACAAAAAGCCCCGTCTTACAACGGGGCCTTCAAAATCATTTATCTCATTTGGCTTCAACCCGAATCTCCCGCATTACTATCGGGACATACCCTCCGGCCGGATACAAGTTTTTCCCGGAAGGATTAACAGGTACGGTAGGTGTTGGATTCCGGTTATAAAAGAACAGTTGGCTTATGACAGCTAAAGTAGAAAGAAGAAACTTCTTTGTCAAGAGTCAGCCCAAAAATTTGTTCAGAAAGCTTGACAAATTTAGCTGTACATCTCTTCCTTCAACGCTTTTACTCTTTCATCTTCCAGGTATTCATCAAAGGTCATCAGGCGGTCGATGATACCTTTCGGTGTTAACTCAATGATCCGGTTGGCTACTGTTTGCATGAACGTATGGTCATGGCTCGTTAATAAAATAATACCCTTGTAATCCGTACACTGTTCGTTGAAACTCTGGATACTTTCCAGGTCAAGATGGTTGGTAGGCTGATCGAGCAGGATTACATTCGGATTTTGCAGCATCATACGGCTGATCATACAACGAACTTTTTCACCACCGCTCAACACATTGGTCTTCTTGGTAACATCATCACCACTGAAGAGCATTTTTCCAAGGAAGCCTCTGAGGAACGGCTCATCTACATCCTTCACATGATCGGGCACATACTGGCGCAGCCAATCCATCAGGTTCAGGTCTTTATCAAAATACTGATTATTTTCCTGCGGCAGGTAAGCATGGGTTACGGTGCTTCCCCATTCGTAAGAACCACTGTCAGCCATTGTTTCTCCTGTAATAACATTGAAAAAATTAGTAATGGCTAACGGGTCACGGCTCAGCAAAGCAATTTTATCGCCTTTATTGACCGTGAAGTTTACATCACTGAAGAGCAAACGGCCATCAACCGATTTTTGCAACTTTTGCGTATTTAAAATTTGGTTACCCACTTCCCTTAATTGCTGGAAGATGATACCGGGATATTTCCGGTAGCTGGGTTCGATTTCCTCAATGGTTAATTTTTCCAATGCCTTCTTTCTCGATGTAGCCTGTTTACTTTTTGAAGCATTGGCGCTGAAACGGGCAATGAAGTCCAGCAAAGCCTGCCGCTTCTCTTCTACTTTCTTGTTCTTGTCATTGATCTGGCGGGCCATCAATTGAGATGACTGGTACCAGAAGGTATAATTACCGGTGAATATCTTGATCTTTTGCCTGTCGACATCAGCCACATGGGTACACACTGCATCCAGGAAGTGACGGTCATGACTCACTACCAAAACAATATTCTCATAATCTGCCAGGAAGTTCTCTAACCAACTGATCGTTTCAATATCCAGGCCGTTGGTAGGCTCGTCCAGCAATAGTATATCAGGATTTCCAAAAAGTGCCTGTGCCAGCAACACCCGTACTTTCAGGTTCGAAGGAATATCCTTCATCAATGACTGATGAAATTCTTCCTTAACTCCCAACTCACTCAACAAAGTTGCTGCATCACTTTCTGCGGTGTAACCACCCATTTCACCAAATTCATGTTCCAGTTCTCCCGCCCGGATACCATCTTCTTCGGTAAAGTCGGCCAGTGCATAAATAGATTCCCTTTCTTTGGCTACTGACCACAGTTTGGTATGCCCCATCATAACCGTATTCAGCACGGTTTCCTCATCAAACTGAAACTGGTTCTGTTTCAATACAGCCATGCGTTCGCCGGGTGTAATCTCCACCGTACCTTTATTGGGCTCAATTTCGCCGCTTAATATTTTCAGAAAAGTACTCTTTCCGGCCCCGTTGGCACCGATCACACCGTAGCAATTGCCTTTGGTAAAGTTCAGGTTCACTTCTTCAAACAACACCCGTTTACCATAGGCCAGTTTCAGGTCTTTTACACTGATCATGAGTCAAATTTTGAGGCCGCAAAGGTAGGTTAAAACAGGCGGCTGCCGGCTTGTATTACAAGAAAAATGATCTTCAGCCGTTATTAGGTTATTCCGCTCTAATTTATTGATAATGACTGCCACCCGGATATTAAAGATTTACAGGCCCTGTTTTTTGTTTCTACTACTGCTGATTACAGTAAACAGCTATGCGCAAAATGTGAAGTCTGTTTACGTTCATTTTGCTTTTAATAAAGCTCTGCTAGATGCTTCGGCGAGGGCCAGGTTAGACAGCCTGACAGATTCATTGGATGTAAGCGACCGCATCGAATTACATGGTCACTGTGATGCAATCGGATCAAATGATTACAATGATGTGTTATCACAAAAAAGAGTACAATCTGTAAAAAACTACTTGTTGAATATTGGTTGGGAATCCAGGGATATACTGATTGCAGCGGGGCATGGCAAACGGATGCCGGTTACCAGCAATGAAAGCCCTGAACAAAGAAGCCTGAACCGAAGAGTGGAAATAAAGATCATTTACGGAAACCCTGCTACTTCAAATGCTGCTCCGCCAGCCACAAAACCTCCTACCTTAACAGAAAAGATTTCCGATTCAACAGTAAAGCCAGGAACTAACCTGGTACTAAGAAATATCAATTTTGCCGGAGGCCTTCATCGTTTTTTGCCTGAGTCTTACCCGATGCTGGAAGAATTGCTGGATGCCATGCGAACGTATCCGGCATTAGTGATTAGGGTAGAAGGACATATTTGCTGTAACCCTACTCCTGCTGATGGGCTGGATAATGAAACAGGCCTTTTTAACCTCTCAGAAGCAAGAGCAAAAGCAGTAAAAGATTACCTGGTCAAAAATGGAATTGAATCAAAAAGAATAAGCTATAAAGGATTTGGCCACTCAATGCCACTTTATCCTTACCCGGAAAAATCAATAGAAGAAGAAAAATTAAACAGGCGGGTGGAGATCAAAATAATCAGCAAATAGTATCATTAATAAAAAATAAAAACCGCCCCAATAAAAAGGGGCGGTTTTTATTGTATAGCAAAACGGCTATTATTTCACATAAAGAACGCTGACTGCTTTCTTAATGAAACCATTTTGATTGTTGTAAATGTAAAGCTGGTAAGCTCCCGGTGTCAGTTTGCCGATATTCAGCGTCACTACGCTTCCGTAAGTCAATCCGGCAAAGAACTGGCTGTGTACTTCCTGTCCCATAGCATTAAATACCCTTACGCCTATGTTGTTATACAGATCTGTATTCAACCTGATGTTGAAATTGCCTGTATTATTAGGATTCGGGTAAACAAACACTGCCTGGAAGGCATCCAGCAATAAATGGCGGTCTG
>CAYPBW010000060.1:9134-15811 GCA_964409055.1 uncultured Chitinophaga sp. | reverse complement strand
CATTATGTTAAATATGTAAATTCACATCATTACATTGCTTAATGACAAAAACAAAGAACCCAGCCATTAGGCCGGGTTCCCCTTCTTTTTCTTTTGCTAAAATTTAGTTGGTATCGTGTCCCTTCTTCAGGGTTTTGATTGCATTGATACTGTCGTAAATCTCGTTCCATTTCTTTTCTTCAGCCTGAAATTTTGCCTGGTCAGCAGGTTTGCCTTTGGCCTGAACTTTTTTATAGCCATAAATTTCTGAAAGATAATTAGCCACTTTCTTGTATTGCTCTTTTTCCCTCAATTCCAATCCTCCTTCTTTAGAAGCCCTGTCGGCCAGGATGGCACCGGCTTTTTCATAGGGTTCCCTTGCCTGGTCAAGATCATCGCCGTATTTTTTGTCAAGCATATCTCTTTTGGCTATATCCTCTTTTGAAGCCATTGTGCCGGGCTTGGTTCTTGTTTTCATATCAGCAGCATGAGCAGAACGGGCATCGTTGGTCTTTGCCGCTTTATTAATGAAATGGTCGCCCATATATAAGAAAGGAATCTCATAATTTGCCCTTACCGAGGCAGCTTTCAGGAATGATGCTACCATTCTTTTCTCCAGATCAGCAGCGTTGGCAGGAAGCACAGCTCCTTCTTTTTCTGAATTCAGCGTGTCGTAAATAATCTCACCTAGTACCTGGTTAGCTTTAAAATTATCGGGGTCAGTTGCCAATATCTCTTCAACAGCTTTTACTTTATCGTCAAAGTTGGTGGCAAGTCCCGCAGCAAAATCTACTTTATCAAAAGTGAAGTACTCACTTTTGGGATATAACTGAGCACCTAAGGTTTTATACTTTTCAAAATTGGGAATATCCTTTTTTCCAAAATAATAACTAACAAGAAAGCGATATACGCTTTCAAAACCTTCCCCGTCAACTTTGGCGTCTGCTAACCGTACATAATATTTTGCAGCATCTTCTTTATTATCGCTGCTTTCTGCTGTAATAGCTGCAAGAATCAGCACATTGGTATCCAGTGGTGAATTAAAAACTTTTTGAGCGATCAGGATATCTGAAATTTCCACCGCTTTTTTCAGTTTATCATAACCGGCCTGCCATGATTTTGTTTTATAATCTTCATAACCGCCAGAGTAAAAGGCTGAATACAAGTTAACGGGGCCATTTTGGTATACTGGATCTTTCACCAACTTCATCTCGGGATCCATTTCCCTGTATTTTTTAAAGGCAGCATCAGCCTCGTTGGCCAATTGTATGCCGGCAGGCTTGTCTTTATTGGCATCGCTCATCGCCAGGCCAGCGTATATAGCTGTCTTAAGAATAAAGGCTTCTGCTTTACTGGCGAATTTTGCATTGGTAAAAGCTTTATCGAAATCTGTTTTAGCCTGTTCAAACTTGTTAAACAAAAGCTGGTTCTTGATATTGTCATAATTCTGGGCTGTTGCTACTAACCCTGACAAGAAAACTGCAGATACAACCAGGAGTTTTTTCATTTTGATAATTATTGATTTAAAAAATTTTATGCTTCATTTCCCTCTGTAGATGGATTTTCATCTGATGACGTTGCGTCAGTTTCTCCGTGATTGCCATTGCCATCTCCATTCTGCCCCTGGTCATCCAGTTGTGTAATGGCCGCTATCTCATCTCCGTCATCCAGTTTAATTAGTTTCACTCCTTGTGTGGCTCTTCCCTGTTCACTTATACCGCTTACAGGCATCCGGATGGTCACACCGCTTTTACAGGTAATCATCAGGTCTTCATTTTCTGCTACATCCAGTATACCGACAAGGCTTCCTGTTTTTTCTGTTACATTGATCGTTTTCACCCCTTTTCCTCCCCTGTTAGTAAAACGATATTCATCTACCGGTGTACGTTTACCAAATCCCTGTTCACTAACCACCAGCACAGTACGGGATGCATCTTTTTCCGGGTTTACACATATCATGCCCACCACTTCATCGTTTTCATCTTCCACTTCAATACCGGCTACACCAATTGCCCCCCGGCCGGTTGCCCTAACTTTTTCTTCTGAGAAACGAATGGCCCTGCCACTCTTCACGGCTATCATGATTTCAGATTTGCCGTCAGTTAATTTTGCGTCGAGCAATTCATCTCCTTCCACAATAGTAATAGCATTAACCCCGGTTTGCCTGGGTCGGCTGAAGTCTTCCAGTTCCGTTTTTTTGATAATACCTTTTTTGGTACAAAGGACAATGTTATGTGACTTTACAAACTCTTCATCTTTCAGATCCTTCACATCAATAATTGCTTTCACTTTATCGTCCGGTGGTAATTGCATAAGGTTCTGAATAGCCCTTCCTTTTCCGGTCTTCTCTCCTTCCGGAATTTCATAAACATTAAGCCAGTATACTCTTCCCTTTTCTGTAAAGAAAAGCATAGTATGGTGAGTTGACGCCACAAAAAGATGTTCGATATAATCTTCTTCTCTTGTCTTGCCACCCATTACACCACGGCCACCACGGCGCTGAGAACGGTATTCATCGGCCGGGGTACGCTTAATGTATCCAAGGTGTGAAATAGTGATTACTACATCTTCCTCTTTGATAAGGTCTTTAATCTTTACTTCATCATCCAGGTAAGTGATCTCTGTTTTACGGTCATCGCCGAATTTGTCTTTGATCTCAGTGAGTTCGGTTTTGATAAGATCATACCGCATACCTTCATTCGACAATAATTCGTTCAGGTGTGCAATGAGTTTCATTAATTCATCAAACTCTTCTTTGATCTTATCCCTCTCCATGCCGGTAAGGCGTTGTAAACGCAGTTCCAGTATGGCTTTTGCTTGTATTTCATCCAGCCCCCATCCGGCATTTACAAGGTTATCTTTAGCAATATCGGGAGTGGCTGAACTGCGAATCAAAGCAATCACCTCATCCAGGTGATCCAGGGCAATGAGATAGCCTTTTAAAATGTGTGCCCTTTTTTCAGCTTCTTTTAATTCAAACTTTGTTCTGCGAACCACCACCTCATGCCTGAACTCCACAAACTCACTGATCAGATCTTTTAAGCTTAATGTTCTTGGACGGCCTTTTACTATTGCTACATTGTTGATGCCATAAGATGTTTGAAGATCGGTCAGCTTATAAAGCTGGTTGATAATTACATTGGCAATGGCATCTCTTTTCAGGTCAATTACGAGCCTTGTACCTTCTTTGTTATTCGATTCGTTGTTTACATGGGCAATGCCATCGATCACTTTTTCATTTACCAGTTCACCAATACGATTGGTCAGTGCATCACGATTTACCTGGTAAGGTACTTCAGTAATGATGATCTGTTCCCTGCCGCTTGGTTTTGTTTCTACTGTTAATTTGCCCCTTACCACTACCCTGCCACGGCCAAAATGCATCGCTGCTTTTACGCCTTCCATACCGTAAATGGTCCCTCCGGTAGGAAAATCAGGAGCTTTTACATATTGCATCAGTTCTTCGATAGTAATCTCCCGGTTATCGATATAGGCTATACATCCATCAATCACCTCGCTAAGGTTGTGCGGCATCATGTTTGTTGCCATCCCTACCGCAATACCACTTGATCCATTGATCAGTAATTGCGGAACCCTGGTAGGAAGAACGGAAGGCTCTTTTTCCGAATCATCAAAGTTTAGCTGGAAATCAACCGTGTCTTTTTCAATATCATCGAGCATGTGCTCTGCAAGCCTTTCCAATCTTGCTTCTGTATAACGCATGGCCGCTGGCCCATCTCCATCCTGGTTACCAAAATTACCCTGGCCGTCAATCATTGTGTACCGCATGTTCCATTCCTGTGCCATTCGCACCATTGCATCATACACGGAGCTATCACCATGCGGATGGTATTTGCCCAGCACCTCACCCACTATACGGGCCGATTTTTTATAAGGTTTGTTATAATGAATTCCCAGTTCATTCATGGCAAATAAAACACGGCGGTGAACCGGTTTTAAACCATCCCGAACATCCGGAAGGGCACGGCCTACTATTACCGACATTGAATAATCAATGTAGGCAGTCTTCATTTGTTCTTCAATATTAACGGGAATGATCCTGTTACTGTCGTTGGTTTCTAAAGGCTCAAAATTCTCTTCCATCGTTAGGCTTCCTATTCAGTTTTGTTGTTTTTTACATCCCCCAAAATACCCTTTTAAAGGCTCATTTTTAGGGTCTGCAAATCTACTTTTTTCAGCCCTCAAAACCTGATAAAAAACAGTGTTTTTTAACCTATTTTTTCCACCCTTGTGAATTAAAAATGTAACTCCGTTCTTTAGGTGTTTCACCTGTGATTTTTCAGTCGTTTTCTGGGTTTTTAGTTCTAATTTTCACTTTTTCAACACCAGAATTTTTATGAAGACGATTTTATTGTTCGGCGCTGGTAAATCTGCTACAGTTTTGATTGATTACCTGGCTAAAAATGCAGCTGCTGAAAACTGGAAAATCATTGTTGCGGATGCTGACCTGGAATTGGCTAAGTCCAAGATTGGAGGATCGGCTTATGCCACTGCCGTTGCTTTTGATATAAGAAACCAGGCTGAAAGAGAAAAATATATCCATAAGGCTGATATCGTTATCTCCCTGCTTCCTCCTTTACTGCATATACTGGTAGCAAAGGATTGTATTAAGCTCCATAAAAATTTACTGACCGCATCATACCTTGATGCAGATATCCGTTCGCTTCAATCAGAGATTGAAAAGAATAACCTGTTCTTCCTTTACGAAATGGGCCTTGATCCGGGTATTGATCATATGAGTGCCATGAAACTCATTGATGAAATCCGGCAAAAGGGCGGACATATTACCAAGTTTATTTCTCATTGTGGGGGGTTGGTAGCTCCTGAAAGTGATGATAACCCATGGCATTATAAGATCAGCTGGAACCCAAGAAATATCATCATGGCAGGTAAAGCCGGTGCCCATTTTCGTGAAGAAGGACAAGAAGTGAAGGTCCCCTACGAACAGCTTTTTGGTGGCGAAAGAATGGTGGAAATACCAGATGTTGGTTACCTGAGCTGGTACGCCAACAGGGATTCGTTGAGTTATACTTCACTCTATGGTTTAGAAAACACTTCGACCTTCATCAGAACCACCCTTCGTCACCCGGATTTTATGTACGGCTGGAAAAATATTATTGAGCTAAAGCTGACGGATGAAACACCTCAATACGAAACGGATGGAAAATCGCTGCAGCAAGTCTTCAAAGAGCATATGGATAAGTATGGATTCGGTGAATGGGTGAACCAAAAATTATCAGAACGGTTTGAAGAAACCCAAGGACTGCTGGAAAACCTGATGAAACTGGTGGATGCGGAAAACGAAGCAGAAAGTGAAGGTGAAAAAATTCCTTCTTCTTTTATGGCAGCTGATGATAAAGGCAACCTGCAAGAAGTGGAAATAGATGAAGTAAAAAACAGGGCTGCTGCCTACCTGGCCCATAAAATGCATGAAGCGAATCTAACTTTAAAACAGTTGTTTTTTCTGGGACTTGATGATAACGAAACAATGGTGAACAAAGGACTATGCAGTCCTGCCGACATCCTTCAGTTTGCGGTTGAGAAAAAACTGGCTCTTCGCCCCTGCGATAAAGACATGATAGTAATGCTGCATGAAATTGAGTATAATATTGCTGATGCAGGAATATCCCATGCAAAAATTGAAAGCTCACTGGTTGTGAAGGGTGAAAATAGTTTGCATACAGCGATGGCTAAAACAGTTGGATTACCATTGGGTATTGCTGCAAAACTGATACTCAATGGTAAAATCAAAATGACGGGGTTGCATATACCGACAGCCAAATCAATTTATGAGCCTGTCTTAGCTGAACTTGAGGCTAACGATATTTCATTTATAGAAAGAAGAATTTAAGCGAGGTTTGAATCCATTATTTTTTGACGATGCTTGTTGAGCTGTTGCCAATAAGTTATCCAAAGTACCAGAGCCCCTAACCCGGTAAGAATTCCTAAGAATGGGATAATCGTTGTACATACCAATACACAGTACCAGTACCCGGTGGTGTATGTTGCCCTGTTCTTAATATCCTCTTGTAATTCCCCGTCACCCATGCCAAGAAATGAAATTTCCTGCTGTGATTTGTATTCATTGCAAATAGAATCTGCAATACGGCTGACTACCGTAAACTGCCAAATCCAGCCAAATAGTGGAATAAGCTGAAACCACACTTCACCGGGCTGCATCAACCTGTTTTGAGGCTGTATGGCTTTTAATGTATTTTGTTGTGCCAGCAGAAAGAAGATGTAGGGAATAACAAGCAGGATAAATACGATTAACACGGGAATCAGCAGTTTCCCAAAACTTAAATCATCCATCAGGCTGTTGTTTTAAGCAGGGAAATTAAATCTTTTATGCCTTCCGTTGCAGGTTTCTCAATAGTTACTAAATTTCCGTTTGAAGAAACATAGGGTATCTTTTTATCAACAACATAAACAGGAATTCCCGGTTGGGTATAATTCACCAAGCCTGCAGCGGGGTATACTACCAGTGATGTACCGGCTACAACAAAAATATCAGCATCCCGGACAACAGGAATGGCTTTTTCAATCATAGGCACAGGTTCTTCAAACCAAACGATGTGGGGCCTGAGTTGCGCACCGTCCTCTGCAACATCACCCAGTTTTATATCTCCTTTAATTTCATAAATGAGCGATTCATCTTTTTCACTCCGCATTTTAAA
>CAYPBW010000060.1:0-9034 GCA_964409055.1 uncultured Chitinophaga sp. | reverse complement strand
CTGTAAGCTGTCAGCAGTCAGTTGCACGACTTTGTACAATACACCAGTTGTATCAGTGGCATTCTTTTTCCATTCAAGATTATTGTCCTTATCCCATGTATAAAAGGAACTGTCTGCTATTGTAGAATCATTTAGTGACCGGATAATATTGCCCTCTTTTGAAAATTCATAACGGTACTTTATAAAAGAAGAATCGTTTTCCGGTTGTGTATCCGTTTTCCATTTGCCGATGATAAATTCCTTTTTTAATTCAGTGACAGATTCGGTGGTGGATCTCGGTTTTTTCAGCAAAAAGAAAATTCCTGCTCCGGCTGCTATAATAAGCAGCCCGATGAATAAATTTTTCATGGCTATACTTTTTGGGTTAAAAATGTGAATCTGCTATTGATACTGGATAACCCCAAAATGTAACCTTCGTGAAATGTTAAACGAAGTCTTTCGGATAAATGTGATGTCTGAATTGGATGCGGAAGCAGGCTCACTTCTCTCCTGCCATTTCCATCACTATTTCCCATTCTTGATCTGTAACCGGTTGTACAGATAAGCGGCCCAGCCTGACAAGGGCCATATTGGCCAAACGTTTGTCTGCTTTTATTTGTGCGAGACTAACAGGCTTCTTTAATTTTTTATGCGGTTTAAAGTCAACTACCACCCAGGCAGCTTCATTAGTAGTAGGATCCTGGTAGGCTTCTTTCACTACTTTGGCTATACCAACGATCTCTGTGCCTTCATTACTATGATAAAAAAAAGCAAGATCGCCTTTTTTCATTGACCTCAGATGATTTCGGGCTGCATAATTCCTAACACCGTCCCAAAATGTTTGTTTATCCTTTTCGAATTGTTCCCAGGAATATTTAAACGGTTCAGATTTAATAAGCCAGTATGCCATACGAAAGATGTTTGATTTTGGTTTTCAAAAATACAGGGTTGTGGAATAATAAAGTTCATATCATTTTAAAACCGGAAAACCCGCTTTACCGTATTTCTTGCATATCAAATATTTTAAAACTATAAATCTGAAATGATGAAATCAATCAAGTCCATTTGCCTGATGCTGGTTGCTTCTCTGGCTTTCCATGCATCTTTTGCCCAGAACATGATGAACGAAAAAACGGTGGAAGTAGGCGGTGCACCGATGTATCCATCTAAAAACATCGTTGAAAATGCTGTCAATTCAAAAGACCATACTACCCTGGTAGCCGCTGTAAAAGCAGCCGGATTGGTAGAAACATTACAGGGTACCGGGCCATTTACTGTTTTTGCTCCTACCAATGCTGCTTTTGACATGTTGCCAAAAGGAACGGTAGAGAACCTGCTTAAGCCGGAAAACAAAGCAAAACTTACCGGTATTTTAACCTACCACGTTGTGGCAGGACGTCTTGGCACAAAGGAATTAGATGAGTGGATCAAAAAAGGAAATGGTACTGCGGAATTAACAACGGTAGCCGGTGGTAAACTCTGGGTAATGAAAAAAGACGGAAAATACATGCTGAAGGATGAGAACGGCGGTATGGCCACTGTAACTATCGGTAATGTTTACCAAAGCAATGGCGTTATACATGTGATTGATCATGTAGTGCTGCCTAAATAACAATCCAATACTTGTTTTGTGATGAAATGAAGCCGGTTTAAATGCCGGCTTTGTTTTTACCAGCCGCTGGCCAATACATCTGCCAGGTGCATGGTTTTTAAATTATATCCCTTTTGTCCAATATATCCCTGCAAATGCATCAGGCAGGAATAATCAGTTGAGATAAGATATTCTGCACCGGTAGCCAGTGCATTCTCTACTTTTTGCTCACCCATTCCTATTGAGATGGGCTCAAATTTCACTGCAAAGGTTCCGCCAAAACCACAGCAGGTTTCTACATCATTCATTTCAACCAGCTCTAATCCCTTTACATTGGCCAATAATTTTCTTGGCTCCTTTTTAATCTTACACTCCCTTAGCCCGGCGCAACTATCATGATAGGTGGCTTTGCCATTTAATGAAGCACCAACATTTTCTATATTCAATACATTGACTAAAAACTCTGAAAATTCAAAAATGCGTTTGCCCAAATCTTTCACCTCATTATGGACCGATGAATTATCGAATAATTTAGCGTAATAATTTCTTACAAAACCCACACAACTTGCACTGGGCCCAACGATATAATCTGTTCCACTGAAGTCTTTGATGAATTTTGAGCATACGGCTTTGGCTTCATCCCAATAGCCGGCATTAAACGCCGGTTGGCCGCAACAAGTTTGTGATTCATTGTAGCTGACAGTGCAGCCAGCTTTCTCCAGCACTTTGATCATATTAAACGCCGTTTCCGGGTTTAGCTGGTCAATAAAACAGGGTATGAAAAGCTGAACGTTCAATGGGTTATTTTTTGAAAGATCTTACTAAAGAAATCATTTTTACAGCAGTAATAGCAGCTTCCTCCCCTTTATGTCCGTGTTTACCACCTATGCGTTCCATGGCCTGTTCTTCATTGTTTACTGTCAACACACCAAAAATAACCGGAACCGGCAATTGAAGGTTTAATTGTAACACACCATCTGTTATGGCTTTACATACATAATCGAAATGGGGAGTATCACCTTTGATCACACAACCCAACGCAATAAAAGCATCAGGTCTTGTCTTTTTTCCACTGTTTTCCCAAAATGCTTTTATAGAGAAAGGAATTTCCACAGCACCCGGAACGGTCAGAACGATTGTTTTTTTAATGCCTTGCTTTTCGAGCTCTGCAATGGCGCCCCGTTCCAATTGATCAACAATGGCAGCATTCCATTCCGTTTTCACCAAAACAATACAGGCATCCTTTTTCAGAATGCCTGTGCTATTGGTTAATAATTTACTGTTAGCTATGTCAGCCATAGATTATTTTTCAGTGCTGTAAACTCCCATCTGGGCCAGGTAGTTATCTGCATCACGGCCCTGGTCAGAAGTAGGGTATTTTTCTTTTATCTCTTTGTATAGTTCAATGGCACTTTTGGTGTCATTCAAAACTCTTTGTGCTAAATAAGCAGCCATGAAAAGGCTTTCGGCTGAATTGAACTCATCCTCTGGGAAATGATGACCAGCCTTTTTGTAATAATCAAAAGCTTCTTTGTTCTTACCCATATCACCATATGCATCAGCAATAAGTTTATAGGCTCTTGCCTGGACCGGTTTTGAACTGCTGCTGAATTTTTTCAGGTGTTTAACTGCCTTTTCGTTTTCATTCAGTTTAATATAACATACACCAGCGTAGTAATTAGCAAGATTAGCCGCATCAGTACCACTGTGCTTATCAATAACTTTCAGGAAACCTAAGTGCTGGCCGTCACCATTCAACGCCAGGTTAACAGAGTCGAGTCTGAAATACTCCTCTGCTTTAAACATTGCTTCAGAAGCTTTGGTTTCTTTCGGCTTTTTAAAGAAATTCTGGTATACATACCAGCCACCGGCGCCCAGGATAACTACTACGCTGGCGATAGTGAGCACTTTACCATAACGGGTCCAGAAATCTTTTGCTTTGGCAATCACCACTTCACTGCTGTCCTGGTCCTGCACAACTTTCTTTACTGACATAATTCAAATTCTATTTTACAAAAATGATTTACAAATTAATCTATAATAAACGGGTAGTTTTGATCCACATAAACGTCTTTCAGTACTTCGCTGTCATCCGGCCATGGGCTTTCTTCAGCAAATTTTACAGATTCCACCACAATATCATCTACCCTTTTATTGATCACATCAATTTCCGCCTGGGTGGCAAATTTGTTATCCAGGATGGTTCTTAAAACCTGCTGAATAGGGTCTTTACTCTTGTATTCATCCACTTCCTCCTTAGTCCTGTATTTTTGCGGATCGCTGATTGAGTGACCTTTATAACGATATGTTTTAATTTCCAATAAAGAAGGTCCGCCTTTTTCTCTTGCCCTTTTCACAGCCCTGCTCACCCCTTCATGCACAGCCTCCGCACTCATGCCATCAATGGTGTCTGCAGGCATTTCGTAGGCATCGGCCAGTTTGTAAATGTCAATTACGTTAGAAGTCCTTTCAACAGAAGTACCCATGGCGTAATTGTTATTTTCACAGATAAAAATGACGGGTAGTTTCCAGAGCATGGCCAGGTTGAAGGTTTCATGGAGCATACCCTGGCGGGCAGCACCATCACCAAAGTAAGTGAGTACTACGTTATCCGAACCCCGGTATTGCTCTGCAAAAGCCAAACCGGCCCCGGTTCCAATCTGGGCACCTACTATACCATGACCTCCATAGAAATTGGCTTCCTTACCAAAAAAGTGCATGCTTCCGCCTTTTCCTTTGGCACAGCCAGTCGCTTTTCCATATAGTTCTGCCATACAACTGTTCACGGAAACACCCTTCGCAATTGCGAGCCCATGATCACGGTAAGCAGTAATAAAAAGATCTTCCGGGCGGGTGGCCGTCATACAACCGGCTGCAATGGCTTCCTGCCCAACATAAGCATGGAAGAAGCCACGGATCTTGCCGTCCATTTTGTACTTTTCTTCTGCCATCAGTTCAAACTGACGGATCAACTGCATTAATTCGTACCAGTACAGGTAGGTTTCTTTAGAAAATTTGGTAGCCACCGGCTAAAAATTTGAGCCGCAAAAATAAGGGAAAGATGTCAATTTATCATATTCAGACCCGGATTACAGATTTTTGATTATTACTCATTTATGGCCGGTTTATAAGCTCTGTGGGGTCGTCGCTTGTGTGTTGAGGTATCCCTATTATCTTGCAGCAATGCCAGGGCTACAGCAAATATCCCTTTACCAGTTTAAAAACTACCGCAAGAACTCATTCGATTTCAGGGAACGAATCATTGGAATCTGCGGGAAAAACGGTGTAGGAAAAACCAACTTACTGGATGCTATTCATTATCTCTGTTTTACAAAAAGCTACTTTACCCGGCAGGATAATCAAAATGTACAACATGGCAGCAACGGATTCAGGCTGGAAGGCCGGTTTTATTTGTTTGACAAACCGGAAAAAACGGTATGCATACTCAGAGAAACTGGTAAAAAAGAATTTTCAGTCAATGATACGCCGTATGACAAGTTTTCAAAACATATAGGCCGGTACCCATGTGTGGTGATAGCGCCGGATGATGCAGAACTGATTACAGGTGACAGCAAAGAAAGAAGAACGTTTATTGATGCTTTACTGAGCCAGGTGGATGAAGAATACCTGCGGCAACTTATCATTTATAAAAAAGTGCTTGATCATCGCAATTCGCTATTAAAAAACTCTGCTGAATCTGGAAAAACAGACCTTGCTTTACTGGATGTTTTTGACGATCAGTTAGCAAAAGCCGGAAGCTATATTTTTGAAAAACGTAAATCTTTCATGGTTTCATTCTTGCCTGTTGTGAAGCGCCTTTACCAGGATATTTCCCGTCAACCAGAAGATGTAAACCTTTTCTACGAAAGCGAAATGCTTCAGGCAACATTAAATGAGCTTTTGAAGATCAACAGGCAAAAAGACAGTTATGCACAGCGAACAACTTCTGGCATTCACCGGGATGATTTGGATATGCATCTGGGAAGTCAGCCCTTTAAGAATGTAGCTTCGCAAGGACAGCGGAAAAGTCTTTTGTTCGCCCTGAAACTGGCCGAAATGGAATTCTTAAAAAAAGAAAAAGGATTTGCTCCCCTCCTCTTGCTGGATGATGTTTTTGAAAAACTGGATGAGGAGAGGGTAAACAATCTGCTGCATAAAGTTTGCGTAGAAAATGATGGCCAGGTATTTATTACAGATACGAACGGAGAAAGGCTTTCTTCTCACCTGGAACAATTAAAAGTAAAATACCAGTTGATCAGTTTGTAACTTTGAACCATGGGTGAATATTCCATCAGTGAGGCCATGCAGCAATTTCTGAACAGCAGCCGGATCAAAGGCGGCATACAGGCCTTGCAAATAGAAGATGTATGGGAAGAAATAATGGGCAAAACCATTGCGAGGTATACCGATAAACTTCAAATAATTGGAGATAAACTGATCATCACTACATCAGTAGCTCCCCTGAAGAACGAACTTATTTACCAGAAAGAAAAAATAAAGCAGAGGGTAAATGAAGCGTTACAGCAAAAAGTAATTAATGAAGTTATCGTTCATTAACCTTCACGATTTCATTGCACCCTGACCCTTGGGTCCACGACTCCGTATAAAATATCAGCCAGTATATTTATCAGAATGAAAAAGGAAGCCGAAATCAAAACAGATCCCATAACGACCGGATAATCCAATTTTTCCAATGCATCCACTGTGATTTTGCCTATCCCCTGCCAGCCAAAAATATACTCCACAAAGAAAGCTCCGGCCAGTAATTCGGCAAACCAACCGGTAACAGCCGTAATAACCGGATTCAATGCATTACGTAATCCATGTTTCCAGATAACAGTCCTTTTACTCAACCCTTTTGCATAAGCTGTCCGGATATAATCCTGGTCAAGTACATCCAGCATTGCACTGCGGGTTAATTGTGTAATGATGGCAAGTGGCCGGATACCCAATGTAATAGCAGGTAGTACCAGGTTTTGTAAGGTCAATCTCCTGTTTCCTTCTTCATCTATTACAAACCAGCTGCCGGCAATATGCAGGCCGGTAAGATCACTTAATACAAACCCAAAAAGGTAAACCATGATAATGCCCATGAAAAAAGATGGGGCCGAAATCCCCACAATACTTGAAAATATTGCTGATGTATCCAACCAGGTATTTTGTTTTACCGCTGCCATTACCCCCAGTGGAATGCCTATAAGCATGGCAATAAACATAGCTGCAATGGCCAGCATCAATGTTCCCGGAAGCGCCTGCATCAGTATGGTCCAAACCTCTCTTTTACTTTGATAGGATTTTCGCAGGTAAGGAATTTTAAGACCGATTTTTTTTTCTCCTCCCCAAAAAATACCCCTGAGTTTCTTGGAAGCTATTTCATTTTTGCTGTGAAAGCAAACAGGAGAAACATCATTCAGGTAAAAAATAAATTGCTTCCACTTTGGTTGATCGAGATAAAGTTCTTTGCGGATATTCGCCTGAGTAGCTGAATCACCTGATTGTCCCATTACTAATCGTGACGGATCACCAAAGCCCTGAAAGAGGAAGAATACAAGCATCACCACACCTAACAGTACCCCGATACCATACAGTGTTTTTTTGATGATGAATTGCAACATTCCTGTCAGTTTTGAATGATAGTTGAATCAATGACAGTTGGTTCAGGCGCCGGGGCAGTTACCGGAAGTGTCTGTAGCGGTACTTCATTAAGGTCATCTTTAATCTTTCCCATATTTTGCCCGCTGTATTTATTCAATACCGTTCCTTTTTTTATCAGGTATATGCAGGGATTGCTTCTGGCGGCTGTTTGAATAGCCTTATAATCGCATTTATACACTGTTATTTCATGAAAAGCCGTGCCATCGGTCAATTTCTTTTTTTCACCTGAAGCTGCTGTAATGATATAGGCTGGGATATTTTTACTCCTTGCTGCAGCATATATTTTTTCAAATTCGTTTTTCCAGCCGGAACCAGCCTCATTTGCTTTTTCAATAAATAGCAACACAGCATAAGGCTGATCCAGTACATATTGGGCGGAGTCAATATTCGAGTCGCCGGATAAAGCAAAACCTTTTATGGGCGGTTCGTTGTTTTTGCCTTTTTTTACCACTTTATCGTATCGCTTAACGAATTCGTATTTGTCTTTACTGAAATCAGCAGGAAATTTATCTGCAGTAAATTCGACCTCTTTTCCTTCTTTCTTATAAACAAAAGTCACCACAGTACTATCCGGTACTGCATTGGCCGGCATTTTCATCTTTTCGGTTATGTTGTTTCCTTTCTTAAAAGGCAGGCAATCCACAACGGGCAAATAAGTTAATGTGTACCATTGGAACCCAAAACTAAAGATGGTTACTGCCAGCATGAATCCGGTGCCCACTCTGTTTCCCAGGAGAGACCTTATTTCCTTTTGTTTCCAGAACAAAAAGCCAATCATAATGGTAAGAATAACATCTTTCAAAAAAGATGTTTTTGAGGTAATCGGAAGACAGTCACCAAAACAGCCACAATTGGTTGGCTTGCCGGTTATATATGTATACCCTGTCAGAAAAGTAAAAAAGATGATTAACAGTAATAATAACCAACTGAATAGTTTAATCCTCCAGCCCAATAACAAAGCAAACCCTGCTATGATTTCAAATGCATTCATAAGGACGGACATCAATAATGTCCATTCATTAAACCCATGAATACCCCATACTTCGAAAAACTCCTGCATTTTATAGCTGAGGCCATGCGGATCGTTGGCTTTTACCAGGCCTGAAAAGATGAATAAAAAGCCGGTAATAATTCTAAAGAAAGTAATTGTTCCCTTCATATCACATTAATATTAATGCAAAAACCGCATAGTTAATGATGTCATGGTAATTGGCATCAATTCCTTCGCTGATAATTGTTTTTCCGTCATTATTTAAGATTTGCCGGATACGCTGCAACTTCATCAGGATAAGATCGGTGAAACTTTCCTGGCTCATGCTTCTCCAGGCTTCGCCATAGTCATGGTTCTTATCCTGCATCAATGACCTGGCAGTGACAATATGTTTGTCGTATAAAGCAGATACTTCATCAATATTCATTTCTTCCGGCGCATCTGCCGGTAATTGCAATTGAATTAATCCGATCACCGCATAATTAATGATGCCTTTAAATTCGGTGGCAATGCCATCAGAAACTTTCTGCTCTCCTTTTTCCTGGATGGTGCGGACCCTTTGTGCTTTGATAAATATCTGATCAACTATTGAAATTGTCCTGAGTACCCGCCAGGCAGTTCCATAGTCTTTGGCTTTTTTTAAAAATATCTCTTTGCAGTCAGTTACTACCTGGTCATATTGCTGGTTGGTCGTCATAATGAAGATGAAATTCCTGGAATTTATTGCCTGATGGCTTTAATTACTGTCAATGTATCTTAGCACCAAAAATAACGAACTAAGGCTAATGTTTACCCTGAATTGTAAAGGAAGATTATTG
>CAYPBW010000059.1:0-16044 GCA_964409055.1 uncultured Chitinophaga sp. | reverse complement strand
AATATTGATTTTGAAACAGGTGGACTGCATAACTGGGAATGTAAGACCGGAAGGGTAGAAAGTATAGCAGGTGTCAATACGGTAACCTGGGAGAGCAATGGAGTTAATCCGCTAAATCACCACATCATTCCAAGAGCTACTGCGTCCCTTGATCCGTATGGAAATTTTTCACAGGCTTCTCCCAATGGCAGTGCCTTTAGTGTACAATTAGGCAACAACTACTTTCAAAACATAAGCGCTGAAGGCATGTTTTACACCTTCAGCATTCCCGATACTGCAACTTTATTTTCTATCCTTTTTTATTATGCTGTGGTTTTTCAGGATCCCCAGCACAACCCGGATGAGCAACCCCGCTTCAGGGCCAGGGTGTATAATGTAACTGATGGCGAAGTGATCAATTGTGCCAATTTTGATTTTACGGCTTCAGCTTCCCTGCCGGGCTTCACTGTTTCTACAGTGGACCCAACAGTTATTTATAAAGATTGGACACCTGTTACTATTAACTTGTCTGGTTTGGCTGGAAAAACGATACGACTCGAATTTATTACCAGTGACTGTACATTCAGGGGACATTTTGGATATGCCTATATTGATGTGAGCGGTTCATGCAGTGGCGCTGTTACCGGAAACCAGGTTTGTGCGGATGCGGATGAAGTGACCCTGCTGGCTCCTTACGGATTTCAAACGTATAGCTGGTATGCTGATCAAACATTTTCTACAGTAATATCATCTTCGCAGGCAGTAACACTAAACCCGGTACCGCCTGCCGGCACTTTATTTCCGGTAGTTGTTGGTCCTTATCCCGGATTTGGCTGCCCTGATACGGTTGTTGCAGTGTTAAAAACTGTTTCTCTCCCGGAGGCAAATGCCGGCATAGATATAACAGCCTGCAAAAATCAGTTTGCACAGTTGGGAACAGAGCCTATACAGGGGTACGGATATACATGGACACCGTCTTCGCTTTTGGTAAATCCAACCGCTGCCAATCCGGTAACGATATTCAATTTGCCGGATACTACTAGATTTTATCTTACGGTTGTGGATAGTATGACCGGGTGCAGAAATTATGATTCTGTGAATGTGAATCCTGTGAGGATTGATACAGCTATGCTTGTTTCGGGAAGTACTTCTTTTTGTAATAACGAGCCTGTTAATACGCAGTTGCAATTGCTATCTGCTGAAGGAAGTTTTCAGTGGCTGGAAAACGATAATGCTGTTAACGGCGCCACCTCTTCGGTTTTTAATCCCAGCCCGGCTGCAACAAGTATTTACCAGGCAGTAATACGTAAAGATATTTGTACAGATATCTCAAGGCAGATAATCATTACAAAACTGCCTGTACCCTCCGCAGGGTTTTCCATATCTCCGGCCGAACAATGCCTTAACGGGCCGGTGATAGTTACAAACAATAGTATGGATCCATCAGGTATAAACTCCAGTTATACATGGCAGATTAGTGATGGAAGAAGTTTTACTACCAGAGACCTTGCACTTACGTTCAATACTCCCGGAAGAAAAGATATTCTATTAATTGCCACAACGGCCGATGGATGCAGGGATACGGCTGCGCAGTCCTTCCGGGTGCTTGACCGATGTGGTGTTTTTGTACCTACTGCATTTACACCGGGCGATGATGGCAAAAATGATCTCTTCCGTCCTTATTTCTTAGGCGCCTACAAGCTTAAACGTTTTGCCGTCTTTGAAAGGAATGGCTCATTAGTATTTGAAACAAAAACTATTGGCGATGGGTGGAACGGATGCATCAGGGGGAAAATGCTGACAACCTCCGTATTAGTGTGGATGCTGGAGTACGAAGATGATAATGGAAAAATTATCTTTCAAAAGGGAACAGTTACTTTGATCCGTTAGTAATTTAGTTATGCGTCAAAGAACGGAACACATCTTCAAGGCTGCGGCTTTCACTTTGTAAGGAGAGAATATTGAGCTGCTGTTGCAATGCCAGTTCAAGAATTTGCTTCCGAACTGCCCCGGGATCGGATGTATGCAGCTTGAACAAATTATGTTCTGCCTCTTCCATTTTTGATACTTGTTTCAATCCGGCTAACCTGTTCTTATCAATACCTTCTTTAAACTGTACGATAACTACATGGCTGTCCTTGTTGCTCTTTTGCAGGTTACTAAGTTTGTCATCTGCCACAATCTGCCCCTTGTTAATAATAATGATCCTGTCGCAAATAGCTTCTACTTCCTGCAGGATATGTGAAGAGAACAATACTGTTTTATTCTGTCCTTGTTTTTTTATTACCTCCCTGATTTCTATTATCTGGTTAGGATCAAGTCCTGAGGTTGGTTCATCCAGGATCAATACTTCCGGGTCATGAATAAGAGCAGCCGCCAGGCCTACCCGTTGTTTATACCCTTTGGAAAGCTGTCCGATCTTCTTTTTTGATTCAAGAGTAAGGCCGACTGTATCTATAACATTTTGGATTTTGGATTTCGGATCTTTGATTGCATGTACTTCGGCAACAAAACCTAAATATTCACGGACATACATATCATAGTACAAAGCATTCAATTCCGGCAGGTATCCGATTTTCTTTTTTGTTTCGAGGGGTTGTTCAGCCACATTAATGTCACAGACAAAAGCTTCACCTCCGGTTTGCTGAAGATAGCCGGTTATAATCTTCATGGTAGTGGATTTACCTGCTCCGTTTGGCCCCAGGAAACCAACAATCTCTCCTTTATTGATTTTAAACGAAATATGATCGACCGCTTTTTGTTCGCCGTATTTCTTCAGCAGGTTTTTGACTTCTATTGACATAGTAACAGCGAAAATAAGCTATCTGTTTTTCTGGTGGTACTTTCATAGGGCATAATAGCCTGTCAAGAAGTTCTTGTAAACCCGAAATGTGTGCAGCATTTAATGAAAAAATGACTAATCCGTTAAACAAATAATGATTTTTTGCTGTTATTTTGAGCCGAATTTTTTGATTGGATGAAGATTTGATTTTTGTTTTATCTCATTAATTTTTAAGTAATTGTGTTGAGTAGTTTGGATTGCACCTGTCAAAACCCTATTTTGCACCACCTTAATGAACAGTAAACAGAATATATATAGCAAGACTCAGGCAATATCAGCCATATTTATGATGCTTGCCCTTTTATGGCTTACTGTAAGTACACCTTTTGTTTTTACAAGCCAGCAAATTCTTTCTGGACAGGTGAGTAGTGATTTTGACACCCCTGTTAACAGCCCGGATGAAGACACTGCAAATCCATTTGGCAGTACAACAGAGGAAAAAACGCCAGGTAGTATTTCTTTTTCAGAAGAGTATTTACATGACCAGCATTTGACAGATCATTATTTTTTGTTAGTATCACATTTTCATAAATGCGACAATGCGGGAACTTATGTTGCTTATCATGGCGAATTACATGTTCCTCCTCCCAATTTTGCTGTTATCTAATAACACTTATCTCCGCTAGTTTCTGATCCTGATGCTCACATAGCTGAGCTGAAATTAATTTAGTCTGCCTATTTGGTTAGGCATTAAAGTCTATTTATGAATATAAGTAAGAATAAAAATTTATTGGCAAACCTAAGCAGTGATTTACCTGCCGGTATCGTGGTGTTCCTCGTAGCAGTGCCCTTATGTTTGGGAATTGCATTGGCGTCTGGTGCACCTTTTTTTAGTGGAATTATTTCAGGTATTGTTGGAGGTATTATTATTGGTGCGCTGAGTACATCACCATTAAGCGTAAGCGGGCCTGCAGCTGGTCTTGCTGCACTGGTATTGGGAGCAATAACTTCTATAGGTGATTTCAGGTTGTTTTTATGTGCAGTACTGATAGCCGGGATACTGCAAATTCTGCTGGGATTAGCCAAAATGGGGGGTATAGCCAACTATATTCCAGGAAGTGTGATCAAAGGAATGCTGACAAGCATCGGAATCCTGATCATTGCCAAGCAAATACCACATGCATTTGGTTATGATAAAGATGAGAAGGGAAACATTACCGAGCTCTTTCCTTATGGCCAGGAGGATTTACATGAATTAATGCAGCCGCTACAACATATTGAAGTGGGTGTTTTTATTCTTTGTTTATTATCGATTGTTATAATGTTGGTTTGGGATAAACCGTTCATCAAGAAGAGAATTAAATACATTCCCGGCGCATTAGTAGCAGTTATCGTATCAGTAATTATCAATGAAATCTGGATCAATTCGGGTAGCTGGCTTGCGGTAAAAAATGAACATCTTGTGCAGGTAAAAGTAGCAGGAAGTGCCAATGAGTTCTTTAGCTTTTTTACCCTCCCCGATTTTAAAGGGTTTATGAATGGAACTGTAATTGTTTATGGATTAGTTATTGCCATCATAGCTTCACTGGAAACACTGCTTAGTATCGAGGCAATTGATAACCTGGATCCACAAAGGAGAGTAACCAATACCAATAAAGAATTAGTTGCACAGGGCATTGGAAACTCTGTATCTGGTCTCGTCGGAGGGTTGCCGGTAACAAGTGTCATTGTAAGAAGCAGTGCCAATGTAAATTCGGGTGCTAAATCTAAATTATCGACTATCTTTCACGGCTTTTTATTGTTAGTCTCTATAATATTTATCCCGGGTTTATTGAATAAAATTCCCCTTTCTTCCCTGGCAGCTATACTATTGTTAACTGGTTATAAACTGGCTAAGCCTGCTGTATTCAAAGGCTTCTGGAAAGCCGGAAAATACCAGTTCACTCCTTTTATTGTTACAGTGTTGAGTATTATCGCCATTGATCTCTTTGCCTTAATACCTGCTCTGAGTGGTAAGGGCCTGCTGGTAGGAGTGATGGCGGGAATCGTTATGGCTACGGGTTCTATACTATATGGTAACCTGAAGAATTCGTATTATTTTCATTCAGAGAATCATAAGGAAGGAGATATTATCAGAATCCGGCTATCTGAAGAGGTGTCTTTTTTGAATAAAGCTGCAATCAGGCAAACGCTGGATCATATGCCAGAAAATTCCTCTGTTGTGATAGATGCGTCAAATACCCAATATATTGATTTTGATGTACTGGAATTGATTAAGGAATTCAGGGATATTAAAGTGCCCTTGAAAAAAATTAAGCTACAACTGGTTGGCTTCAAGGAAGCCTATAAAATTGAAAATTATTCACATGTACAGTCAGTACATTAACTAAAATTATTAACTATGAGAGTACATACTAAAGAAACGCAGTCCAGTCTTACACCAAGAATGGCATTAGAAATACTGAAAGAGGGTAATGAAAGATTTATTAATAACCTGAAAGCTCAGCGGGATTTGTTGGAGCAGGTAAATGCCACCCGGGATGGTCAATGGCCTTTTGCCATTGTTTTGAGTTGTATTGATAGCAGAACTTCTGCAGAGCTTATTTTTGATCAGGGTTTAGGTGATATTTTTAGTGTAAGAATTGCCGGTAATATTGTAAATACTGATATCCTGGGCAGTATGGAGTTTGCTTGTAAGGTAGCCGGCTCTAAACTTATTGTTGTCCTCGGACATACAAAATGCGGCGCTGTGAAAGGTGCCTGTGACCATGTTGAAATGGGGAATCTCACAGAATTATTGTCTAAATTACAGCCTGCTGTGTATTCAGAAACTGAAACAAAGGATAGCAGTTTGCGGAATTCCAAAAATCCGGATTTTGTAGAAAACGTATCTGCAATCAATGTTCGCAGAACAGTGAAAAGTATTATAGAAAGAAGCTACATTATCGAACAAATGGTCGAGAATGGGGAGATCGGTGTTGTGGGGGCTATGTATAATATAGAAACAGGTAAAGTTGATTTTTATAATGATGCGGAATATATAAAAGATGAAGTAAATCCCCAGTTTAGTGTGGTGGAATTAAGACACTAACAGATATAAGTGAGCAGACTTAAATGTTTGCTCACTTAGCTTTTATCAATGAAAGAGAATCATTTCGATGAAATACATGTTGTAAATGAATTAAAGCATTTCTTGCCATCACAAATGGCATTAAAGGATTTTATTCATCACAATTCCCTCCATGCTTTTCAGCATATGAAATTTTATGATGCTATTTTTAAAGCATCATCCATATTTGGTTATCAGGTACACCTACAGTTGCGGGAGTACAGGCAACTTTATCAATCAGGACGAATAAGGGAGGATATATTAGAAAAAGTAATCAGTGCAAAAAGAACTGAGATTATTTCCTGGAAGGACAAGTTGTTGTATGGTGAATACGACACAACTGTTTGTCCCCGGATAGGCAAGTTAAGATGTCTTTGGAAAGAGGTTTACCAGCTTGACCTTGATAATAAAATACATCCCCTTCTTTTTCGTATTGTTTGCGCTTTTCTTGACCAGGGCATTGCTATTGAAACTTTTCCTGTTGCCGGAAAATCTTTTATAGAAAGCGTAAAAGAGCTTGAAAACACTTCTTTTGTCAGTTTCTTTAAAACAAAAAAAGTAAGGGAGAAATTCCTGGCTGGTAATTATTCTATAACTAAATTATTAAAGGAACTTCTTGGAAAGGAAGAGTATTTTGAACAGTATTTATTTGACCAGCAATTTGCTCACCATGGATGGAGTGGTTTTGTAAGTGCTGTAGAAGATAATCCTCAAACATTACTGGACAGGAAAAATATTACACTGAAGGAGTTTGTTGAGTTTGAACTATTGCTGGAGCTTGATGCTGTCATGTCTTCCCTGGGCAACAAGTGGCAGCCATTGGCCGTTCATGCAGTTAACCCGCCTGTTGACTTATTTGCTGATGAGGAAAGATCAGAGTTTTCTACTGTTATTGAACTTTGGCAGGATGCTTTTGAGTGGAGTTACTATGATTCTGTACTTAAAGGGATATTACTCTCCAATAAAAAAGAACGAAAAGCTGCGTTGGATGATACTGGCCGCAGTTTCCAGGCTATTTTTTGTATTGATGAAAGAGAGGATTCCATCCGCAGGCATATTGAAGCAGTGGATAAAAAATGTGAAACATTTGGTGCACCCGGTTTTTTTGGTGTTGAATTTTATTTTCAGCAGGAGGGAAGTAAGTTTTACGACAAACTTTGCCCGGCGCCGGTTACTCCGAAGTATCTTATAAAGGAACTGGAAGCAAAAGAACTCCGTAGAGGAGAGCCATTGTATACTAAACATACACATGGTTTTTTTACTGGCTTTTTTTTAAGTCTTACCTATGGTTTCTGGGCGTTAGCCAAGAAGTTGCAGATGATGTTCAGTCCTAAAATGAGCCCTGCTATCTCCAATGCATATGGACACATGGACAGGGCATCTGTTCTGACTATTGAGAACAACGACCCCGGTAATATGGAGAATGGGTTACAGGTGGGATACACAGTAGATGAAATGACCGGGAGGGCAGAAGGGTTTTTGAAAGGGATTGGCCTTGTCAAGAATTTTGCACCGCTTGTTTATATCGTTGCACATGGAAGCAGTTCTGCCAACAATCCTCATCATGGCGCACATGATTGTGGTGCTTGCAGTGGCCGCCCCGGCGCTACGAATGCCAGGGTTCAGGCATTTATTTTAAATCATAAAGTGGTAAGGGAAAAGTTACGGACAAAAGGAATTGATATCCCGGGCACTACCCAGTTTGTTGGTTGTATGCATGATACTGCTGCGGATATCATGGGTTATTATGATGAAGAGATATTAACAGAGCAAAACAGGAGTAATCACCTGGTAAATAAGCAAAATTTTGAAACAGCCCTGAATTTGAATGCAAAAGAAAGGAGCAGGCGATTTGCCTCCATTAATACAAAGCAGGAACTGGAGCAGGTGCGAAAAGCCATTCATAACCGTTCTGTATCCTTGTTTGAACCAAGGCCTGAATTAGGGCATGGAACAAATACCCTGGCCATCATTGGAAGACGCCAAACTACCAAAGGAATTTTCCTGGACAGAAGAGCTTTCCTGAATAGTTATGATTATACAACTGACCCTGATGGGGCAATCCTTACAGCAGTTATGCGGCCAATTGGCTTGGTTTGTGGTGGTATAAACCTTGAGTACTACTTTTCCAGGGTTGACAATATTAAATTAGGTGCTGGTACCAAATTACCGCATAATGTGATGGGTTTATTCGGAGTGGCCAACAGCAGTGATGGTGATTTACGGCCCGGGTTACCCTGGCAAATGATTGAGGTGCATGACCCGGTAAGATTATTGGTTATTGTTGAGCACCAACCTGAGGTAGTATTAAGGGCTATTCAATCATCCCCGGAAGTGTTTGAATGGTATAATAATGAATGGGTGCATATTGTAGCGCTTCATCCTGTCGAGCAGCAGTTTTACTATTTCAGAAATGGGGTATTTGAAAAATATGAACCCATCACTGCAGCGGGTGATATAAAGACCATACAGAATATGGAGGAATTTATTGAAGGAGCCAAAGAAATGGAAACCAATCATATTGTACATGCTACAGAAGAAAACCTGCCGGTTTACTTGCTGCATTAATATATTAAATCAATGAGCCAACTGCTTTCTTTATTTATTGCTGTACCAATGCTTTCCTTTTTGGTAACCCTGTTTTTAAACAACAGGCAGGAAAGACTGATTGGTGTTATAGTAAGATTTGCGAAAGCTTTTTACCTGCTGGCTTCTGTTTTGTTTGCGGCCTGGTGGGGCCTTAATGGAGGTGATATATTGCAGCACCATGTTTTTACCTTATACCAGTCTGATCATTTTCTTTTTGCTGTTCAGTTTTATTATGATGAGGTGACAATGATATTTAGTATTGTAGGGGCAATATTGTTTTTCCTGGTGGCTACATTCAGCAAGTATTACATGCACAGGGACGAAGGATACAAGCGGTTTTTTAATACCATCTTATTGTTTGCTACAGGGTATAACCTGATCATCTTCTCTGGCAATTTTGAAACCCTGTTTATTGGGTGGGAAATCAAAGGCCTTTGTTCTTTTCTTTTAATTGCCTTTTACCGGAAAAGATACCTTCCGGTAAAAAATGCTTTCAAAGCAGTGTCTTACTATCGTATCAGCGATGTGGCATTGATGCTTGCCATGTGGATGATGCATCACCTGATGCATCAAAATATAAGTTTTTCACAGTTGACAGATGCTAAAGCTGCAGCCATACAAACAGGACAGGGATTATTAGCTGTATTTATCGTTTGTATGTTTATACTTCCTGCTGCAATCAAGTCGGCGCAGTTCCCTTTTACTACCTGGTTGCCCCGTGCCATGGAAGGGCCTACCAGCTCGTCTGCCATTTTTTATGGGTCACTGAGTGTACATGCTGGTGTTTTTTTATTGCTTCGGACTTATCCGTTCTGGGAAGATATGCTGTGGGTAAAAATTGTCATCATCATAATCGGGGCTCTTACAGGTGGTTTGGCTACTATGATAGCAAGAGTACAGCCAACGGTTAAAACACAAATTGCTTATGCTTCGGCCGCACAAATCGGATTAATGTTTATTGAAATTGCCCTCGGTTTTCACTGGCTGGTATTGATTCATTTTGCCGGTAATGCGTTTTTGCGGACCTACCAGCTATTGGTTTCACCATCTGTTCTGAATTACCTGGTACATCACCAGTACTTTCATTATACAGTGCCCGGGCAAAAGAGATTGTCTAAAATAGCCGCAACCTTATACATTTTAAACGTTAAAGAATGGGACCTGGATAACTTTATGTTTCGTTATATATGGTCTCCCTTTAAATGGGTTGGAAAAGTGCTGAAGAAGATTCAGGTAACAGCGGTTACACTATTCATTTTACTGGTTAGCATAGCCACCCTGATAGTTGGTAATCTTGCCATTAAAATACCTGCTGGTTTAAAAGAAAATGTTCCGCTCATTTTGCTTTCACTCAGCCTGGGAATTATACTTTCCGCATTTGCCAGCAGAAAGTCAGCATTGACTGCGTGGATCAGCCTGCTGGCTGCTCATTTTTATATTGTTGCTGCTATTTTGTTCAATACGGGACCTATTTATTTTGTGGAGATAGCCTATTACCTTGGCGGCGTAATTGTGACATTCTTGTTAGGGTATACATGCCTGGTGAGAATTAAATCGATTGATAATGATATTGCACTGAACCGCTTTCATGGATATGTTTATGAAAAGGAAACAACAGGATTACTATTTCTGCTTGCGACAGTGGGAGTTATCGGGTTCCCCATAACAACAGCATTTATTGGAGTGGATATTTTTTTTACCTATGTTCACAGCGATCAGTTCATTTTGATCACCCTGCTGGCTCTATGTTTTGTTTTTATTGAACTTACTGCATTTCGAATACTCTTGAGGGTGTTCTTCGGGCCTTACAAGAAGCAAAATCACCCGGTAGCTTTCAGGTCGTCCTGATAGCTACCGGGTAAATAAATTAATCAATCAAAGTCGAATAAATTACTTAAGAAGCCGCCACGCCGGCGGTCAGGGTTATCATTGTTTCGGCGATTGTTACCGAAAAAGCCATCATCATCGTCGTCGTCATCTTCATATTGCTTTTTCTCTTTTTCTTTATTTTGTTTTAGTTCTTGTTGTGACTGCACGGATGAACGTTCGATTATTTTGTCCAGTTCTCCTTTATCCAGCCAAACACCCCTGCATTTGGGACAATAGTCAATTTCAATTCCTTGTCTTTCTGTCATTACCAGGATTTCATCACAATTTGGGCATTTCATGTTATATAGTTTTAATTAAGAATTTATTATTGGCTTAGCAAGCCGGCAGCCCATTGTATTTCGTTAGCTGCAACAAGATATTTAGTACGTAGCTCTTGTAACTTCTGAAGTGCTTCCAGTGTTTTGTTTTCCCGGGCATTGATAAGGAATAGTGAACTTTCTCCGGTCTGGAACCTTATTTCTTCTCCCCGCTGAAGCAAAAGATAGTTTTTATATGCTTTTTCCTGTATATCTATCTGCTTTCTAAGTGCTGACATTTCGTTAAAATAACTTATGACTTTGTTTTCAATTTGCAGGGCCTTCAGATCTTGCTGCAGTTTCGTTTCAGTAATTTTTAATTTTGCTTTTCTGTATTCTCCCCTTCCCTCCGACAGCCGAAGTGGTATTCCGAGTGTTAAGCCGTATTGAAAATTATTTTCAAATAAAGGGCCAACAGGGGATTTTAGAATATCGTACCCCTTATTCAGATGATTGTATTTAAAGTTGGCCACTGGTAACAGTTGCTGAAATTTTAATTTTCTGTCTACAGTAAGGGCATCAAGCTTAAAATTATATAAGACTAATTCAGGATGATTTTTTCTTGTCGCATCTAGCAACTCATTTAGTACAGGTAAACTGGCGGGTGATTGGGTAAGCAACAAGGCGTCTTCGGCAGGGACCACCTCTTCCGGAAGATCAACCGGTTTCCCCTGGTCATTCCATAAATAGACAGATAATTCCAGCCCTGCGTTTTGAAATTGCAGGTATGCATTTTCCCTCATCACACTAAAACTTTGTAATTGCGTTAAAGCTTCAACCGTATCAATTGCCGGTCTGTCTCCAAGGCGAAAACCTGTTTTAACCAGCTCCAGTCGCTTTTCGTTTACCAGCACTGCATCTGCCAGTACTTTATACTGGAGGTAGTGCTGTACCCAATACCAGTAAGTTTTCATTGCATCCAGCATCAGGTTGTTCAAGATATTTTTTTGTTCCGTTTCCGAAGCTTGTCGAAGAATCTTAGCCGTTTGGAGAGCAGCCCGTCTTTTATCCATTAGCAGGTTTCTTGCCAGTGGGATACTAACGCCTATATAGCTTGACTTTCCGATTGTTTCAGTTGGATCAGTTCGGTTTCCGGATAAGTTTTCGAACCCTGCATTTAACTCTATGCCAAACCAGGCAGGAATATTCAGTTCGGGACGGTTATACTGATAGTATGCTGTGCCGTCAAAGCTTTTTTGTGCTATGCTGTTATTCAAAAGCGGATCAAAATTGCCCCTGGCAATGGTAACATCAGCTTTTGCTTTTTCGATCCCTATAGAAGCCTGTTTTGAAACGGGATGAAATTGCCGCACTATTTCTTTAACCTGTTGCGGAGAGAGTGTTTTTTCCTGGGAGAAGATCAATGTGCTCCCGGCCAATAAAAGAATAAGCAGTATGCTATTGTTTAATAAACTCATTGTTTGGCATTTTTACTTTAGTCTTTCAAAACCGGGTTATAATAGTCTGGTGGAAAGCCGTTGATGTTTCGCCAGAGTTCATACCAAACAGGCACATCTTTCAGCAACGCTATACCCTGTGCCCCGGTTCCAATCTTTAATTCACCAGGCCATGGCTTGTAATTTGAATCTTCAGCTATCAACACTCTGAATTTACCATTGGCACTTACCGAGTTTTCAACCGCCACTACTTTACCGCGGAAAGTACCATAAGATGCGTTGGGCCATCCGCTGAATACAATGGCTGGAAATCCGTCAAAAAGAAATTGCACCTTTTGTCCGGTGGATATAAGCGGCAGATCAACTGGCCGGACAAATAATTCAACAGCATATTGAATTTTGTCCGGAACGATCTCTACAATCATTTCCCCTTCTTTAACAATTTCACCAATACCGGCTTTTCTTGCTTTTACTACCTGCCCGCTTTGCGGGGCAGTGATGTAGTACATGCCATTTCTGATAGAGTAGTTACTGTATTGGTTTTCCAGCTTGGCTATATCACCTTGTCCTGTAGCAATCTGGCTCATGGACTGAAACTGATCTCCCTGTGCTTTTGAAATTTTTTCCAGGTATTCCTGCTGTACACTGTTCATTTCAATTTTTGTAATGGTCAGGTCCTGCCTGCTGTTCGCCAGTTTGTTTTCGGCACTTACTTTTTTGGCCAGTGCATTTTGATAAGCCTGGTTGCGCTGTTCTAATTGTGTAAGCGAAACAAGTCCGCTGTCATACATCGCTTTCTGACGGTTATACTGCTGTGTGGCAATATTGAAGTCATTATTGGCGGCAATGGCTTCCATACTGTCGCTCTGAACCTTTAGCCTTAACTGCGCCAACTTATTTTCGAGTTGGTTTAGCTTGAGCTCACGGCCACTGTTTAAAGCACCTATCTGGGTTTGTGTGACATCCACTTTGTTTTTGTAATAATCAATGGTCATTTGCTTGGCTGAGAGTTGTTCCTGTGTTCTGTTAATCAGCTTGGGATCCAGGTATTCGTCTTTGATCTCAGCCAGTTGTATTATGGTATCTCCGGCTTTTACATAATCCCCTTCTTTAACATGCCACTTTATTACTTTGCCGGGTATTATCGTATTCATCTGCTGTGGCCGTTGCTCCATCCGTAGTGTTGTGACGGTTCCTTTTGCTCTTATGTTCTGTGTCCATGGAACGAACATAAACAGTATAATAAATCCTATTATTCCATAGAACCAGTATTTGACACGGCTTACTTTGTCATGCCGGTATATTTGCTGATATGCCTGTAAATCGGGTTGTTTCATTTTAAGTTATTTTGTCTTTGATTGACTTATTTTTTACACGGTTGGGTTTATACGTATTGTTTTATCGCATAACCGGGCAAAATTTTCATCATTGGTACTGATAATAACAGTAGCAGGATTTTTCTTATCCAGCAGCAGCTTTTGAATTTGCTGGCTATATGTTTCTTCCAGTCCTGCAAGCGGATCCTCCATCAACAATAATCTTGGTTCATTAACCAGGGCCCGTACCAGCAGGAGCTTGTGTATAACGTTCTTTGAAAGCCGGTGTCCGGTAGGGTCCAGTTGGGTATCAAATCCATCTTTAAGTGAATGGAGGAAATTGGATAGTCCCACTTTTTCAAAAAGGTCAATTACTTCAGTCCGGTCTATGTCTTTGTTGCCCATAGTAATATTTTCTTCAAGGCTTCCCTGGAAAATATCCTGCTGGCTTAGAAAGATACCTGTGTGTGAACGAAGTGATTGGATGTCGTAATTTTTAATCGGAATTTTATTGACAAGTATATTGCCCCCAAACTCAGTATAGGAACCGGTAAGAAGTTTCAGCAAAGTGGATTTGCCAGACCCTTCTGCACCCATGATGCAGACTTTTTCTCCCGGCTCAATTTTTAATGAAAGATTACTGATGATCTTTTTATCTTCATCATAGCCGAAGCTTACATCGACCATTTCAATTTCATAGCCTGTCTCCCCTTCTTTTATTGCCAGACTTCCGCTATGCTCAATTGGTTTGTCGGTGATTTTCCCGATTTTTTCTACAGAAGTAAGCACATCATATACACTGTCCAGGTTATTGATCAGTTTTTCAACCGAATTTATTACTGTGATGATCACAATCTCAGCTGCAATAAACTGCCCGATGTTCAGTTGTTGATTTACCAGGAGGAAGGAGCCAATGATCAGCATGGAAGCTGTTATGACTGTTTTGAACAGGACAAGTATCCTGTACTGAAATAGTAATATCTTGAAATGGGCAGTCCGGTATTGCAAATACGCCACAATTCTTTCATCTGCTTTTTGCATATGAAAATGACTTCCTTTTGAGAACTTTATTGATTTGATGGCCCTGGCCATTTCTTCCAGCCAGCCCGCCACTCCATACTTATGCCGGCTTTCAGTAAGACTTGTTTCGAGACCTTTGCTGCCCGTATAGTAAAGAATGACGGCTAATATTGCAACTAATAAAATACTAAGCAGTATAAATAAAGGATGATAAAAGGAGAGCAGTACCAGGCCGAAAAGAATTTGAATACTGGCAGTAGGTATGTCAAGTAATAATTTGGAGAGGCTTTTTTGCAGGGCTGTTATATCAAAAAAGCGGTTAACCAGTTCTGGCAGGTAATAACTGTCAGTTTGTTTCAGGTCGAGCTTCGGAATTTTTTCAGCAATCTGGAATGAAAAGCGAACGAAGATCCGTTGCTGTATTTTTTCAATTATTTTCATCTGGTTGATCTGTAAAAGTCCGCCAACCAGTACCCCGGCTACTACTAATACAATAAGTATCTTAAGTGAAGTCGACATGGTGGCGCCCAGTATGAAACCAATAATACTTTGTATACCCAGTGGTAATGAAAGCTGGATGAGCCCGGCTAGAATTGCATAAAAATATATTGCGCCAATTTCTTTACGTTCCAGTTTTACAAGTCTCAGTATTCGGGTAACCGGGTTGGGTTGAGATGACATAATTATTCTTGTTTTAAAAATTATCAGGTAAACGATCAGGTCAGCATATAATGCTGTAAAAGACAAGGGGAGAGATGGCCTAATTTAACAATTGGGAGGCGGAGTCAAATTTTCCGGCGAGTGTGATGCATATTTATTTTCTCCTGCATTTCTGTAAGAAGAAAAGGAAGGGTCAGGTCCTGAAAGTGATGAATGATGTATTGAAAAATCTTTTTTAATTTCTTTCAGGGAATCTTCTTTTACATTATTATTTTTTTCTTCATCTACAATAAAAAGGGACACCTGGTCAGAATTTACAAGGGTCTGTATCGCCGGCCCTGCCTGTACCAGGGCGAATATGATGAGCAGTATGGCGGCGATTTTTTTCATTGGTTTGCAAAATTACCAGCCTTAATAACATCAGCAAACCAGGAATGTTTAACTTTTCTAAAATTTTTTCTTATTGATTTACAGCTCTTTAGATTTGTGAGGAAGATGATCATACTCTCCCCGGAAGGCATACCAGCCAAAAATGACCAGTCCGATTGCGATAGGGGTAAAGACGGCTATTATAATGATCCAGACCACCGGACTGTTGATGTCTTTTTTGCCTGCCGGGTCAATATGAGAAATGGCTCCATGCACTAACTCATAGATTACCAGGGGAGCTATTAAAAGGAACAACAGGCCAAAGTATTTTTTTATTGCACTCATATTAATCCATTACGTTTTTATCAATTTTATTTTCTAAGTAAAGGGTGCCAATGATAAAGCATAAAATGGCCACACCTATTGGGTACCAAAGGCCCACCAGCGGGTCGGCCGGGTATGTGGTGGTGAGCAGTAGGCCGATAAAAGGAACTAAACCACCAAATACACCATTGCCAATATGGTAAGGAAGGCTCATACTGGTATAACGGATTTTAGTAGGGAACATTTCCACCAGGAATGCAGCGATGGGGCCGTAAACCATGGTGACGTATAAGATCAAAATAAAAACAAGGCC